>NZ_CATKPX010000077.1:0-754 GCF_949767755.1 Pseudomonas sp. IT-P4 | reverse complement strand
TTGGGGGGCGCTGAGCAGCAGGACCGCGGCTTTCAGTTCATCGAGTTGCTGGCGCATCAGCGCCAATTGCGCCGCCACATCTGCGGGATCGGCGTTGGCGGCCAAGGCATCGGCGGACAGCGTTTGCAGTTGGTCGCCGGCCTGGCGCAGGCGCTCGATCGCCGGGCCCATTTCCAGCACCTGGCCTTGGGCCTTGGTTTGTTCATCGGCACTGATAAACAACCCCTTGCCCGCCCGAATCGCCCCCCAGGCATCGCTACGCAGTTCAAACCCCTCACCCCGTTTTTGCCGCTCGGCATCCACCACGTGCCCAAGGTTGAGCTGACTCTTGCCACTGTGTTCGGTGCTGAGCTTGATGTGCTCCTGCCCTCGGGTATCGTCCAGCCGCAGTTTGTTGTTGGCCGGGGTGCGCAGCACGTTGCGCTTTTCGTTGTACATGGTGACGTGGTCGGGGTGCTGGCTGTCGTGCAGGGCGTGGGCGATGTAGGGCCGGTCCGGGTCGCCCTGTTCGAAGGCCACCGCCACTTCGGTGCCGGCGATCAGCGGCAGGTGCAGGCCGTGGGTGTCGCCGGCGTATGCCCGGGCCAGGCGCAGCCAGGAGCTTTCGCGACCGGCGTCCCAGGTGTCGCGGTCGAACAGGAACTGCACCCGGTAGCGGCCCTCGGCGTCGGTATCGGCGTAGGGGTTGTGGGCCTGTGCGCTGGTCACCCGGGCCGGCACGGTGCCGGCGATCAAGGGTTTGGGCGGCACCTCG
>NZ_CATKPX010000076.1:0-791 GCF_949767755.1 Pseudomonas sp. IT-P4 | reverse complement strand
CGATGCTGCTCGTCTCGTTCTGGATCAGAAAGTTGCCGATTACGTTCAGCAAAAGCGCCAGCGGCAGCCACGTCTGGGCACCCGAAAGCTGCATTACTTGCTGCAGTGCCAGCCTCAACTTGAGCTGCAAGTGGGTCGAGATCGACTGTTTTCGATTCTGCGTGAAAGGCGTTTATTGGTGGCCCGCAGGCGGGCTTACCACAAGACGACCGACAGCCATCATCGCTTTCGGCGCCATCCGAACCTGCTCAAGCCCGGTCCTGATCAGGTTGTTGCAAGCGGCCCGGAACAAGTCTGGGTGGCTGACATCACCTATTTGCCCACTCAGGAAGGCGTGGTCTATCTGAGCCTTGTGACGGATGCTTTTTCGCGAAAAATCGTGGGCTATCACGTCCATGAAAGCCTGCACGCCGAGTCGGTAGCGCATGCGTTGCGCCGGGCGGTGAAACACCGTCGAACGCAGCAGTCGCTGGTCCATCACTCGGATAGAGGCAGCCAGTATTGCTCGGGAATGTACCAGGAACTGCACGCGAAACACGGCATCCGGTGTTCGATGACGGACGGCTATGACTGCTACCAAAACGCCTTGGCAGAGCGGGTCAACGGGATATTAAAGACAGAGCTTATGCTCCAGCGACCGCAGGATTTGACGCAGGCGAAGAAGATGGTGAGTGAGTCGGTATCGATCTATAACGGCGAGCGACCGCACCTGTCTTTGAAATACAAAACGCCCGATGCGGTGCATCGGGCGTTGGGGTGAAACAGGTGTAAACCTATTTCAGGACTAGACA
>NZ_CATKPX010000075.1:0-880 GCF_949767755.1 Pseudomonas sp. IT-P4 | reverse complement strand
CTGACCTGGCTTGAAATGTCCTGACGTGGGGTATCGCCACGCGGGCCCTTGTTGGGGGCGGGTTTGGTGTCCTTGTCACGGTTCACCGCCAAATGGTCATTGGTGTCCCAGTACTCGTCGAGCATGTTATGACCCATCACGAAACCGACGGCGCGGTCCGGCAGTTCATAATCGACGAGAACGGTTTTTTGATGATGGGTCGCTGTCGCAGTCAGGATGAATTGCGTGGTGGCGCTGACCTGCGGGTCGAGACTTTTGTATTTCGCCTGATGGGCTATTTCGGCCCTCTCAAGTACGCTGAAACCGCGACTGACGAACACTGGAGTGCCGCGAGCCGCCAGATGCGCAGCGGCCATGTTGTCGGCAAGCGCACAGTTGGCAAACCACTGGCGGTCATAAGCATATTGCTCGTCCGTGGAGGGTTGCATCGCCCGGTCGTATATCCGGTACGGGCCTTTACCGGGCAGATTGGATTCGTCGGCAAAGCCCGCGCTGTTAAACGGCATTTCCCACCCCAATATCCGCACCTTGACGCCTTCGCGAGCCATGGCCATCAGCAATTCACCGATACGCGGCGATATTCCGTCGCGGATGAAATACATCGACGGCTGAAAGCCCCAGCAGATGATGTCGACAGTTGCCTTGGCCTGTGAAATGGCCAGGTGCACGGCCCGGAACGTTTCTTCCCCATTGATCAGCGGTTGATACGTCGCCATGGCGGGAGGGTATTCGGTATTGCGCACATACCATGGCGGGGTACAGGTCACCTCTTGAGTGTGCTGGAGTGCGACCGGTGTCACGATCTCGTATTGGCTCATGGTGTTTTCCCTTCCTGATCACCAGCGCCTTCCATCACCGTGGCATACAGGCCTCGGTGATC
>NZ_CATKPX010000074.1:0-1046 GCF_949767755.1 Pseudomonas sp. IT-P4 | reverse complement strand
TGCCTTCGCGGAAAAGAACACGATCTCCTCGGATGTCGAAGGAATAGCCGGGTCATTCGTCTGAGGAATCAACAAGGTGCGCACCGAATCCGGGCCGCCGGCAGCGAGCGAGCCGTCGGCACTGCTGAGCACGATCGTCGAACTGAAGCCCTGCACCAGATCCAGTGCATAGTGACCATCGGCATAAGCAGTCAGCGTGTAGTCGACGGTGGTATTCGCCGTTGCAGCGTTGTTGTCGAAATCACCGGTCAAGGTTCCCGCGAACTGGTACGCGCCATTGGCGTCCGGTGATGGCGTCTGCTCGGTGAGCGTGCCGGTCCCGGTCGTGGTCGTGTTGTCGGGCCTGACGAGGGTGAACTGATCATTGACCAACGAGATGTCCAGACCGGCCGCACCCAGCCCGTCGGCTCCCGTCGCCATATTCCAGAATCCGGATTGCGCCAGGACGCTACCGGTCCCGATCAGGTTGCCGAAACTGAGTGCCGGGCCGTCATCCTTGAACACCAGGTTCTGCCCGATGTTCAGGGTTGCCAGGGCGCTGTCGCCGTCTGCGTCGGTCTTGATCGCGGTCAGCGTCACCAGGTTGTCCGAGGTCAAACTCCTCGAATCATCGGGATTGCTTGGGTCGGCATGCACCACGGCGCGGGCCTGGTCGAGCGTGACGCTGCCGTTGGCGGCGACGCTGACCGTGAACACCAGCAGGTTGCCGCTGGCCGTGCGGCCTTCGACCACGGTGCCGTTGAGCGACAGGTTCACCGCTTGGCCCGAGGCCGTGTCGATCAGCCCGGAAGCCCCGGCCACCACGCCCAGCGCGTAGGTCAGGGTGCCGGCCCCATCGGCGCCAAACGCCGAATTGAAGTTGGCGGCGAAGCTCTGGGTATCGTTGGTCGCCAGTACCGTTTCATCCACCGTCAGCGTCGGTTCCACGCCGGTGGTGGTGATGCTCGGTCCGTCATCCTTGAACACCAGGTTCTGCCCGATGTTCAGGGTTGCCAGGGCGCTGTCGCCGTCCCCGTCGGTCTTGGTCGCCGTCAGCGTTACCAGGC
>NZ_CATKPX010000073.1:0-1060 GCF_949767755.1 Pseudomonas sp. IT-P4 | reverse complement strand
GGATGCACACGAATGGTTTGGGTGCACAGGATGATCCGAAGGAGGCGTTCAAAGCCTGGGAAGACATCATCAAACGGAATAAGAATTTTCAATCCAAACAATTGATTCCCTATGCCCCCCTCGTCGAGTTCTATTTCGGCGAATCCGACCTGTCGGACCTCGACTGATGCACCGGCTCTTGTTGCTGTCATGTCTGCTGCTGGTCGCCTGCGATACCAGTAATCCTACCTCTACCTCGACCAAGGAAACGCCCTTGAACCCTTTAACTGAAGTCAAGGCCAAGCTGGCCTTCAGCTGTGTACACGAGCAGATCCCTGCGGCCTCCGCCGAGGTCGATGTGCTGTTCCATTACGCGCGCTGGTTGCAAAAGAACAACCAACTCAAGCAGGACAAGACCGTTGATGTAGAGATCGAGCGCTTGTACCGCATCGCCAGTGAAAACGGCCACTACAAGGCCAATATCAATCTGCAGAACGGTGCCATGCGCGGTACTTTCAAACTCCGTGGTGAAGAGCATTTGCGCATGAGTGAGCAACTGATCAACGCCGGAGTGGCAACGGGATATTACTTTGTCGGCATCTTCCTGCAGAACGGTTCGGCGGGGCTGCAGAAAGATCACGAAATAGCGTTGCGTTACTACCGTAAAGCCGCCGATGAAGGTAATCCGCTAGCTCAAGCCTATGTCGCAGACAAGTTGGCGCCGATCAACATTGCCCCGGACGTTGCCCGGAAAATGCGCCGTTGCGCGGCCGAGCAGGGGCACGGTGATGCAGCCTCCGACCTAGGTGTTGATCTGTCGACAGATGGTCATTATCAAGAAGCACTTGATGGATTCCAACTTGGCGTTGCGGCCGGTGACAGCACTTCGGCGTCTTTTTTGAGCGAGGGCTTCCGTGGTCCGGAGCCGGATGATCGGTTGTACTACCTGGGCCAACAGGAAGACCTCGAACGCGCCGATCGCTACAAAAAAATCTGGAAAATCCTCTCGGGCTACTCCTACGCCAATCCCAAAGTCCCCGAAATCAATGAGATCCTCCCGCTGCCGCCTGCCCCGTTACCA
>NZ_CATKPX010000072.1:0-1076 GCF_949767755.1 Pseudomonas sp. IT-P4 | reverse complement strand
GCTCGCTTGTATGGTAGGACTTGAAGGGAGGAGGAGGGACAAGGCTCGATTCTGACTGTTGACGCAGTACAGACCGTGGGAGATTTCGCCCCTCCTCCTTTCACCCAAGCGCCGATAAAGAATGCATCTGGCCAGGACCGACGATAGGAACAAGCCTGCGCCTCTGGGTGAGCCCTTCAAGTGCTCAAACCTTATCCCGGAGGAAATCCTGTGGCAATGCCGGTCTCTCTATCAAAATCGATCGTGGGTGTGGATGTCGCCAAGAATGAACTGGTGATTTATCAGTTTGATGGTGATTTGCTTGAAGAGATTCCCAACACCAAAACATCCATCAAGCAGTGGCTGAAGGCGTTGTCGGGGACGGTGGCTATTGCCATTGAGGCGACCAACATTTACCACCTGGACTTCGCTGATCTGGCCTATGAGGCCGGTTGCACGATTTACATGGTGGGAGGCTATGAACTCAAACATTATCGCGAAGGCGTGAAGATCCGCGCCAAAACCGACGCACTGGATGCCAAGCTGCTGGCTCGTTACCTGAAGAACGAAGCCGAGGAGTTGCGTCCCTGGACTCCGCCCTCACCGCTGTACCGTCAGCTCCTGAGCCTTTTCCGCCGTCGCGCAGCCTTGGTCCAGGCCAGGGTCGGCCTGGTGCAGAGCTGGTCGAATGAGCCGCTGCTCAAGGCGGCTTTTGCCGAGCAAGTGAAGTCCATGCAGCAGCTTGAGACGCTGATCGAAAAGACGATCAACGATCAGCTCAAAGAAGCCGGCTTGCTCGGTCAATTGAAGCGCTGCCTGAAAGTTGAAGGTATTGGATTTTTGACTGGGGCCCGCTTGATAACCGCATTTCAGCGAGGAGATTTTAGAAACGCGGATGCATTTATCGCCTTCCTGGGCATGGATTTACGGGTGGCGAAATCAGGACAGAAGGACGCTCGCCGCAGTTTGACCAAGCGCGGTGACCCCGAGGCCCGCCGACTTCTGCACAATGCAGCGATGTCGGCTAGCCGTACGAAAGCCTGGAAAGGGTATTACGAAGAACAAAGAGCTCGGGGTTTCAGCACCACTCAGGCGCT
>NZ_CATKPX010000071.1:0-1078 GCF_949767755.1 Pseudomonas sp. IT-P4 | reverse complement strand
GGGTAACGGGGCGGGCGGCAGCGGGAGGATCTCGTTGATCTCGGGGACCTTGGGATTGGCGTAGGAGTAGCCCGAGAGGATTTTCCAGATTTTTTTGTAGCGTTCGGCGCGTTCGAGGTCTTCCTGTTGGCCGAGGTAGAGCAAGCGGTTATCTGGCTTAGGGCCACGGAAGCCTTTTTCCAACCGGCCGGCAGCACCGTCGCTACCAGCTACAACGCCCATCTGGAAGACCTCAAGCGCTTCTTGGTACTTTCCTTTGTTCTTAAAGTGGACACCTAGGGCGACGGCTGATTTACCGTGACCTTGTTCAGCTGCGCAACGGCGCATCTGCCGCGCAACATCCGGGGCAATATCAATCGGCGCCAACTTGTCGGCTACAACTGCCTGAGCTTGCGCATTGCCCTGATCGGCGGCTTTGCGGTAGTAACGCAAGGCCATTTCGTGATCTTGCTGCAACCCGCCTGCGCCGTGCTGCAAAAAGATACCGACAAAGTAATATCCCGTTGCCACTTCCGCGTTGATCAGTTGTTCACTCATGCGCAAATGCTCTTCACCACGGAGTTTGAAAGTACCGCGCATCGCACCGTTCTGCAGGTTGATATTGGCCTTGTAGTGGCCGTTCTCACTGGCGATGCGATATAAACGTTCGATCTCTCCATCGACGGTCTTGTCCTGCTTGAGTTGGTTGTTCTTTTGCAACCAGCGCGCGTAATGGAACAGCACATCGGCCTCAGCGGGCGGCGCCGGAATTGTTTCGTGTTGGCAGGTGAAGGCGAGATCAACGTTGATATCGGTGAGCGGGTTTACAAAGTCCACCGACAAAGGCTCGGCACTGTTGGCGCCACAACCGGTCAAGGCGATGAGTATCAAACAGCTCCATAAATACTCAGACCTCACCGAACAGTCTCCATTCGATATTTTCCTCCTCGACCGTCACACGGTCGGCGAGCAGGAAGCGGCTGTGACGATGCTTGACGTTCAGAGTCGGCATGATCTCGCCCTTCTCGAAGCGCCGGGGCTCGCCTTTTTCCAGGCGCGACCAGGATTGACCGGCGATACTTTCCGCCAGCCAATAACT
>NZ_CATKPX010000070.1:0-1388 GCF_949767755.1 Pseudomonas sp. IT-P4 | reverse complement strand
TCCTGTACATCGCCGTTGCTGGCGATGCTCACCGTGACCTTGTCGCCCTGATTGTCGGTCGGGGTGCCCGAACCGGGTTCGTCGGTGACCGTGGTTGCGACCTCGGTCTGACTCAGGGTCAGTTTTTCGAAGTTATCCGCGCCGGTAACCGATTCCAGTTTGTTAACGATCGGCACCTGGCCGCCGGTGAAGACGTCGTCGGCAGCGGCGATGGTCGCCGTGCCAGTCGCGGTATTGGCTGGGACGGTGATTTTGGTGCCATCGGAGAGGGTGAACTCCAACGGGCCGTGGTTATTGATCGGCAGACCGGCTGCGTTGGTCAGGGTCACGGTGTAGGTGACTTGGCCGCCTTCAGCCACGGTGGACTTGTCGGCGGTCAGGGTGGCGATCACTTCGCTGACGGTGTCGGTGATGGCCACGTTGGCCGCGGTGCCGTCGATCACCAGGTTTTCGAAGGCCTTGCCGTCGACGCTGGCCGAACCGACGGTCAGGCTCAGGTTACTTGGGTCGTTGTAGACGTCGTCACCCTGCACCGGTGCGGTGTAGATGGCCGACAATTTGCCCGCTTCGATGGTGACGGTGTCGCCGTTGCTCAGGGTGACCTTGAGGTCGTGATCGAGTTTCTGGTCGACCTTGACGGTGAAGGTCGGCGCGAGGTTTTCCTGTACGCCGCCATTGCCTTCGATGCTGACGGTGACCTTGTCGCCCTGGCCTGATGGCTCATCGGTGACGGTGGTGTCGACTGCGGTCTGGCTCAGGGTGAGTTTTTCGAAGTTGTCCGCGCCGGTAACCGATTCCAGTTTGTTGACGATCGGCGCCTGGCCGCCGGTGAACACGTCGTCGGCAGCGTTGATGGTCGCCGTACCGGTCGCAGTATTGGCCGGGACGGTGATCTTGGTGCCGTCGGTCAGGGTGAAGGTGAGTTCACCGTGATTGTTCAACGGCAGACCGGCTGCGTTGGTCAGGGTCACGGTGTAGGTGACTTGACCACCTTCGGCTACGGTGGACTTGTCGGCGGTCAGGGTGGCGATCACTTCGCTGACGGTGTCAGTGATGGCCACATTGGCCGCGGTACCGTCGATCACCAGATTTTCGAAGGCCTTGCCGTCGACGCTGGCCGAGCCGACGGTCAGGCTCAGGTTACTTGGGTCGCTGTAGACGTCGTCGCCCTGCACCGGTGCGGTGTAGATGGCCGACAATTTGCCCGCTTCGATGGTGACGGTGTCGCCATTGCTCAGGGTGACCTTGAGGTCGTGATCGAGTTTCTGGTCGACCTTGACGGTGAAGGTCGGCGCGAGGTTTTCCTGTACGCCGCCATTGCCTTCGATGCTGACGGTGACCTTGTCGCCTTGGCCTGATGGCTCATCGGTGACGCTGGTGTCGACTGT
>NZ_CATKPX010000069.1:0-1598 GCF_949767755.1 Pseudomonas sp. IT-P4 | reverse complement strand
CAGACTGTGTGAAAACCTAGCATTCTGCTGGCCGGTTAAAGAAAATGCCCGTATCGCAAGATACGGGCATTTTTCTTATGCGCTATATCCAAGGTGAAAACCGCTCTCAGAGCGCGTTGTTTCCACTGTCACTGGATGAACTGATTCCCGATGACCATCTGGTTCGGGTCATCGAAGCCTATGTCGTGCTTCTGGACTTTGAGCAACTGGGTTTCGACAAGGCCAGACCCAAGGCCACGGGACGTCCTTCATACGATCCCTCCGATCTGCTCAAACTCTATCTGTACGGCTATTTCCAACGCATTCGTTCGTCACGACGGCTTGAGGCCGAGTGTCAACGCAACGTCGAGGTCATGTGGCTGTTGGGCCGATTGGCGCCCGATTTCAAAACCATTGCCGATTTTCGACGTGATAACAGCGCGGCGTTTACCGCGACCTGTCGTGCCTTTGTTCGCTTCTGCCGACAGGCAGGTCTGATTGCTGGTGAGTTGGTGGCCATCGATGGCAGCAAGTTTCAAGCCGTGGCTTCCAGCCGCAAACACCTGACACCGAAAAAGCTCCAGCAACGGGAGGCGGCACTCGACAAGAAAATTGCACGATATCTGGCGCAACTCGATGAAGCCGACCGCGACGAAAAAGGCGAGTCGATCGATCGTTCAGCGGTGCAGGCAGCACTGGCGGAGTTGCAGGTAAAAAAGGCCAATAACCAGACCTGCCAAGTGCTGATGCAAGCTCAAGGTCTGGTTCAGCACATTGTGGGCGAGCCCGATGCACAGAAAATGCGAACAGCATCCGGCCCGCTCGTGGCCTACAACATTCAAAGTGCGGTAGACGCCAAGCATTGCCTGATTCTGCACCACGAAGTCACTCAGGAAGGCACCGACAATCGCCAGCTGGAACCGATGGCCAAAGCAGCCAAAGAGGAACTGGATCAATCCGAACTTTGCGTCACGGCGGATGCCGGTTATTCCAATGGCGCCCAGTTCCAGGCCTGCGAAGACGCGGCAATCACCGCTTTTGTGCCGCCCAATCGAGCGATCAACACCACCGGTGGCGACGAGCAGTACTTTGACCGAACCGAATTCAGCTACGACTCGGACACCGATCAATACCAGTGCCCCGCAGGCAACCCGCTGACACTCAAACAACTGAGCAAGGGCGACCGAATCTACCAGGCGGCCATCAGCGACTGCCGAAGTTGTCCGCTGAAAAACCGCTGCACCAAGGCAGAACGCCGGTATTTGATGCGCCACGCCCATGAAGCGGCGTTTGAGCGAATGGAGAAGCGAATGAAGGCGCACCCGGCAATGATGGGCCATCGCCGCTCCACCGTCGAACATCCCTTCGGCAACCTGAAGCAATGGATTTTCGGCAATGGCCGGTTCTTGCTGCGCCAGTTACAGGGCACTCGCGCAGAAATGGCGCTTGCGGTACAGGCTTACAACCTGAAAAGGGCCATCCAGGTACTGGGAGCGCGGAAGCTGATGGCGTTGATGGGCTGAGAAGCCCTTTATTTTTCAGTTTTCAGAAAAGCAAATGCCCCGACAAGTCGGGGCATTTGCTTTAAACCGCGGCGGACTGCGTTTTCACACAGTCTG
>NZ_CATKPX010000067.1:0-327855 GCF_949767755.1 Pseudomonas sp. IT-P4 | reverse complement strand
ATCGTCGGACACGATGAACAGGATATTGGGTTTTTCTGTTTGTGCAGCCTGGGCCATACCGTTAAGCGCTATCAGTAATGAACCTGCAATGTAGAACCTTGAGCGATGCGAGAGTCTTTTCATGGCGACCTTCCTTTATCGGGACGGATCCTTGTGGTCGGCTACTTGTTTTCAAGTAATCCGTGACCGGACCCAGGTGAGTTACCCCAAACCATGCCCTCTGGTGAGTTCCAGGCTTTCAACTGACCAGGCAATTGGATTCCTGTATCTACTCAAGGCACCCGAGTCAGCCTAGTACGGTTATTTTCATAACGCGCAATACAGGCAGTGGAATTCTCAGTCGTTCGTCGCTTGCTTCCCATGTCATTTCGTGGGTCGAGTCATCCCCGGCGGCAGATAGTGTTCAGGTTGCGATTTTTGATTTGCTCAATTGCAAGTCACCTCTATATTGAGGGGGTGCTCTGAACTTCCTGCCTTCTGTTGAGCTTGACCCATGGCAACTACTGATCAGCTGATCATCTGCGAGCACTGCGACAGCGTGTACCAAAAAGCAACGCTCGCCAAACATCAAAAAACCCTGTGTACGCGCTGTGGCGGCGTGCTTCAGCGCTATAACGGCCTCACGGTGGAGCAACGTCTTGCGTTGACCTTCACCGCGTTGATGCTCTGGATATTCGCCAATTTCTATCCGGTGATGAGCATCAGCCTCAAAGGCGTGAAGAACAGCGCAACGCTCTGGGACTCGGTGCTGGCCCTGAGCATGGGGCCTATCACCTTCATCGCCATGGTGGCGGCAATCGCCATGATCATCGCGCCGATTTTCCAGTTGCTGCTGCTGATCTGGGTGCTGGGCTTCGCCCTCAGCGGGCGACGCTCGCCCGGATTCAAACTCTCCATGCGCTGGCTGGAAACCCTGAGGCCCTGGAGCATGCTCGAAGTCTGTCTGCTGGGAGCCATGGTCGCGGTGATCAAGCTCGCCGGACTGCTCGATGTGCTGCCCGGCATCGGGTTGTTTGCCCTCGCTGCGCTGAGCCTGATGATGATCCGCATCGCCGGGCGCGATATTCGCGAACTATGGGACCTTGTATGAGCACGCCTCCTTACGCCGACGAGCTCAACCTGTGCCTGTGCCACACCTGCGGCCTGGCCTGCAACATGACCTTCGAACCCCACGAATGCGAGCGATGCGGTGCACCGCTGCACCGGCGCAAAACCAATTCACTGACCCGCACCTGGGCCTACATGATCGCCGCCCTGGTGTTCTACATCCCGGCCAACCTGTTGCCGGTGATGAACACCAAGATGGTCGGCAACGGCGCCGACAGCACAATCATGAGCGGCGTGCTGGAGTTCTGGGAAGCCGGGGCCTGGGACATCGCCCTGATCATTTTCATTGCCAGTATCGCGGTGCCGGGCATCAAGTTCGTCGCCATCACATTGCTGCTGGTTACCGTGCAGCGCGACAGCGAGTGGGCACGCAAGGAGCGGTCGACGCTGTACCGCTTCGTCGAGGTCATCGGTTACTGGTCGATGCTCGATGTGATCGTGGTCGCCCTGGTGGCCTCGCTTGTTAAATTCCAGGCCCTGGCCGATATCGAACCGCGCCCGGGCATTCTGTTTTTTGGGTTGGTGGTGGTATTTACCATGTTGTCGGCAATGAGTTTCGATCCACGCTTGATTTGGGATAAAGAACGGGAAAACCCACACAATGAGGAGGTCACGGATGAAGTCACAAGCCACTGACGGGCCGCAAGCCCCCGGGCAGGCTCCGATCAAGACCCGCCGCTTCAGCGTCTCGCTGGTCTGGATCGTCCCGATCGTCGCGGTGCTGGTGGGTATTTCGCTGGTGGTTCACAGCATTTTGCAGCAAGGCCCGACCATCGTTGTCACGTTCAAGACCGGGGACGGCCTGACCGCGAACAAGACCGAGGTCAAGTACCGTAATGTCGTGATTGGTCATGTCTCCGATGTGGAACTGGCCAATGACCAGAAGAGCGTCAACGCCACCATCAAACTGGAAAAGCAGGCCGAAAGCTTTACCCGCGAAGATTCGCAGTTCTGGGTCGTGCGGCCGCGCATTGGCGCGGGCGGTGTGTCCGGCATCGATACGCTGTTGTCGGGCGATTACATCGGTGCCGATATCGGCCAGGCCAACGGCCGGGCAAAAAACTTCAAGGGCCTGGAAAACCCGCCACCCATCACCTACGGCGAGCCGGGCAAGCGTTTCACCCTGTTCACCCAGGACCTGGGGTCGCTGGATATCGGCTCTCCGGTCTACTACCGCAAGATCCCGGTGGGTCAGGTGGTGGCTTACGCGCTGGACCCGGATGGCAAGGGCGTGAACATAGAGCTGTTCATTCACGCCCCCCATGACAAGTACGTCACCGAAAACACCCGTTTCTGGAACGCCAGCGGCATTGACGTGAACGTCGGCGCCAACGGTTTCGCAGTCAAGACCGAATCCTTGTCTTCCTTGCTCGTGGGCGGCATTGCCTTCCGCGCGCCCGACTACAGCCCCAACGATAAGCCTGCTGCCGCGGAGTACGCCTACGAACTGTTCGAGGACCAACAAGCCGCCCTCGCCCCGCCAAACGGCAAGCCGCAGTACCTGGCCATGCGCTTCGACCAGGCACTGCGCGGGCTCAAGGTCGACGCCCCGGTGGAATTCCTCGGTGTGGAAATCGGCAAGGTAGTGGCAGTCAATCTGGATTACGACGAGAAAAAACGTTCCTTTCCGATCAACGTCGGCATCGTGATCTACCCGCAGCGCCTGGGCCAGGCCCACATCAAGATGCTCAAGGCGCTCAATCATGATCCTGATAACGAAGCCGCTGGCGTACGGCTGATCGGCACCTTCATCGAAAACGGCCTGCGTGCCCAGGCCCGCACCGGCAACTTCCTGACCGGCCAGTTGTACATTGCCCTGGACTTCTACCCCAAGGCCGACAAGGTTACCTTCGATGCAAACGCGCGCCCGGTCATGATTCCGACCCTTCCCGGCAGCCTCGAGCAATTGCAGGAAAAACTCGAATCCATGGTCGACAAGATCAACAAGCTGCCGATCGAGCGTATCGCCGGCAATCTCGATGGCAACCTCGTCGAATTGCGCAAAGGCATGATGCAATTCAACGGCAAGATCCTGCCGGGCGTGCAATCCACCCTGTCGGATGTCAGCAAGACCCTGGAAACCGCCAATTCGACCCTGCAATCGGCCAGTTCGACCTTGGCCGAGGATTCGCCGCAACGGGAAAAACTGGGGCAGACCCTGGATGAGCTGGGACGCACGTCGAGATCCTTGCGTGATCTTTCGGATTACCTGGGACGGCATCCGGAATCGCTGCTTCGCGGCCGTCCGAACAATGCCGCGCCCATGGACCTGCAAGGGCCACCGCGCAATTGAACACAGGAGCAATACCCATGGCTTTACCGCTGAAGTTCACTCTGGTCACCGCGATGTTACTGCTCGCCGCCTGCCGCAGTGGCCCGATTCACTTCCATACCTTGACCCCGGCACATGAGGGCAATCACTCAAGGACCACCGTCGGGCTGATCCAGATCGAGATGCTCAGCGTGCCACCCCAGGTCGATCGTGCGCAGATCGTCATTCGCGAGGGCAACAGTGGCCTGGCAATCCTGGAAAACCAATGGTGGGGCGCCACCCTCGTGGACGAATTGCGCAGTGCGCTGGTCGATCAACTGAGCAACAATCCTGTACAAGGCCGATATTCGGTGCGGATCGATGTGCAGCGTTTTGACTCGGTGCCCGGCCAGTACGCCTTGATGGACGTGGAATGGCGCCTGCGCAGTGACAGCACCGGCGACACGGCACGGGTGATTTGCCGCAGCACCTTGCAAACGCCATCGGGCGCGAGCATCGATGACCTGGTGCTTGCCCAGCAAAACAACGTCAAGCGCCTGGCCGCGCTGATCAGCCAGGCAGCCACCAGACCGCAGGCGAATTGCCCCACGCCCTGAATGCCTTCTCCCCCCCCCCTGAATCTACGGCGACAAGTTCGCCGTAGATCCGTCTCTCCTTTTCCTGCTGTCATTCCCCGCGACAGGCGACCCGCAGCAACTGCCACCGTCAGATACGCCGAGGCGCACGACAAAAAGGCAACCGGGGCAACGTCATATTCTGATCGACGGCATCGTTTGATCGACGAGTCCAACCACAGTGGGCACAGTGCTGCTAATCTGAATGAAAATTACATGTATTAGCGGTTTTTTTGACGTTTTTTTCTCATTTGGATCTCTACATTTCCCGCACTTCAAAAACATGCAAATGATTCGCATTGGTTAACTGGCGTTTGAATGCGCATGACTTTCAAAAAAATGCACCAGGAGCAGCCCGCAGAATGATTCCAAAAATCCCTTCGTTCTTGAAAAAAGCCCTGCTGGCCACCGCTTTGCTGAGCGCTGGCCAGGTCTATGCCGCTGACTCTGTCGGCATCGTGGTGTACAACGCGCAACACGAAGGCCTGACCAAGGCCTGGGTCGAGGGTTTTACCCAGGAGACCGGTATCCCCGTCACCTTGCGCAACGGCGATGACACCGAGATGGGCAACCAGATCGTGCAGGAAGGCGCGGCTTCTCCGGCGGACGTATTCCTGACTGAAAACTCCCCTGCCATGGTCCTGGTCGACAACGCCGGGCTATTTGCGCCCATCGACAAGGCCACGCTGGAACAGGTTGACTCCGCCTACCGTCCAGCCCACGGCAAATGGGTCGGGATTGCCGCGCGCTCTACAGTGTTCGTCTACAACCCGAGCAAACTGCCGGAAGCCGACCTGCCGAAATCGATCATGGACCTGGCTTCGCCGAGCTGGAAGGGTCGCTGGGGTGCATCGCCCGGTGGCGCTGACTTCCAGGCCATCGTCGCGGCCATCCTCGAACAAAAGGGTGAAGCCGCCACGCTGGATTGGCTCAAGGCGATGAAAACCAACTACGCCAACTACCGCGGCAACAGTTCGGTACTCAAGGCGGTTAATGCCGGGCAGATCGACAGCGGCGTGATCTACCACTATTACAGCCTGGTGGATCAGTCCAAGACCGGCGAAAACAGCAAGAACACCGCCCTGCACTATTTCAAGCACAAAGACCCTGGCGCTTTTGTTAGCATCTCCGGCGGCGGCGTCCTCGCTTCCAGCAAACACCAGGAACAAGCCCAGGCGTTTCTCAAATACATTACCGGCAAGGATGGCCAGGCTGTCCTGAAGAACGGCAAGTCGTTTGAATACGCCGTGGGCAAAGGTGCTGCATCCAACCCTAAACTGGTGCCTCTGAATCAACTCGATGCGCCGACTGTCGATGCTTCGAAACTCGACAGTAAAAAAGCCGTGGAGCTGATGACACAGGCCGGACTGCTCTAAATTGATGCCAGAAACCCTGCCTGCGGGGGTCGCTGAGGCGACACCCGCTAATTTGCGTCGACGTTCCCGTGGAGTCTTTGCGGGACGTGGCGGTGTATGGGTGATTGGTTTGTCGGTGCTGGTTTCATTTCTGGCACTGCTACCGATCGCCTACGTTATTGGCGTGTCCCTGCAGACAGGCTGGTCAACCGTTGTGGCTCTGGTGTTCCGTCCTCGGGTCGGTGAACTGCTGGTCAACACCGTGTTGCTGGTGCTGCTGACGATTCCCTTGTGCGTCGCGCTGGGAGTGACGCTGGCGTGGCTCACGGAACGCACGAATCTGCCGGGACGACGCTGGTGGTCGTTGCTGGCCACCGCGCCGCTGGCGGTGCCTGCGTTTGTTCACAGCTACGCCTGGGTCAGCCTGGTGCCACCGATTCACGGCTTGTTTGCCGGAGTCCTGGTCTCGGTCATCGCCTACTTCCCGTTCCTGTATTTGCCGGTAGCGGCGACTTTGCGCCGGCTCGATCCGGCCATCGAAGACGTCGCCGAGTCCATGGGGCTCAAGCCCTGGAAAGTGTTTTTCCGCGTGGTGTTGCCGCAATTGCGCCTGGCGATCTGCGGCGGCGCCTTGTTGGTCGGCCTGCACCTGCTGGCTGAATATGGCCTGTACGCCATGATCCGCTTCGACACCTTTACCACCGCGATCTTCGATCAGTTCAAATCGACCTTCAACGGTGCGGCTGCGCACATGCTGGCCAGTGTGCTGGCGCTGTGTTGCCTCGCAATGCTGACGGCCGAATCCGCCGCCCGGGGTTCCGCGCGCTACGCTCGCGTCGGTTCGGGAAGCGCCCGGGAGCAACGGGTCGTATACCTGAAACCGGTATCCACACTGCTCTCGCTGACGCTGCAAATCGTGACCTGCGCCCTGGCCCTGGGCGTGCCCTTGATCACCCTGGGCAAGTGGCTCATCGCCGGTGGCGTGGAAGTCTGGGACATGGCCGAATTGTTGCCCGCCCTGGAGCAAACCCTGCTGCTTGGCATCGCGGGCGCGGCGCTGACCACCTGCGCGGCGATTCCGATAGCCTGGCTGTCGATTCGCTACCCCGGTCGAATGCAACGGGTACTGGAAAGCTGCAACTACATCACCAGTTCCTTGCCTGGAATTATCGTGGCGCTGGCACTGGTAACCGTCACGATCCATTTTGCCCGGCCGATCTACCAGACCACCTTCACCGTACTGCTGGCGTACCTGTTGATGTTCCTGCCCCGCGCCCTGGTGAGCCTGCGCGCCGGCATTGCCCAGGCCCCGGTGGAACTGGAAAACATGGCGCGCAGCCTTGGCCGCTCGCCGGCCCGGGCACTGTGGCTGATCACCCTGCGCCTGGCCGCACCGGGGGCAGCCGCCGGCGCGGCACTGGTGTTCCTGGCGATCACCAACGAATTGACCGCCACCCTGCTGCTGGCACCCAACGGCACGCGCACCCTGGCGACCGGGTTCTGGGCCTTGACCAGCGAAATCGATTACGCAGCCGCTGCCCCCTACGCCTTATTGATGGTTGTGCTGTCACTTCCGTTGACCGGACTTCTTTATCACCAATCGAAAAAAACGGCTGGCCGATGAACACTCTTGAATTAAATGCCCTCTACAAGTCCTATGGCGCCCATTGCGCCCTCGACAACGTCAGCCTCTCGGTACCCAGCGGCAGTCGCACGGTCATCGTTGGCCCTTCCGGCTCGGGCAAGACCACGTTGCTGCGGATGATCGCCGGCTTCGAGTTCCCCGATTCCGGGCATCTTTCGCTCAATGGCCAGACCCTGGTCGACGGCACCCACGAAGTGCCGGCCCATCAACGCCTGATCGGCTACGTGCCACAGGACGGCGCATTGTTCCCGCACATGACCGTGGCCGCGAACATTGGCTTCGGCCTGGCGACCAAGGGCCCTGAAAAACAGCAGCGCGTCGCCGAACTGATGGACAGCGTGGCCCTGGACGCGAAGATGGCCGCGCGCTGGCCCCATGAATTGTCCGGTGGCCAGCAACAGCGCGTGGCCCTGGCCCGAGCCCTGGCGCAACAGCCACGACTGATGCTGCTGGACGAGCCGTTCTCGGCGCTCGATACCGGATTGCGCGCCGCGATGCGCAAGATGGTTGCGCGGCTGCTGGAGGACGCGGGTGTCACCACCATCCTGGTCACCCATGACCAGAGTGAAGCCCTGTCCTTCGCCGACCAGCTGGCGGTGATGCGTCATGGCCGACTGGTACAGTCAGGGCATCCGCTGGACCTTTACCGCTATCCCGAAGACGAACAGACCGCCTTGTTCCTGGGGGATGCCGTGGTGATGCCCGCACGCATCGAGGCCGGTTGGGCCCATTGCGACCTCGGGCGGATTCCCGTCAACAATCACCGCAACAACAACTCGGCGCAGATCATGTTGCGCCCCGAACAACTGCAATTGGCCAGCATCCTCCCCAGCGACCCGGAAGCCAGCGGTTGCCGGGCCGTGGTCACCGATCGGGACTTCAGCGGCAACACCTGCACGCTGACAGTGGAACTGCAGCCATTGACCCGCAATGAGCAATCGGGCCGATCACTGCTGGTGCGCAGTTCAGGCATGTATGCACCACCCGCCGGCAGCTCGGTGCAGGTCTCGACCATCGGCCATGCCCATGTACTGAGCGAGATGTGATCGCTCAGAGGTCGAATCGATCCACCGCCCGACGCCGCTCGTTGTCATCGCGCACATCGTAGTTGGCCGTGGTCTGGATATTGCTGTGGTGCGCCAGCTTCTGCGCAATCGACAAGTCATGCTCTTCGATCACCCGGGTGATGAATGAACGCCGGAAGTCGTGGGGCATGATTTTCACCCCGACCTGTGCGCCCCGTTGCCGTGCGATGTAGTAAATCGCGTGCTTGGTGATGCGTTCGCGGGTGATGTGACTGCCACGGCGGATGCGGTTGAACAGGAACGGGTCGTCCGACTCACCGTCCTTGAGCATCGACCGACGTAGCTCAAGCCAGGCTTCAAGCTTGGCGAAGGCCCAGGCCGGGGCGTACTTGATCAACTGTTTGTTGCCCTTGGCCGTCACCCGCAGGCTGCGCTCGGTGAAATCGACCTGGTTCAGCTCCAGGTTCACCGATTCGGATTTGCGCATTCCCGAACCGTACAGAATCCCGATGATTGCTGCGTCCCGCAGGCCTTGCGGCCGCGGATCGGCGGCGCAAACCGCCATCAGCTCCTGGATCAGCGTGCGCCTGAGATTGCGCCCCTGGGACAGCCGTGTACCGGCCATGCCCTTCACCGATCGCATCTTCAACAGATGATCCTGAGAGATCAGGCTCATGCGCCACGCTTCGTTCATCACCCCGCGCACCGCGTTGACATAGAGCGACGACGTGTTCGGTGCATAGCCATCCGAACGCAAGGTGGCCACCAGCGCAATGACGTCCTCGGGCTGCAGGTTGTGCCAGGGGATTTCCTCGATATCCTGGTCTTCGAAGCCCAGGCGGTCGGCGGCATCCTGCAGCACATAACGCATGGTCAACTGGCTGGACGGCGCCAATCGCGCCAGATACAGGGTCAGCGGATTGGTGAGGAGCGGGCGTGAATCAGTAACAGGTAAGTCAATCAAACGAAACGGCCTTGAATGTAAACAGTTCAATGAAACAACTAAGAAGTGAAATAACGATGATGTAAAAGACATTACCGCTGTAGGACTTTTCCTAGGAACTACCATAAATGTCGGAAGTCTGAACAACGGCTTAATAGCCTTCAGATAAACGATTCCCCAACCGTTTTTTCATGTTCCTTTCACAAAATCGGGCATAACCTTCTATAAACTCGACGCAACCCGAATGGACGTCCAACCTGCCGCCCGTGGCGAAAAAAGTCAACCAATGCAGATTTTTACCGCCAACCGGTAACTATTTGATTTGATGCAGGTTCTGATTTAGCGTCTAAGCTGATTTCTGGATCCCTTTAGCCTCAAAGGCTATTTACGTTTACAGCCCCTGAGGTGCCTATGAGTCAGGCGTTTCTCCCTTTCTCCCGTCCCAGTATCGGCGACGAAGAAATCGCTGCCGTAGAGCAAGTATTGCGCTCCGGATGGATCACTACCGGACCGAAGAACCAGGCGCTGGAAGAACACTTCGCCAACTACGTCGGTTGCCGACATGCCGTGGCACTTTCCTCGGCCACCGGCGGAATGCATATCACCCTGTTGGCATTGGGTGTCGGTCCCGGCGATGAAGTCATTACGCCGTCGCAGACCTGGGTTTCCACCGCCAACATGATCACCCTGCTGGGTGCCACGCCAGTGTTCGTCGATATCGACCGCGACACGCTGATGACCGACGTAGCCTCTATCGAAGCTGCGATCACGCCGCGCACCAAAGCCATCATCCCGGTGCATTACGCCGGTGCGGCATTCGATCTCGATCCGCTCTACGCCCTCGCCGACAAACACGGCATAGCCGTGATCGAAGACGCCGCCCACGCGGCAGGCACTTTCTACAAAGGTCGTCACGTCGGCTCCAAAGGCACTGCAATCTTTTCGTTCCACGCGATCAAGAACATGACCTGCGCCGAAGGCGCCATGTTCGTCAGCGACGATGAAGCCTTGGCCTCACGGGTACGCATGCTCAGGTTTCACGGGCTGGGGGTTGATGCCTACGACCGCCTGACCCACGGCCGCAAGCCTCAGGCCCAAGTGGTCGAGCCCGGTTTCAAGTACAATCTGGCTGACATCAACGCGGCCATCGCGCTGGTGCAACTGGAACGCCTGGACGAGATAAATGCCAAGCGCACTTCACTGGCACAGACCTACTTGCAGCGCCTGGAAGGCTTGCCCGTGCAACCCCTGGCCGTTCCCGCCCATTCGCAAAAACACGCCTGGCACCTGTTCATCCTGCGTATCGACGCCGAGCGTTGCGGACTGGATCGAGAAGCGTTCATGAAAGCCCTCCAGGAACAGAATATCGGCACCGGCATTCACTTCATTGCAACGCACCTGCACACCTACTATCGACAACGTTACCCCAACCTGTACCTGCCCAACACCGAATGGAATTCGGCGCGGCTGTGTTCGATCCCGTTGTTCCCCGACATGACCTCCGATGATGTCGAGCGCGTCGTCGGCGCCATTGAAAACTGCATGGACAGAAGCCTTTGAGACCCTACCCAATCAACTTCGTTTCGATCGTCATTCCGGTCTACAACGAACAGGAAAGCCTGCCAGAGTTGCTTCGTCGCACCGAAGCAGCGTGTCAGCAATTGACCCATCCCTACGAGATCGTTCTGGTCGACGACGGCAGCCGCGACGACTCCGCACAGATTCTGGAAGACGCCGCCTCCCGCGAAGGCAGCCCTGTTGTGGCGGTGATCCTCAACCGTAACTACGGCCAGCATGCGGCGATCATGGCCGGTTTCGAGCAGTGCAAGGGCGATGTCGTCATCACCCTCGATGCCGACCTGCAAAACCCGCCCGAAGAAATCCCGCGACTGATTGAGCAGGCCGAACTTGGCTACGACGTCGTCGCGACGGTGCGCAACAACCGCCAGGACTCGGCCCTGCGCCGCTGGCCATCGAAGCTGATCAACCTTGCCGTGCAACGTTCCACCGGTGTGGCCATGAGTGACTACGGCTGCATGCTGCGGGCCTACCGACGCACCATTGTCGACGCCATGCTCGCCTGCCGTGAACGCAGCACCTTCATTCCGATCCTGGCCAACAGCTTTGCCCGCCATACCACGGAAATCCCCGTGACCCACGCCGAGCGTGAACATGGCGACTCCAAGTACAGCCCCATGCGCCTGATCAACCTCATGTTCGACCTGGTCACCTGCATGACGACCACGCCGCTGCGACTGCTGAGCATCGTCGGCGTGGGCATGGCGGCGCTGGGCATCCTGTTCGCCATCGCCTTGATCCTGCTGCGCCTGGTGTTCGGCGCCGGTTGGGCCGGTGGCGGTACCTTCGTACTGTTTGCCGTACTGTTTGTCTTCACCGGTGGTCAATTCATCGGCATGGGCCTGCTGGGTGAATACCTGGGCCGCATGTACAGCGACGTACGCGCGCGTCCGCGCTTCTTCGTTGAAAAGGTGCTGCGCAGCCAGCCCGCCGCCCCCGCTTCCGTTGTAACTGTCGACGGCCTTACTTCCACTTCTTCAGATCAGGTTCCTTCATGAGTGCAAAAGCTGTTGTCTTCGCCTATCACGATATTGGCTGCGCCGGCATCGAATCCCTGCTCTGCTCCGGTTTCGAGATTGCGGCGGTGTTCACCCACGCCGACGATCCGAAGGAGAACGCGTTCTACGGCTCCGTCGCGCAACTGTGCGCCCGCCACGGCATTGTCGTGCATGCACCGGAAGACGCCAACCATCCGCTGTGGATCGAGCGTATCGCCAAGCTCGACCCCGACTACATTTTCTCCTTCTACTACCGCAACCTGCTGAGCGAACCACTGCTGGCCACTGCGCGCAGAGGCGCGTTCAACCTGCACGGTTCGCTGCTGCCGCGCTACCGTGGTCGCGCACCGGCCAACTGGGTGCTGGTCAACGGCGAAACCGAAACCGGCGTGACCCTGCACCGCATGGTCAAGCGTGCCGATGCGGGCGCCATCGTCGCCCAACAGAAAGTCGCGATCGAACGCAGCGACACGGCGCTGAGCCTGCACGGCAAATTGCGCACGGCGGCAGCAGACCTGCTGCGCGACACCTTGCCGGCCCTGCTGCAAGGCAAGGCCACTGAAACACCGCAAGACGAATCCAAAGCCACGGTGTTTGGCCGCCGCACCCCGGCCGACGGCAAACTGGTCTGGGCCAGGCCGGCCGAAGAGCTTTTCAATCTGGTTCGCGCGGTTACCCAGCCATACCCGGGCGCCTTCTGTGCGGTGGGCGAGCACAAGCTGATTGTCTGGAGCGCAGAAGTCGCCAAGGGCAACGAAGGCCTTGCGCCTGGTCGCGTCATCAGCGTCGACCCGCTGCGCATCGCCTGCGGTCAAGACTCGCTGATCATCAACGCCGGCCAGCGCAACGACAACGGTCTGTACCTGAGCGGCCCGCAACTGGCCAACGAACTGGGCCTGGTGGACGGTTCCGTGTTGCGCGGTGCCGAATCCGGTCGTGCGCCACGCCGCACCCGCGTGCTGATCCTCGGCGTCAATGGTTTCATCGGCAATCACTTGTCCGAGCGCCTGCTGAGCGACGACCGTTACGAAGTCTATGGCCTGGATATCGGCTCGGACGCCATTGACCGTCTGCGCAGCCACCCGCATTTCCACTTCGTCGAAGGCGACATCAGCATTCACTCCGAGTGGATCGAATACCACATCAAGAAGTGCGACGTGGTGCTGCCACTGGTGGCCATCGCCACGCCAATCGAATACACCCGTAACCCGCTGCGTGTATTCGAACTGGACTTCGAAGAGAACCTGAAGCTGGTTCGCTATTGCGTCAAGTACAACAAGCGCGTGATCTTCCCGTCGACGTCGGAAGTCTATGGCATGTGCCAGGACAACAACTTCGACGAAGACACCTCCAACCTGGTGGTCGGCCCGATCAACAAGCAACGCTGGATCTACTCGGTCTCCAAGCAACTGCTGGACCGCGTGATCTGGGCCTACGGCCAGAAGGGCCTGAACTTCACCCTGTTCCGTCCGTTCAACTGGATGGGCCCACGCCTGGACCGCCTGGATTCGGCCCGTATCGGCAGTTCCCGGGCGATTACCCAGCTGATCCTGAACCTGGTGGAAGGTACACCGATTCGCCTGTTCGACGGTGGCGAGCAGAAACGTTGCTTCACCGACATCGCCGACGGTGTGGAAGCCCTGGCACGGATCATCGACAACGAAAACGATGTCTGCAATGGCCAGATCATCAACATCGGCAACCCGGACAACGAGGCCAGCATCCGTCAGTTGGGCGAAGAGCTGCTGCGTCAGTTCGAAGCTCATCCGTTGCGCGCCAACTTCCCTCCGTTCGCCGGTTTCCGCGACATCGAGAGCAAGGCGTTCTACGGCACCGGTTACCAGGACGTGTCGCACCGCAAGCCAAGCATCGCCAACGCCAAGCGCCTGCTGGACTGGACGCCAACCGTTGAGATGAGCGAAACCATCGGCAACACCCTGGACTTCTTCTTGCGCGAGGCCATGCTCGAAATCGCAGAGCGCCCTGCAGAAGAATCATGCTGATGCAGGCAGGCCTTCGGATCGATGTCGACACCTACCGGGGCACCCGTGAAGGGGTTCCCCGGTTGCTGGAAATCCTTGATGAAGCTCAGGTCAAGGCGACGTTCTTCTTCAGTGTCGGGCCGGACAACATGGGGCGCCACTTGTGGCGTCTCATTCGTCCGCAGTTTCTCTGGAAAATGCTCCGCTCCAACGCTGCCGGCCTGTATGGCTGGGACATTCTGCTGGCCGGCACCGCATGGCCCGGGAAACCGATCGGCCGCGACCTGGGGCACTTGATGCGCCAGGCCCGGGATGCCGGGCATGAGGTGGGTTTGCACGCCTGGGATCACCATGGCTGGCAGGCCAATGCCGGGCGCTGGAGCGACGCACAACTGGTCGAGCAGATACGCCGTGGCGTGGACACCCTCAGCGACATTCTCGGGGAAAAGATCACCTGCTCGGCGTCCGCCGGCTGGCGTGCCGACGAGCGTGTGATCGAAGCCAAGCAGGGTTTCGGTTTTCGCTACAACAGTGATTGTCGTGGCCAGAGCCTGTTCCAGCCGCAACTGGCCAATGGTCGACTGGGCACACCGCAAATCCCGGTGAACCTGCCGACCTTCGACGAAGTGGTCGGCCCGACCGTCGCCGCCAAGGACTTCAACAGGTTCATCCTGGACCGGTTCAGCCCGGAAAAGCTCGATGTCTACACTATCCATGCCGAGGTAGAAGGGATTCTGATGGCCAACGATTTCCGTCAACTGCTGAGCGATGCACATCAGCGAGACATTCGTTTTCACCCCTTGGGCGACTTGTTGCCCCAGGCCCCTGACAGTTTGCCGATCGGCCGCGTGGTACGCGGTGCGCTCGAAGGTCGCGAAGGCTGGCTGGGAGTGCAAGGCGCATGAGCAAACGCTGGGCTTTGCCGTTATTGCTGACCATGATGGCTCTGGCGTACCTGCTGCCACTGGGCAGTCACGGTTTATGGATTCCCGATGAAACCCGCTACGCCCAGATCAGCCAGGGCATGCTCCTGAGCGGCAACTGGGTGTCGCCGCATTTCATGGACGTGCGCTATTTCGAAAAACCCGCGGCCGGCTACTGGATGATTGCCATCGGTCAGGCGCTGTTCGGCCAGAACCTGTTCGGAGTGCGCTTCGCCTCGGCACTGAGCACCGCTTTGGGTGTGTTGCTGTGCTATCTGGTCGCCCGCCGGATGTGGAACGAGCCGCGCAAGAGTCTCGCCTGCGCCGTGATCTTCATGAGCTTCACCATCATTGCGGCTATGGCGGGGTACGCCAACCTCGATCCGCAATTCACCTTTTGGGTCAACCTGAGCCTGGCGGCGCTATGGTTCGCGCTCGACAGCAAGAGCCGTGGGCAACGCCTGATCGCGTGGGCGGTGTTGGGCCTCGCTTGCGGCATGGGCTTCATGACCAAGGGCTTCCTGGCCTGGCTGTTGCCGGTGCTGATCGCCCTGCCCTGGATGATCTGGCAAAAACGCTGGCGTGAACTGTTGGTCTATGGCCCTATGGCGATCGTGGTCGCCATTGTCGTCAGCCTGCCATGGGCACTGGCTGTACACGCCCAGGAGCCCGACTACTGGCGATTCTTCTTCTGGCACGAGCACATCCGCCGTTTTGCCGGGGACGATGCCCAGCATGACGCGCCATGGTGGTACTACCTGCCGCTGCTGGTGGCGTTCAGCATGCCGTGGGTTGCCATGCTGCCCCCCGCGCTCAAGCAAGCCTGGCAGACCCGGCGCCAAACCAATATCGGGTTCCTGCTGCTGTGGCTGTGGATGCCGTTGTTCTTCTTCAGCCTGAGCAAGGGCAAGTTGCCGGCCTACATCCTGCCGTGCCTGCTGCCGCTGGCATTGTTGCTCGGCCATGCTCTGGCTGACCGATTGAAGCTGGAGCAAGGTCGCGCCCTGGGCATCAACGGCCTGCTGAATCTGGCTGTGGGTGTGGCCACCCTGTTGACCCTGGTTTATCTGCAACTGAAAAAACCAATTTACGATCATGAACTGCACAACCTGGTATTGGTGTTCATCGGTTTGATCGGCTGGATCATGGCCAACCTGCTGCAGGCCTTGCGCCCATTGCAGTGCTGGGCGGCCCCGGCATTTGGCAGCCTGTTGCTCGCCGCCGTGCTGCCCGCCGGACTGCCCAACTCCGTCGTCGCCAATAAAACCCCTGACCAATTCATCCTCGATCACGCCGAGGAACTTGGCCAGAGTGCCAAATTATTGAGCAACGATCTGGGTGCCGCGTCGGCGTTGTCCTGGCGGGTGAAACGGCCGGACGTGGCTTTTTTCAACACGATAGGCGAATTGAAATATGGCCTTGCCTATCCTGACTCGCTTGAACAGCGCGTCGACTCCGATCAGGTGCAACAATGGATGCACGATGCCCGCCAGCAAGGCTCGGTGGGTGTGGTCATGCGGGTCAAGGGCGAAGAAGAGCTGCGCGAACTTGAACTGTTGCCCAAAGAGGGCAAGCGGTATGAACAAGGCAATCTGGTGATTTTGATTATTCCTCAGGCGGCACCATGAGCCTGCTATTGCTGCTGGTGGCCTGCCTGCTGACCTGCCTGGGCCAGATCGCCCAGAAATATGCGGTAGAAAGCTGGCGCGGCAAACCTTCCGGGTGGGCGGACAAACTGCGTTCGCCCTGGCTTTGGCTGGCCCTGGCCTCATTGGGCCTGGGCCTGCTGGTATGGCTGCTGGTGCTGCAACGCCTGGAAGTCGGGATTGCCTACCCGATGCTGAGCCTGAACTTCGTGCTGATCACCCTGGTGGCGCGTTTCGTGTTCCACGAAACCATCGACCGCCGCCACTGGCTCGGTGTGGCGCTGGTGATCGGCGGCGTGGCATTGCTGGGGCAACACGCATGAACCTGAGTCGCGGCATCACCTTCGCACTGGGCAGTGTGTTGCTGGTCAGCGCCGCCCAACTGGGCATGCGCTGGAGCATGAGCCACCTGCCACAACCCGAACAATGGCTCAGCGCCCCCGTCGACCTGACAGCGGTTGCCGTAGTGCTCCTGGCCATCTTCGCCTACGCCCTGTCGATGCTCTGCTGGCTCGCCGCCCTGCGGGACCTGCCCCTGGGTCGTGCCTACTCGTTGCTGAGCATCAGCTACGCATTGGTGTACCTGCTAGCCGCCAGCCTGCCGCTGTTCAACGAAACGTTCAGCCTTGCAAAAAGCCTTGGCGTGGCCTTGGTCATCCTCGGCGTCATTACCATCAACTCTCGACCTGCTCGTGCGCCCGAATCAAGGAGTGCCCCATGAAAATCAGTGTATTTGGTAGCGGATATGTCGGCCTGGTGCAGGCAGCAGTATTGGCGGAAGTCGGCCACGATGTGGTTTGCATGGACGTTGACGAGAATAAAGTCGAACTGCTCCAACAGGGCCACGTAAGCATATTCGAACCCGGGCTGGCCAGCCTGGTACGCGAAGGTCTGGATGCCAGGCGGTTGCAGTTCACCAGCGACGAAAAGTTCGCGGTACAGCACGGACAAGTGTTGTTCATCGCAGTCGGTACTCCGTCCCGGGACGACGGCTCGGCGGACTTGCGCTACGTGATGTCGGTGGGCGACGCCGTGGCCCGTCATCGCGAGCAACCGGCGATCCTGGTGGAGAAATCCACTGTCCCGGTCGGCACCGGCGATGCCTTGCGTGCACACATCGATAAATGCCTGCTCAGCGCCGGGCGCGTATTGCAGTTCGATATCGTCTCCAATCCGGAATTCTTGAAAGAGGGTTCGGCCGTGGCCGACTGCCGACGCCCGGACCGTATCGTCATCGGCTGTGAACGCGAAGAAGTGCGTGACGTGATGCGTGACCTGTACTCGCCCTTCAACCGCAACCATGAGCGCATCATGTTCATGGACCTGCGCAGCGCCGAGCTGACCAAGTACGCCGCCAACTGCATGCTGGCGACCAAGATCAGCTTCATCAACCAGATCGCAGAACTGGCCGAACACCTGGGTGCCGACATCGAATCGGTACGCCTGGGCATCGGCGCCGACTCCCGCATCGGCTATCACTTCATCTACCCCGGTTGCGGCTACGGTGGCTCATGTTTCCCCAAGGACATGCGCGCCCTGATCCACAGCGCCGAGCAGGCCCATTGCTCCAGCGACCTGCTGCAAGCGGTGGAAGCCATCAACGAGCGACAGAAATACAAGCTGTTCGAGCGCATCAACGCGTTCTACAAGGGCGACTTGCATGGCAAGACGTTTGCCTTGTGGGGCCTGGCGTTCAAGCCAAATACCGACGACATGCGCGATGCGCCGAGCCGGGTGTTGCTCGAATCCTTGTGGGCCGCCGGGGCGAATGTCCGTGCGTTCGACCCGGAAGCCATGCAGGAAACCCAAAAGCTGTATCCCGATGAATCGAAGCTGATGCTCATGGGCACGCCCGAGTCAGTCCTGTCCGGTGCCGATGC
This sequence comes from Pseudomonas sp. IT-P4, assembly GCF_949767755.1. Taxonomy (NCBI): domain Bacteria; kingdom Pseudomonadati; phylum Pseudomonadota; class Gammaproteobacteria; order Pseudomonadales; family Pseudomonadaceae; genus Pseudomonas; species Pseudomonas sp. IT-P4. The sequence continues at coordinate 309,887 of NZ_CATKPX010000067.1, read as the reverse complement.
ACTGATCATCTGCACCGAATGGCAACAGTTCAAGGCGCCGGACTTCCAGCTGATCCAGCAGCGGCTCAACGCACCGGTGATCTTCGACGGCCGCAACCTTTACGACTCGGACCGCCTGGCACGCATCGGTTTCACCTACTTTCCGATCGGCCGGGGTGAGTCGAGCAAATTGCCGATTCCGTACCAGCAATGGTTTGCCGAGTCAGTGGTTGCCTGAACACCATGCTCCCTCACATCCGCCAACAGTCCCTCGCGCTGGGTCTGTTGGCGCTGTTGTTGTTCTGCGCCGGGATTTACCAGCAAGCGGTCATCGGTTTCGATTCGCGCTTCGTGCTGTTCGCCCAGGAGATGCTGCGCAATGGACCGTCGTTTTTTCCGACGACCTATGGCCAGCCCTACGCCGACTATTCGGGACTTTCAACGGTATTCATCTGGCTGCTTTCGCTGCCGTTCGGCCAGGTCAGCAGCCTGACCGCATGGCTGCCGAGTGCCATCGCCGCAGCGGTCATCGTCAGCTTGATGTACCGCCTGCTGGCACCCTACTCCACGCGCTGGGCGCTGTTGAGCATCGCCTTGATGCTGTTGACCAATACCTTCATCACGCAAACCCATGCCGTTTCCCTCGACCTGATGCTGGCGGCCGTCGCGTTCAGCGTTTTCTACCTTGGCTATGCCTCCGATCATTTCGCGGCGCCGCGCCGCCGGGTTCTGATCTTTGCCTTGCTGATGCTGGGCTTCTGGATTCGTGGGCCCATCGGCCTGGTCATTCCTGCGGGGATGCTCTGCAGCTGTTTTCTGCTTGATCGCCAATGGCGACGGCTGATGGTCTTCGGATTGCTGGCATCGGTACTGCTGGCGGTGTGCATTGGGCTGCTGTTGTGGCTGGCAGGCGTCAGCGGCGGCCCGGCCTTCCTGCAGGAAGTGATTCGCATGCAGTTCCTGGGACGCATGGACGGTAGCGAAGGGTCCAACGGAGCGTTGTATTACTTCACCAGCTCGATGGGCAATTACGCGCTGGCCTGGCCGTTGGCCGTGCTGACGCTTGGGGCCGCTGCGTTAACCGGTTCGAGGGAAACCGGGCCGGCATTGCGCCTGATGCAGTACTGCGTGGCGGCCGGACTGATCGTAATGCTCGGCCTTTCCATTCCCCAGGCGAAAAAGGCCCGCTACCTGCTGCCGATGTTGCCCATGGCGGCAATCGTGGCGGCGTATCCGTTTTACGCGACGCAGGGTCGATGGTTTGCCTGGCTGCGGGGGTTGATGCAGGGGCTGTGGCTGCTGATCCCGGGGCTGCTGATCGCGGCATTGCTGGTGGTACGGCAAAAATTCCCCGATGGGTTGGCTCACCTCACTTCCCTGTTCATCCTGCTCGGAGTGTTGCAAGCGATCGCCCTGGCAGCGCTCAGGCAGTCCCGCTGGCGAGCTCAGATACTGGCCCTCTGCGCGGTCCTGGCACTGTGGTCGTCCTACATCCTGCAGTTCGAGCCCATTCAACGACAGCTCTACGACACCCGGACCTTCAGTCGCGAAGCTTTTGAACTCGTGCAAAAAGACCCGGCGCCGTTGGTCATGCACGGGATGGGCAAAGACGCGAAGGCCATCAAGTTCATGGTCAACATCCCGCAGGACCTGCACCCGGTTTTCACTGACTCCCCACCGGAGCTTTTAGCCCTCAAGGGCCCGGCGTGGCTGATGATGGACCGCAACACCTACCAGACACTGCAAAGCACAGCCGTTGGTGCATTGCCGCCAATGCTGAGCGGGCGGTTCGACAAGAATGATTTCGTACTCCTGCACCTTAAGTAAATCCCGTAGCAACGACAGGGGGGCCGACTGCTAAAGTAGCGCTCACGACCGGGCTGATGCCGACCCGCTTGAATAAGGATATTCGCGCCGTGACCCGCTACTCCCCCCTCATTCGCCGCCTGCTGATCTGCTCGCTGACCATCGTCGTCAGCCGCGCCATCACCAGCCCGTTGCTCACACTGTTCGTCAGCGACAAGCTGGGCCTCAACCAGCAGGATGTTGGCTTGCTGCTCGGCATTGCAGTGTTCATCGCCACCCTGCTCTCCCTGTATGGCGGCTACATCATCGATCGCTTCGAAAAACGCCGGTTGCTGATTCTCTCGATGGCGTCCAGCGCGGTCGGCCTGGTGTTGCTGACCTTTGCTGAAAACCTTTACCTGACCACGATCACCCTGATCGTCACCGAAACCGCTTCATCGCTGTTCCTCATCGGTTCAAAAGCGATCCTCAGCGACAACCTCCCGGTGGGCCAGCGCGCCAAGGCGTTTTCCTTGAGCTATACGCTGACCAACATCGGCTACGCCGTCGGGCCGATGCTCGGTGTGCTGATTGCCGGGGCCTTTGCCAGTGCACCTTTCCTGATCGCGGCGGCCATCGCTTTTTTCAGTATTTTCCTGATGACCGGGATCGCAAAGGACCCGGCGAGTTCATCTGTCACCGGCCAGGCGCAGAGTTTCCTCAAAACCCTGATCACCCTGAAAAACGATCGCACGCTGATCATGTTCACCGCCGGTTGCCTGCTCAGCACCGTGGTGCACGGACGGTTTACCTTTTACCTGTCGCAGTACCTGCTGGTGACCAGCGCCCCCCAACACACCATGGAAATCATGGCTGCCCTGCTCGCCTGCAACGCCATCAGCGTGATCCTGCTGCAATACCAGATCGGGCGTTTTCTCAAGCGTGAGCAACTGCGCCAATGGATCGTGGCCGGCACCGGCCTGTTCATCCTCGGGCTGATCGGCTTCAGCGTGGCGGACAGTCTGGTGAGCTGGTGCGTGGCGATGTTCATCTTCACCCTCGGTGAAATCATCATTTACCCGGCCGAGTTTCTGTTCGTCGACACCCTGGCGCCGGAAGATCTGCGCGGCAGCTACTACGGTGCACAAAACCTCGCTGCCCTTGGCGGCGCGCTGAGCCCGGTGATTTGCGGCTTCATGTTGATGCACACCCCCGCGCCGACGATGTTTTATGCCTTGAGTGCACTCGCGGCCCTGGGTGGTTTGCTGTGCTACATAAGCGGCCGACGGAGAAAATCACAACAAAATTAATGCACTCAAAGCTCATTAATATGAATTTGTCAGTAACTTAATTGAACGGCACACTGTGCGCGTTCCTCCCCCAACAGTTGGAACGACTTCAAGGGCTTTCTGGGTTCCCCAGTTAAGCCCTTTTTTTACCTCGATTTTTTCTGCCGGAGTTTTCTCGGAATGCTTGCTCGCTGGTTGCCTGCCGCCATCAACACCCGCCCCACCGAATGGAGCCGCGCCGCCATCGGCATGGCCTTGGGGACACTGATGAGTGTGTGGCTCTGTAGCCAGGTGTTCGGCATCGAGGTGGCCCAGCACCTGATCGGCCCGCTGGGGGCCTCGGCGGTGCTGTTGTTTGCCGTGTCTTCGGGCGCGCTCGCCCAGCCCTGGTCGATTCTCGGCGGTTACTTGAGCGCCGGGGTGATTGCCCTGCTGGTGGCCCATGTGTTGGGACGAACCTTGGGTAGCGCTTGCCTGGCGGCGGGCATGGCGTTGATCCTGATGTGCTGGCTGCGGTGCCTGCATCCACCGGCCGGTGCATTGGCCCTGACCCTGGTGTTGGCCGATCCGGCAACCATTGCCATGGACTGGAAAGCCATTGGGCCGGTGATGCTCAGCGCGGCGACGATGCTGCTCTGCGCCCTGATCTACAACAACCTGACCCGTGTTCGTTACCCCAAGAGCGCCAGCGAACCGGTGGCCAGGATTCCTGCCGATCATCCGCCGGTCGACCGTCAGGCCATCACCGCCGAAGACCTGAAACTGGCGTTGGCCGACATGGAAGCGTTCTATGACGTCACGCCCGAAGACCTCGAACAGTTGATCCAGGCCAGCCAACTGCACGCCAAACGCCGCAGTGTGGGCGAAGTGCTCGCCCCACGACTGTAAGTCGCTGTTTTGGAGGTTCTTTTGCCGTGGCCGGGCGGTTCTGGCATCCTGCGCCTCCATTTTCTGACCCGGCCCGCCTTCTGGCACGCAAACCACCATGACCGCCTCCGAAAAAGCCCCCGCTCCACGCCACAGCGATCTGATCTACGGCCTCGATGACCGCCCGCATCTGACCGCCACCGTCTTTGCCGCCCTGCAACACGTCCTGGCGAGCTTCGTCGGCATCATCACCCCGACGCTGATCATGGGCAGCGCCCTGGGCCTGCAAAGCGAAATTCCCTACCTGATCAGCATGGCACTGTTCGTCTCCGGCCTGGGCACCTTCGTGCAGGCGCGGCGCTTCGGTCCGGTGGGCTCGGGCCTGTTGTGCCTGCAAGGCACCAGTTTCTCGTTCATCAGTGTGATTCTCAGCGCCGGCTTCATAGTCAAGGCCCGGGGTGGCGGCACCGATGAGATTCTCTCGACCATCTTCGGCGTGTGCTTCTTTGCCGCGTTCATCGAGGTGGTGTTAAGCCAGTTCATCGGCAAACTGCGCATGCTGATCACCCCGGTGGTGACCGGAACCATCATCACGCTGATGGGTTTGTCGCTGATCAAGGTGGCGATGACCGACATCGCCGGCGGCTTCGGCGCCCCGGATCTTGGGGCGGCCAGTCACCTGGCCCTGGCGGCGCTGGTGCTGGGCACCATCGTGGTGTTGAACCGGGTGGATGTGCCGTTTCTGCGCCTGGGGGCGATTGTCATCGGCCTGACCCTGGGCTACGGGGTGGCATGGCTCATGGGCCAGGTGGATTTCAACAGCCTGCCTGAAGTGCCGCTGATGAGCGTACCGGTACCCTTCAAGTACGGGTTCTCCTTCGATTGGGTGGCGTTCATTCCGGTGGCGGTGATCTTCCTGGTGTCGCCGCTGGAGGCCGCGGGCGACCTCACGGCCAACTCGATGATCTCCCGGCAACCGGTCAAGGGCCCAGTGTACATTCGCCGGATCAAGTCCGGCCTGCTCGCCGATGGCCTCAACTCGGCCATGGCCGCGGTGTTCAACAGCATGCCGATGGTGACCTTCGCCCAGAACAACGGGGTGATCCAGCTCACCGGTGTGGCCAGCCGTTACGTGGCGTTTTTCATTGCCGGATTGCTGGTGGTGCTTGGCCTGTTCCCGATGATCGGCGCGGTACTGCAACTGATGCCGAAACCGGTGCTCGGCGGCGCCGAACTGGTGATGTTCGGCACCGTCGCGGTGGCCGGGATCAAGATTCTCGCCGAGGCCGGCCTGCATCGGCGCAACATGCTGATCGTGGCGATTTCCATCGGCATGGGCCTGGGCGTGGCCGCCGTGCCGGAAGTCTTGCGTGAACTGCCCAAGGCCCTGCACAACATTTTCGAATCGCCCATCACCGTCGGCGCGCTGTGCGCTATCGTTCTTAATATCTTCCTGCCCGAAGAGTTCATCGAACTGGAAGAGGACGAATTCGATCCGGAGGCCTCCGTGCTTCAGGTGATGCAGAACCCCGATGTGACCGCCAGGGATGAACCCGCAAAGCCTGCGATGGTCGCACAGTCGAACCACTAGTCGGGCTCAAGGGCTGAGCCGCTGGCGGTTCAGTCTTTTTCAGATGAGAGCACGTCCATGCGCAGCCTCCATGCGGTCCTGATTTCCCTCCTGCTCTGTCTGGGCGCCTGCTCCTCCTTGCCCAATCGAGACCCGTTGAAAATCAACGTCGTGGGTGTCGACCCCCTGCAAGGCGAAGGCATGGAAGTGCGCTTTGCCGTGAGAATCCGCGTGCAGAACCCCAATGACTACACCCTCACCTACAGCGGCGTTGCCCTGGACCTGGACATCAATGGCCAGCCCTTCGCCTCTGGCGTCACCGATGTGCAGGGTACGATCGGACGTTTTTCCGACACCATCGTCACCGTGCCGGTCAGTGTTTCGGCGTTTTCGGTGATCCGCCAGACCTATGGCATCAGCCAGATGAAAACGCTGAACAACATGCCCTACGTGCTGCGAGGCAAGCTCTCGGGTGGGGTGTTCAACACGATGCGTTTCGTCGACAGTGGCACCCTCAATCTGCCAGGGCCTACCACCGGCAGCCGTTAACAGCTCGGGAATATACGGTCATTGCGCTGCTGACTTACTCGGTATCATTGAGAATCAGGCTGCGGTAATGCCCCGGATTCGACCCCGACCACTTGCGAAACGCCTTGTAGAACGAACTGACGTCAGCGAACCCCAGCCGCGTGGCGATTTCGCTGAAGCTGATCGCCGGCTCCGCCAGCCAGACGATCGCCAGTTCCTTGCGCACGCCGTCCTTGAGGCCCTGGTAGGTTTGCCCTTCCTCGGCCAGTCGGCGGCGCAAGGTTGAGGCCGACATGCACAGGCGTTGCGCCAGGGCTTCGGTTTCCGGCCAGTGTTCGGCCGGCAGGTGGCGCAGGTCGTGTTTGATGCGACTGGCCAGGCTCTGCGGATCGCGGTACTTCACCAGAATGTTCGCCGGCGCACGGGCCAGGAATCGCTCGAGTTCCTCAGGGCTGCGCTTGATGGGCAGGTCCAGGCAATCGGCGGAGAAAATCATCCGCGTGCGTGGGCGGTTGAAGCGCAGGTTCTCGGAAAACATCACCTGATAGTCATCGCAGAAATCCGGTTTCGAACAGCGCAGTTCGATGGCCAGGATCGGAATCCGCCGCCCTGCCAGCCAGCAGGCAACGCCATGCACGATCATCCAGTAAGTGAAATAGGTGAAGGCCCGGCGCGGGTCCTTGTCGTCCTCCAGCAGGACGATTTCCGCCAGGCTTTGCTGACGCACCAACTGCGCCGGCAGGTGCTCGAGGATCAACGACAGAAACTCCAGGCCACTGGCCACTCCCGCCGCCACGTTGGGCTGGAGCATGGCACCACGACACAGGAACGCGAAGCTGCCGGATTTCAGTTTGCGCAAGTCCATGCCAAAGAACTCATCATCGCCGCGCCGTGCCAGCACCCGCCACAGGCGCGCATAAGCGGTGGCCGGAACACGGGCGTCGGTGCTGCCCAACAGTTGCGGGTCGATGCCGACTTTGCTCAACACCTCGTCCGTGGCGATGCCCGGCGCGCAGCTTTGCAACAGTGCTTCACGCACCAGTTGAATGGAGATGGTGTCTTTTTCCGACATGGATCGCCGCAAGCCCTGTTCTTGTTCGAGTGGGGGCATATTAGTCGAAACCACCCGCTGAACGCTGATCGAATAACCCTGTGGGAGCGAGCTTGCTCGCGATCGCTTTTCTGAGACCCACCGGGTTTACAGGATGCGGTAAAGCAACCGCTCGATCCGCACACGACTCACGCGCTTGAGGAACTTGGCCACGCCCGCCGGGTATTCGGCCAGGGTTTCCAGGTTCTGGAAGTGCTCGATGCGCCGGGTGTGCTGGAAGATCTCCGCCAGCTCTTTGCCACGCGGTTCCAGCAGTTCGCCATGGGGGTCATCGATCAACAAGGCGTTTTCCAGATCGAGTCGAAACGCCCGCGGGTTGAGGTTGTTGCCGGTCAGCAAGGTATAGCGCCGGTCGATCCACATGCCCTTGAGGTGATAGGTGTTGTCGCCATCTCGCCACAGGTGCAGGTTCAACTGCCCGCTGTCTATGTTGCGTTGATGACGCTTGGCAAACCGGCGCAAGCTGATTTCGTACAGGTACGGCAGCGCCGAAATGACCCGGAAGGGTTCGCTCGGCGGAATGTAGAAATCGTTGGCCGTCTTGTCGCCGACCACAATGTCGATCTTCACCCCACGGGCCAGTGCGCGGTTGATCTCGCGGATGATCGCCAGCGGCAGGTTGAAGTACGGCGTGCAAATGGTCAGTTGCTGCTGGGCGCTGGCGATCAGTTCGCAGATCACCCGGTTCAACGGATTGTTCTTGCCGACGCCAAGCAGCGGGCTGACGGACAAACCGGTCCTGTCGGTGGTGCCCTGCGTGGTGTCGTACGCCGCGTGCTTGAGGCGGCTGCGCAGGTCACCAATGTCATTGCGCAGGCTGCGGGTGGTCGGCAGGTTCGGCAGGTCTAGGCGGTGCACCGCCTTGGACGCCACCAGGCCGTGCTGCACCAGGTGCTGCATCGAATCGGCCAGTTCACGATTGTGCAACAGGTGATAGCGGTCGTAGCGGTACTTGTCGAACTTGTGCAGATAGACGTTGTTCAGGCTCGCGCCGCTGTAGATCACCCAGTCATCGATCACGAAGCCTTTAAGGTGCAACACACCGAACAGCTCGCGGGTTTGTACCGGGACGCCGTAGATCGGCACTTCGCTGGCATGGGTACGGGTCACTTCCTGATACCAGGCGGAGTTTCCCGGCTGCTTGCCGGCACCGATAAGGCCGCGCTGGGCGCGCAGCCAGTCGACGACCACCACCACGTCCAGTTCCGGACGCGCCAGTTTGGCCGCGTGCAAGGCATCGAGTATTTCCTGGCCGGCTTCATCCTGTTGCAGGTACAGCGCAACGATGTAGATACGCCGGGTCGCGCTGGCAATTTTCTCCAGCAGGCAACGACGGAATTCGGCAGCGCCGGCGAGGACGCTGACGGCATCGGCCGTCAGCGGAAAACTGCGCAACTTGGGCAGCAGGGAGCGTTTGAAAAGCGACGGCATAGGGCTCGCAATGGGTCGAATCCGAAGAACCCATGAGCTTACACCATGCAAAGGTTCGGGTCTTGTTACCGTCTGTAATGTCCCCTTCGCGAGCAGGCTCGCTCTCACTGGCTGAATGCATTCCCATGTGGGAGCGAGCCTGCTCGCGAAGACCATTTATCAGGCACTACAAAAATATCGATTGACCATGGAGAACGATCGTTCTACTGTTTGTCACATGAACGAAATCACTAGCAACGACACACGCGACATCATTCTGGATGTCACCGAAAAGTTGATCTACAAAAGTGGCATAGCCGCCACTGGCATGGATCTTCTGGTGAAAACCGCCGGCGTCTCCAGAAAAAGCGTCTACCGCTACTTCGCCAACAAGGACGAACTGGTTGTGGCGGCCCTGCAACGCCGCGACCAGCGCTGGATGCACTGGTACAGAGGCGCAGTCGGCCAGGCACAAACCCCGGCCGAGCGACTGCTCAACCTGTTTACCGTACTCAAGTCGTGGTTCGCCTGCGAAGGTTTCCGCGGCTGCGCCTTCATCAACACCAGCGGCGAAACCGGCGACCCGCAAGACCCGGTGCGCCTGGTCGCCAAAGAACATAAACAGAAGCTGCTCGACTACCTGTGCGAGCTGTGTACCGAACATGGCGCCGAGGATCCGCAACTGCTGGCCAGACAGCTGCTGATCCTGATCGACGGTGCCATTACCGTGGCGCTTGTAATGGGTGATCACAGTGCCGCCGATAATGCGCAATGCATGGCGCGAAAGTTATTGGACCTGTAGCAACCTGATCAAGCTCGACAATTGTTTGAACTTTAACTTGATACGGAGACTTGAAATGTCTAATGCCGAAGTTCGTCCGCCATTACCCCCATTCACCCGTGAATCGGCGATTGAAAAAGTTCGCCTGGCCGAAGACGGCTGGAACTCCCGCGACCCCGAGCGTGTGTCCCTGGCCTACACCCTGGACACCCAATGGCGCAACCGCGCCGAGTTCGCCCACAACCGCGAAGAGGCCAAGGGCTTCCTGACCCGCAAATGGGCCAGGGAACTGAACTACCGGCTGATCAAGGAGCTCTGGGCATTTACCGACAATCGCATTGCCGTGCGTTATGCCTATGAATGGCACGACGACTCAGGTAACTGGTTCCGCTCCTACGGCAACGAAAACTGGGAGTTCAACGAGGACGGCCTGATGGCCCGCCGCTTCGCCTGCATCAACGACATGCCGATCAAGGAAAGCGAACGCAAGTTCCACTGGCCGCTGGGGCGTCGGCCTGACGATCATCCGGGGCTGTCGGATCTGGGCTTGTAATTCAGCTTCACGCTAAACCCTGTGGGAGCGGGCTTGCTCGCGAAAGCGGTGTGTCAGCCAACATTTATGCTGGATCTGGCGGCCTCTTCGCGAGCAAGCCCGCTCCCACATTGGTGTTGTGTTGTTAGTGTGGGTAACATGTCGCCCCTTCCCCGCAGCCCTTTCTGCACCCGCCGATTAAGCCGATCCCATGCCTTTCGAACTTAGCGTTGACCTCTCCACCCTGGCCATCCTGGCCCTTGTCGCTTTTGTTGCCGGTTTCATCGACGCCATCGCCGGTGGCGGTGGGCTGTTGACCACTCCTGCCTTGCTGACCGCCGGCCTGCCGCCGCACCTGGTGCTGGGCACCAACAAACTCAGTTCGACCTTCGGCTCGGCCATTGCCAGTTTCACCTTCTACCGCCGCAAGTTGTTCCACCCCGCGCAATGGGTCCACGCCATCGTCGGCACTCTGGTCGGCGCGCTGACCGGTGCCGTGGTCGCCCATTACCTGCCGGCGGAATGGCTGAACAAAATGCTGCCGGTGATCGTTTTCGCTTGCGGTGTCTATCTCTTGTTTGGCGGCACGCCGAAAGCGCCGCTGGATAGCAACGCACCGATCAAGAAAAAGTGGCAGTCGACCCAAGGCTTCAGCCTCGGCTTCTATGACGGCGTGGCCGGTCCCGGCACGGGTGCGTTCTGGACCGTGAGCAGCCTGCTGCTCTACCCCATCGACCTGGTGAAGGCCAGCGGCGTGGCGCGCAGCATGAACTTCGTCAGCAACGCGGCGGCACTATCGATCTTCATCTTTTCCGGTCAGGTGGATTGGGTCATCGGCCTGTGCATGGGCTCATCGTTGATGGTCGGCGCCTTCTTCGGCGCTCGCACCGCCATCAGCGGCGGCGCGAAATTCATTCGCCCGGTGTTCATCACCGTAGTGCTGGGCCTGACCGTGCGCCTAGCCTGGCAGCACTGGTTCAGCGTGGCCTAAGCGCCGCGCCACATAGACGTCGATCAGGTAACGGGCAATCGAGCGTGACGCCGGCAACGGCGGCAGCTCGTGCACGTTGAACCACTGGGCGTCCTCGATCTCGTCTTCCTGACAGACGATCTCGCCACCGGCATATTCGGCGTGAAAGCCAAGCATCATCGAGTGCGGGAACGGCCAGCACTGGCTGCCCATGTACTGGATGTTCCTGACCTCGATGCTCACCTCTTCGCGAACCTCGCGAATCAGGCAGTCCTCGGCCGATTCGCCCGGTTCGGCGAACCCCGCCAATGTGCTGTAGACACCGCTGACAAAACGCGGTGAACGTGCCAACAGCACTTCATCGCCTCGAGTCACCAGGACAATCATGCTCGGCGAAATCCGCGGGTAGCTGCGCAGATCACATGGCTGGCAATACATCGCGCGCTCGCGCGGCACCTGGGTCATGGCCTGACCGCAGTTACCGCAAAAGCGGTGCTCCCGGGCCCAGGTGCCGATCTGCGCGGCGTAACCGAGCACCTTGTACAGCGTGTGATCGCCTTCGAGCATGAACGCCCGCAGGCCTTTCCAGTTGCAACCCGGCACTTCGCTGTGGCTGCGCAACTCCAGCAGATAGACCGGCTCGCCATCGAGGTGACCGATGCCATGCTCGGCCAGAATCGACAGGTCCTGACGTTTCAGCCATTCGCGCGCGAACAGTGCGCCGTTGTCATCGAACAGAAAGCCTTCGGGGCTGCGCGCGATGGCCCAGCCGCCGGGTTGATCGGTGTCCAGTACTGCGGTGGTCCAGCGAGGAATCATGGTTAATCAATCCAGAAATTCGGGTTTCTGTTTGCTCATATGGGCGGCCATGGCCACGCGCAGATCGGTGGATTGCAACATGGCGGCGTTCCAGGTGGCGATGTATTCGAGGCCGTCATCGATGCGATGGTCACGCATGTAGCTGATCATCTCCTTGGTGCCGGTGACGGCGATCGGTGACTTGCCGGCGATTTCCCGGGCAATGCCCATGACGCCGTCGAGCAGGCTGGCGCTGTCGCTGTAGACGCGATTGACCAGGCCCATGCTCCGCGCTTCATCGGCGCCAAAAGTGCGACCAGTGTAAGCCAGTTCGCGCAGCATGCCGTCACCGATGATTCGCGGCAAGCGTTGCAGCGTGCCAACGTCGGCGGCCATGCCGATGTCGATTTCCTTGATCGAAAACTGTGCGTCCTCGGCGGCATAACGCATGTCGCACGCGGCGATCAGGTCGATGGCGCCCCCCAGGCAGTAACCCTGAATAGCCGCAAGCACCGGTTTGCGGCAGTTATCGACGGCATTGAACGAAGCTTGCAGGGTGAGGATCTTGCGCCGCAACAGGCGCGCGTTGCGTCCCACGTCCTTGCCCAGTTCATTGGCCACGCCGGCCAGCATCATCAGGTCGATCCCCGAGGAGAAATGCTTGCCTGCTCCGCTGAGGACCACCACCCGCACTTCATCGGTGTCGTCGATCCACTGGAAGATCTCGACGATCTCGCTCCAGAACGCCGCGTTCATCGAGTTGATCTTCTCCGGGCGGTTGATCTGCACATGGGCGATTTTATCGACCAGTTCGACGTTGAACGCAGTGTACTGAGACATGGAAATGATCCTTTTGCGGGCAAAAATGAGGCCCGAACTATAACAAGGCATCAAGGTGGGCAGTAAGGCAGTGGTTTGGCCAAATGCGGGACTCAAAAACACGCACCACAATAGTGCGCGCCTGATATATCACGTCGCACATTTATGTGACTGCCCAGTGACTTTTTGAGGCCCGAACGCAAAAAAACATGCACTTCGTCGGGGCGTTTGCACCTCGACCAGGCACGTCCGTCCCGCTACAAACCGATTGTCGAACAATTTTGCCATCTGCCCTTTACCGCTCTAAGTTCTGGCCTAGACTCACTTTCTCAATGCGAAACCGGCCGGTCACAAAATGGAAAAATAGTCGAAACTTTTTCCAATCCCGATCGGTCCTCTGACAAGAAGGTGCGTTGCGACTGGTGCAATCTTTGCAACGGCTGATTCAACCCTTTTGCTTCGACTCGACGCATTGGGCAGCGCTTGCTCACTGATGCGCAGCGCGTTTGCGCCGGCCACGGGAAATGGCCATGAAACACCGTTTGCCAGACCTAAGAATTAGATCAACAACACGGGAGATTCATATGATCAGTACGGCTTTGGAAATACAGGGAGAGCGTGCTCATCAGGTCGGCGAATCGAGCGCCGTAACTGCCGCAAACACCCAACCCGCCAGCGTTCCAGGCACCAGGACGCTGACCCCGGCAGCCAACCAGAATCCGAACCGTAAGAAAGTCCTGTTCGTCACCTCGGAAATTGCCGACCTGGTGAAAACCGGTGGCCTGGGCGATGTTTCCGCAGCACTGCCGCGGGCCATGGCCCATCTGCACGATGTACGGGTGTTGATCCCCGGTTACCCGCAAGTGCTGCACAGCGAGAACCCCATTCATATCATCGGTGAGCTTGGCGGCCATGCTGCGTTGCCACCGTGCAAGATCGGGCGCATGGACATGCCCGATGGCCTGGTCATTTACGTGTTGATCTGCCCCGAACTCTACGAGCGCGAAGGTTCACCCTACGGCGCCAACAACGGCCGCGACTGGCCGGATAACCATATCCGTTTCGCCCGCCTGGGCCTGGCGGCGGCTGATATTGCCGCCAACCTCGCGCAGATCCACTGGTGCCCGGACCTGGTGCACGCCCACGACTGGCCCGCCGGCCTGGCCCCTGCCTACATGCACTGGCGTGGGCAGCGCACACCGACGCTGTTCACCATCCACAACCTGGCCTATCAAGGTGTGACCAGCCTGGGCTCGTGCCCCGAACTGGGCATTCCCCAACACGCGCTGCAACAGGAAGGCATGGAGTTCTACGGCAAAATGTCGTTCCTCAAGGCCGGAATGGCCTATTCGAGCCACATCACCACGGTCAGCGCGACCTACGCCCAGGAAATCACCACCCCGGATTTCGGCTGCGGCCTGGACGGTTTCCTCGCCGCCAAGACCCAGCAAGGCCTGCTCAGTGGCATTCCCAACGGCATCGATGAAAGCTGGGATTCGGCGACCGACCCGCACCTGTTCTGCCCGTTCGACATCGGCGACTGGGATGGCAAGGCCGTGAACGCCGCCCATGTCCGCGAACTGTTCGGCCTGAAAGACTCCGAAGGACCGCTGTTCGCCGTGGTTTCGCGCCTGGTTTATCAGAAAGGCCTGGACCTGACAGAGGCGGTGTCCGAGTACATCGTCAAAAATGGCGGGCAGATCGCGATCATCGGTCGCGGCGAGCCGGAAGAAGAACAGGCCATGCGTGAACTGGCCCTGCGCTTCCCCGGGCAGATCGGCGTGCGCATCGGCTTCAACGAAACCGACGCCCGGCGCATGTTTGCCGGCAGCGACTTCCTGCTGATGCCTTCGCGATACGAGCCATGCGGCCTGAGCCAGATGTACGCCCAGCGCTTCGGCTCGTTGCCGGTGGCACGCAACACCGGCGGTCTTGCCGACACCATCGAAAACGGCGTGACCGGTTTCCTGTTCGATGAATCCACGGTGCAGAGCTATCAGGAAGCCCTGAGCCGCGCGTTCAAGGTGTTCGCCTTTCCCGGCCTGCTGCACGCCATGCGCTGCCGGGCCATGGCGGCGCCGTTCAACTGGTGCAAGGCGGTCGAACCCTACGCCGAGCTCTACGAACAGCTTGTGGCCAAGGCATTGGGGAAATCGCACAAACAGTAAGAGGCTTTGAAGATGCCGTTACGGACCCTTGAGACCTGGCCCCACGGCGCAATCATGCTGGACGCAGAGCACACGCGATTCGCGTTGTGGGCGCCAGATGCGTACTACGTCAGTGTCGAACTGGAAAATGGACAGTCCTTGCCGTTGCTGCCCCAGGCCGACGGCTGGTTCGTGAGCAACATCCGATGCGCGGCGGGCACGCGTTACCGCTACAGCATCGACGGCGAACTGGAAGTGCCCGACCCGGCCTCCCGTGCCCAGGCCGGCGACATCGACCGGCACAGCGTGGTGGTCGATCCGCTGGCCTATGCCTGGCAACACGCCGCCTGGCTGGGACGGCCGTGGAACGAAGCGGTGATCTACGAACTGCATGTCGGTGCGCTCGGCGGCTTCAGCGCCGTCGAGCAGCATCTGGCGCGGCTGGTCGAACTGGGCGTCACCGCGATCGAACTGATGCCTGTCGCGCAGTTTCCCGGCGAACGCAATTGGGGTTATGACGGCGTCCTGCCCTACGCGCCCCAGGCGTCATACGGCTCCCCCGAGCAGCTCAAGCACTTGATCGACACCGCCCATGGCCACGGCCTGGCGGTGATCCTCGACGTGGTCTACAACCACTTCGGCCCGGACGGCAATTACCTGCATCGTTATGCCAAGGGCTTTTTTCGCGAAGACAAACACACGCCGTGGGGCGCGGCCATCGACTTGCGCCGTCGCGAAGTACGGGACTTCTTCATCGAAAACGCCTTGATGTGGCTGCTGGAGTACCGTTTCGACGGTTTGCGCCTGGACGCGGTGCACGCCATCGAAGACCCGGATTTCATCCAGGAACTGGCACGACGGGTGCGCCAGCAGACGGGACCGGCGCGGCATGTGTGGCTGATGGTGGAGAACGAACATAACCAGGCCAGCCTGCTCGAACAGGGTTACGACGCGCAGTGGAACGATGACGGCCACAACGCCCTGCATGTGTTGCTGACCGGCGAAACCGACGCCTATTACGCCGACTACGCGCAAAACCCCACCGAACAACTGGCGCGCTGCCTGAGCCAGGGCTTCGTGTTCCAGGGCCATCTCAATCGCCATGGTGTGGCGCGGGGCGAACCCAGCGGACATCTTCCGCCCAGTGCATTCATCCTGTTTTTGCAGAACCATGACCAGATCGGCAACCGGGCCTTCGGCGAGCGCCTGCATCAACTCGCCCACCCGCAAGCGCTGCGGGCCGCCACGGTGTTGCTGCTGTTGTCGCCGATGATTCCGCTGCTGTTCATGGGCGACGAATTTGCCGTCGAGCAACCCTTCCTGTTTTTCACCAGCCATCACGGTGAATTGGCCAGGCAGGTTCGCGACGGCCGGCGCAATGAGTTCGCGGCGCTCAGCGCCTTTGCCGACCCGATCCTGCGCGAACACATTCCGGACCCGAACGATCCGCAGACATTTGCAGCGTCCCGCCCAGTCCTGCCATCGACCGGCCATTGCGAGATGCACGACCTGTATCGACGACTGTTGCAGATCCGTCACCGGCACATCATCCCGCGCCTGCCGGGCGCCCGGGCACTGGGCACCGATGTGCTGGGTGAAGCCGCGGTCAGTGCAACCTGGCGCCTGGGCGATGGCAGCCAGCTGCGCATTGACCTGAACCTCAGCGCCAGCCCCGTAGTCCACACCTCACAGACCGGTGCCACGCGCTTGTTCGAATACCCGCCAGAGGGCGCCGACCTGCCGGCCCCAAACACCCTTGCCCCGTATTGCGCGCTCGTCAGCCTCGCCGCCGCAGCCCCCTTTGCTACCCCGTTTGGAGAGCGTCCATGAGTGATGCGCAACTGGAAATCCTGGCCAGCCGTGCCGGTCTCGCAGTCGATTGGCTCGACGCCAACGGCCGCCCGCAAAAAGTCGCGCCGTCCGTGTTGCGCAATGTGCTGACCGGCCTTGGCCACCCGGCCGGCAGCGCCCAGGAAATCGACGCCAGCCTGCTGGAACTGCAAGAGGTGCAACAGACCCATCACTTGCCGCCATTGATCACCGCCGATGTCGGGAAGGGCCTGGACCTGGCGCGCTTTTTCGAGCCCGGGACCCCTTGCGAAATCCACCTCGAAGACGGTTCGCGGCTCGACCTGAAACTGGACGCCAACGCGGTGCTACCGGGGCTGGTACCGGTCGGCTATCAACAGGTCAGCATCGACGGACAAAGCTTCACCCTGGCCGTAGCCCCGGCCCGTTGCTACAGCGTGGCCGATGCCGTGGACAACCCCATCCCCCGTGCCTGGGGCCTGAGTGTGCAATTGTATGGATTGCGCCGCCCCGGCGATGGCGGGTTTGGTGACACCCAGGCGCTGGAGGACCTCGCCCGGGTGGCCGGCGAGCGTGGCGCCGAGGCGCTGGCGATCAGCCCGCTGCATGCGATGTTTTCCAGTGACACCCAACGCTACAGCCCCTATTCGCCGTCCAGCCGCTTATTTCTCAACAGCCTTTACTGCGCCCCGGGCACCATTCTCGGCGAACGCGCACTGCGCACCGCCATCGATGCAACCGGGCTGGCCATTGAACTCAAGGCGCTGGAAGAGCGACCGCTGATTGACTGGCCGGCCGCCGCCGAAGCCAAGCATCGGCTGTTGCAGTCGCTGTACGAAGGTTTCGTCCAGGGCGAACATCCTTTGCACGAAGACTTCAGCAGTTTTCGTCACGCCGCCGGCGAAGCGCTGGAAAACCACTGTCGCTTCGAAGCGATCCAGGAGGCGCGCGCCGCCCGGGGTGAACACCTCGACTGGCGGCAGTGGCCCGAACCCTGGCGCAATCCGCGCAGCGCCGAACTGGCGGCATTCGCCGAAGAGAATGCCGGGCGCATCGGCTTCTTCGCCTTCTGCCAGTGGCTGATCACGCGCTGCCTGGAGCGCGCGCAAACCGCCGCCCGCGCCAGCGGCATGAGTATCGGCCTGATCGCCGACCTGGCCGTTGGCGCCGATGGTGGCGGCAGCCAGGCCTGGAGCCGTCAGGACGAACTGCTCGCGTCCCTCACCGTCGGTGCGCCGCCGGACATTCTCAACCGCACGGGCCAAGGCTGGGGGATTTCCGCATTCTCCCCTGAAGGCCTGGTGCGCAATGGTTTCCGGGCCTTCATCGAAATGTTGCGGGCCAATTTCGCCCACTCCGGTGGCTTGCGCATCGATCACGTCATGGGCTTGCAGCGTCTGTGGGTAATCCCCAATGGATCGCCGCCAGCGGACGGCGCCTACCTGTATTACCCGGTGGACGATCTGCTGCGCCTGCTGACCCTGGAATCCCATCGTCACCAGGCCATCGTCCTGGGCGAAGACCTCGGCACCGTGCCGGACGGCCTGCGGGAAAAACTCATCGCCCGCTCGATGCTGGGCATGCGGGTATTGCTGTTCGAACAGGACAACACGCATTTCAAGCCGATCCTCGACTGGCCGGACAACGCCCTGGCCACCACCAGCACCCATGACCTGCCGACCCTCAACGGCTGGTGGCATGGCCGCGATATCGACTGGAACGCCCGGCTCGGCCTGCTCGATGCCAGTGGTGAAATCGAATGGCGCCAGCACCGCGAACGCGAGCGCGAAGGCCTGCGCCGGGCGTTGAGCCAGGACCCGCAGAACTTCCGTGAAGAGTCCCACGAAACCGACCAGGTGCTCGATGCCAGCGTGCGCTTCCTCGGTCATACCCGGGCCCCCTTGGTGCTGCTGCCCCTGGAAGACGCCCTTGGTGTCGAACAGCAAGCCAACCTGCCCGGCACCATCGACTCCCACCCCAACTGGTCGCGGCGCTTACCCGGTTACAGCGAAGCCCTGCTCGACGGAGCGGATGCCGCACGACGCCTGGAGTTGCTCGCCTGTGCGCGGCTCCAGGCGGCCGAGCGTGATCGATGACCCAGGTACCGAGTCGTCTACTGCGCGCCACCTTGCGCCTGCAATTTCACAAAGGCTTCACGCTTGAAGATGCGGTGCCACTGGTGCCGTATTTCTCCCGTCTTGGCATCAGCCATGTCTACGCCTCCCCGCTGTTGCGCGCCCGCGCCGGGTCGATGCATGGTTATGACGTGGTGGACCCGACCCGGGTCAATCCGGAACTGGGCGGAGAGGCGGCGCTGCGCAGCCTGGTCAGCGCCCTGCACGAGCACAACATGGGGTTGATTCTCGACGTCGTCTCCAACCACATGGCGGTCGGCGGCGGTGACAATCCCTGGTGGCTGGATTTGCTGGAGTGGGGACGCCTGAGCCCTTACGGCGAATTTTTCGACATCCAGTGGCATTCACCCGACCCGTTGATGGAAGGCCAGTTGCTCCTGCCGTTTCTGGGCAGCGACTACGGCGTCGCGTTGCAGGACGGCACCCTGCCCCTGCGCTTCGATGCCTGGCACGGCAGCTTCCATGTCGAGCACTACGAACATCGCTTTCCGATTTGCCCCAGCGATTACGGGGAACTGCTCAGGACCGATGCACCGCTCGATACACAGCAGGCCGAACAACTGAAAAACCTGGCCGATCGCTTCAGCACCCTGAGCTACCAGACCGACGCCCACAGCCTGGCCCTGCCGCTGAAAGCGGAACTTCGCGATCTGGTCAACGATCCGGCCCTGGCCCACGCCATCGAGCAGCACCTGAACAACTACGACTCACTGACCGGCGAAGGCTTCCGGCGCCTGCACAACCTGCTGGAACGCCAGAGCTATCGCCTCGCCAGTTGGCGCACCGCCGCCGATGACATCAACTGGCGGCGCTTCTTCGATATCAATGAACTCGGCGGACTGCGGGTCGAGCGTCCCGCCGTGTTCGAAGCCACCCACGCGAAGATTTTCCAACTGGTGGCTGAAGGGCTGATCGACGGGTTGCGCATCGACCACATCGACGGCCTCGCCGACCCGCGAGGCTATTGCCGCAAGCTGCGCCGCCGGGTCGACAGCCTGTCAGCGGGCCGGCACCTGCCCATCTATGTGGAAAAGATCCTCGGCGAAGGGGAAACCCTGCCTCGCGACTGGTCGGTGGACGGCACCACCGGCTACGAATTCATGAACCAGTTGTCACTACTGCAACAGGATCCACGGGGCGCGCAGACTCTGGCCGAACTCTGGCATCGTCACAGCGAGCGGTCCGCCGATTTCGGCCAGGAAGCTCAACTGGCCCGCCAGCAAGTCCTCAGCGGCTCCCTGGCCGGAGATTTCGAAAGCGTTGCCCAGGCCTTGTTGCAAGTGGCCCGGGACAACCTCATGACCCGCGACCTGACCCTCGGCGCCATTCGCCGGGCCTTGCAGGCGTTGATCGTGCATTTCCCGGTGTACCGCACCTACATCAGTCCCCTTGGCCGGTCGGCCCAGGGCGAGGCGTTTTTCCGTCAGGCCATGGACGGCGCCCGCCAAACCCTGGGTGAAGAGGACTGGCCGGTGCTCGACTGCCTGGCCGGATGGCTCGGCGGTGAACCCTGGCGTTCGCGCCCGGCCGGTCGCGAGCGCAAACGCTTGAAGCACGCCTGCGTACGTTTCCAGCAACTGACCTCACCGGCGGCGGCGAAAGCGGTGGAAGACACCGCGTTCTATCGTTCGGCGGTCCTGCTCTCGCGCAATGACGTTGGCTTCAACACCGAACAGTTCAGCGCACCTGTCGCCGACTTTCATCAGGCCTGTATCGAACGCCTCGACACCTTCCCGGACAATCTGCTGGCCAGCGCCACCCACGACCACAAGCGCGGTGAAGATTCACGGGCGCGGCTGGCGGTACTGAGCGAGCGCAGCAGTTGGTACGCCGACCAGATCGGCCTGTGGCGCGCCCTCGCCCGGCCCTTGCGCAACGACGATCAAATGCCATCGGCGGGGGATGAACTGATTCTCTACCAGGCGATCATCGGCAGCTGGCCGCTGGCGTTGGAGATCGATCATGCGCCGGCCCTTGAGGACTACGCAAAACGCCTCTGGCAGTGGCAACGCAAGGCCCTGCGCGAAGCCAAACTGCAAAGTAGCTGGAACGCGCCCAATGACCCTTACGAGCAAGCGAGCGAAGACTTCATCCAGCGTCTGATGCTCAGCCCCGAAGGCGAGTTGTTGCGTACGGCCCTGGCCAAGGCTGCCCGCTCGATTGCCGCCCCCGGCGCACTCAACGGATTGGCGCAAACCTTGCTGCGCATGACCGTGCCCGGTGTACCGGACTTGTATCAGGGCAACGAGTTCTGGGACTTCAGCCTGGTCGACCCGGACAACCGTCGTCCCGTGGATTACGCCAGCCGCCAGCAGGCGCTGCAGCAAGCGGTGGACCTGCCGGACTTGATGCAAAACTGGCGTGACGGGCGCATCAAACAAGCCTTGATTGCGCGCACCCTGAGCCTGCGCGCCGAGCATGCCGAGCTATTTCGGCGTGGTACCTGCCAGGCTTTGGAAGTGGTGGGCAGCGAGGCCCATCGAGTGCTGGGATTTGTCCGTGAACGGGAGGGGAAACGCGCCATTGTGATTGTGCCGATACGTTGTGCCGATCTGCTGGAAAACGGTGCCGAACCACAGGTCCACGCGCCGCTGTGGGGCGATACCCGGGTCAAACTGCCGTTCACCGTCCCGGACGAACATCTGCAGGGACTTTTTTCCCGCATCACAGTCACAGAACACAGGGAGCTGCTGATCAGCGCCGCGCTGGGGGATTTCCCGGTCAATCTCATTTTTCAAACTGCCCACACTTGAATTCAATTCAGGAGCATTACGATGAGTACCGACGATAAACGCATCCGCGAATTTGCCTATCAGATCTGGGAATCCGAAGGAAAACCCGAAGGCCAGGAGGCCCGTCACTGGGAAATGGCGTGCAAACTGGCGGAAGCCGAAGCCCTGGCCCCGAAAAAGCCGGTCAAGGCTGCTGCGAAAACCCCGGTCAGCAAAACGGCCAATGGCAAGGCTGGCGATGCCAAGGTCGCCGCGGCAAAAACCAAGGCCAAACCGGCGGCGGCTTCGAAGGTGATCCCGCCGGGGGAAAAGGCCGCTGAGAAAAAGCCCCGGGCTGCGCGAAAACCGCCAGCGGTTTGAATAGGCCTTGAGGCCCCTTCACGGGCAAGTCGGACCGCCGCACCGCCGCTCACACAGTGATTGGTGGTGTAACTGCAATCTGTGGCAACTCACAGGTCCCTGTGGGAGCGGGCTTGCTCCTACAGGTTGCCGCCGCTTTAAGGAATACCTATGACCAGTCCGAAGAAAGCCGCCGCGCCAGCCACTCGTGCCGAAACCACACGAATCCGCGAAGGCCTGCCCTTTCCACTGGGTGCCACCTGGGATGGATTAGGAGTCAACTTCGCCCTGTTTTCCGCCCACGCCACCAAGGTTGAACTGTGCCTGTTCGACGACGCCGGCGAGGTGGAACTCGAACGCATCGAACTGCCCGAATACACTGACGAGATCTACCACGGCTACCTTCCCGACGCCCATCCGGGGCTGATCTACGGCTATCGCGTCTACGGTCCATACGACCCGGCCAACGGCCATCGCTTCAACCCCAACAAACTGCTGATCGACCCCTACGCCAAACAACTGGTGGGCAAGCTGAAATGGTCCGAAGCGCTGTTCGGCTACACCATCGGCCACCCCGACGCTGACCTCAGCTTCGATAAACGGGACAGCGCGCCCTTTGTGCCCAAATGCAAGGTCATCGACCCGGCGCATACCTGGGGCCACGATCATCGGGTCAGCGTGCCGTGGGACAGGACGATCATCTATGAAACCCATGTGCGCGGCTTCAGCATGCGCCACCCCGCCGTCCCCGAAAACCTGCGCGGCACCTTTGCCGGGTTGATGGTCGATGATGTGGTGGAGCACATCCGCAAGCTCGGCGTGTCGACTGTGGAATTACTGCCGATCCACGCCTTCGTCAACGACCAGCATCTGCTGCACAAGGGAATGACCAATTACTGGGGCTACAACAGCATTGCGTTCTTCGCCCCCGATCCGCGTTACCTGGCCAGCGGCAAGATCGCCGAATTCAAGGAAATGGTCGCGCACCTGCACGAAGCCAATCTGGAGGTGATCCTCGACGTGGTCTACAACCACACCGCCGAGGGCAACGAGCAAGGCCCGACCCTGTCCATGCGCGGCATCGACAACGCGTCCTACTACCGCCTCAAGCCCGATGACAAGCGCTTCTATATCAACGATTCCGGCACCGGCAACACCCTGGACCTGAGCCACCCCTGCGTACTGCAAATGGTCACCGACTCCCTGCGCTACTGGGCCACGGAAATGCACGTGGACGGCTTCCGCTTCGACCTGGCGACCATTCTGGGGCGTTACCACGACGGTTTCGACGAGCGCCACAGTTTCCTCGTGGCCTGCCGCCAGGACCCGGTGCTGCGCCAGGTCAAACTGATCGCCGAACCCTGGGACTGCGGCCCCGGCGGTTATCAGGTCGGCAACTTTCCGCCGGGCTGGGTCGAGTGGAACGACAAGTTCCGCGACACCGTGCGCGCCTTCTGGAAAGGCGACGACGGCCAACTGGCTGACTTTGCCAGCCGCCTGACCGCTTCGGGCGATATGTTCAATCAACGTGGTCGGCGGCCATACTCATCGGTCAATTTCGTCACCGCCCACGACGGCTTCACCCTCAACGATCTGGTGTCGTACAACGACAAGCACAACGAGGCAAACGACGAAGACAATCAGGATGGCAGCAACAACAACCTATCGTGGAACCACGGCGCCGAAGGCCCCACCGACGATCCCGAGATCAACGCGCTGCGCCATCGGCAGATGCGCAATTTCTTCGCCACCCTGCTGCTGGCCCAAGGCACGCCGATGCTGGTGGCCGGCGACGAGTTCGCCCGCACCCAGGACGGCAACAACAACGCGTACTGCCAGGACAGTGAGATCGGCTGGGTCAACTGGGACCTCAGCGAAGATGGCAAGGCCCTGCTCAAGTTCGTCAAACGCCTGATCAAGTTGCGCCTGACCTACCCGGTTCTGCGGCGCGGACGTTTTCTGGTGGGCAATTACAACGAGGATATCGGCGTCAAGGACGTGACCTGGCTGGCGCCGGACGGCACACAAATGACCACCGAACATTGGCACGATGCGCACAATCGATGCCTGGGTATGTTGCTCGATGGCCGCGCCCAGGAAACCGGCATCCGCCGCAAAGGCGTCGACGCGACGTTGATGCTGGTAGTCAACGCACATCACGACATCGTCAATTTCCGGCTGCCGGAAGTGCCTGACGGCGGTTTCTGGACATGCATGATCGACACCAACCAGCCGTCGATCCGCGGCCAGGAGCGTTTCGAGTTTGGCCACGAGTACTCGGTCACCGGACGCTCGTTGCTGCTGTTCGAGTTGCAGCATGAGGAAGAAGAGTAAAAAAGCCTACAGGCGTTTATGGCCGCAACACCGCAGAGCGGAAAAGTCATTGCGGACAGGTTCGCGACGCGACGAATAGCGTTACATGAGCAATACTCGATTCGCGGCAATCCAGGGTTTGGCTTGTCGCTCCGCTATCAACGAGCCCTCACGGGTCTGCCGGGCTGGTCCCATGCACGACTGAAGGCGACGCAGAACAAGGACGTATCGACTATGAAACCCGTTTCCCTGAGCGATGCCAGCCTGCCTTCACAGATCTGGAACAGCGCCCCGCAACTGGACAGCATTCCGGTCATCAGCACCCAGTCGCTGGTACCCACCGGCGCACGCGCGGTGCTCATTGCCCCGCACCCCGGCGATGAGGTCGTGACCTGCGGCGGCCTGCTGCAGTTGCTCAGCAACCTCGGCCACCCGCTGCAATTGATCTCGATCACCGACGGCAGCGCCAGCCATCCGGGCTCTCGGCAGTGGTCGGAAAAACGCCTCAGCGTGTTTCGTCCCCAGGAAAGCGTCGAAGCCATCCGCCGGCTCGGGTTGCCGATGCACAGCCTGAAGTGGATTCGTGGCGGGTTTACCGACAACGCCCTGGTGGAGCACGAAGATCAGATCGCCCAATTCATCACGCGCTACCTGCGCCCCGGTGATGTGGTGTTCAGCACCTGGCGCGAGGACGGCAACGTCGACCACGACACCGTTGGCCGCGCCAGCGCCAGGGCGGCAGCCAACGCAGGGGCAACCTACAACGACGTACCGTTCTGGGCCTGGCACTGGCCGGCACGAGACCGGGAACTGATCCCCTGGCACCGCGCCCGCAAGGTGCGCCTCGATACCTGGACCGTCGCCCGCAAGAGCCACGCCACCCATGCCTACGCCAGCCAACTGGACGGCGAACCGGCCATCGGCCTTGCACCGTCGCTGCCCCGGCCGCTGTTGGAGCGTATCCGTTTGCCTTATGAAATCGTGTTGGTATGAACTCATCGATTATCGACCCGGTGCAGTCCATCGGACTGAACTGCCTGCCATTGCATCAGTCGCATGCATAAGCAGCCTTGAGTCAGAGGAGTGTAAGTGGCCAGTTATCCAAAACGGCAGGCAGCCGAATCGACACCCTTGAACACGCCCCCGGCGATTCATCGGCTTCGCGTGCTGACGGTCAACACCCACAAGGGTTTTACTGCACTCAACCGGCGCTTCATCCTTCCTGAGTTGCGTGAAGCGGTGCGCAGTACGTCGGCAGACCTGGTGTTTCTGCAAGAAGTCGTCGGCGAGCACGACCGCCATTCCTCCCGCTACAACGATTGGCCACAAACCTCGCAATATGAATTCCTCGCCGACAGCATGTGGAGCGACTTTGCCTATGGGCGCAACGCCGTCTATCCCGACGGTCACCATGGCAATGCCCTGCTGTCGAAATACCCGATCCGCGAGTATCGAAACCTGGATGTTTCCATTACCGGCCCGGAACGCCGTGGCTTGCTGCACTGCGTGCTGGACGTGCCGGGGCATCGCGAAGTGCATGCCATTTGCGTTCACCTCAGCCTGCTGGAAAGCCATCGGCAACTGCAGTTGCAGTTGCTCTGTCAGCTCCTCGAATCCCTGCCGGATGATGCGCCGGTGATCATTGCCGGCGACTTCAACGACTGGCAGATGCAGGGCAATGCCACCCTTGCCCGCCGCGACTACTTGCACGAAGCCTTCGAACGCCACCTTGGCCGACCGGCCAAAACCTACCCCGCGCGGTTTCCCTTGCTGCGCCTCGATCGCGTCTACCTGCGCAACGCCAGCAGCCACCAGCCGCAAATACTGGGAAACAAGCCGTGGACGCACCTGTCCGATCATTTGCCGCTGGCGGTGGAAGTGCACTTGTGAATCACGGCTATCAGGCGCCTGGCGCTGTGATAACGCCTCCCACCTGTTATTTCTGACAGTAGCCGCATTGAAGCGGTGCCTGCTACGTTGGTGACGCCCTGCCGATGCCGGTAAGGGCAGTCGGTCCTGGCCATTGCTGACGGCCAAAGGAACGGACGTTGATCCCATCGCGGAGGCAACCATGGAGTTTTCGACAGATCTGCCCAAATACCGTTTCAGCGCCTGCCTGTTCTCGATCTGGTTATGCGCGAACTGGCCCCAGGCTGCCGACGCCGCCTGCACACTCATCCCCACCGCCGGTAACGACAACTTCGTCTGCGACAGCGCCACCAGTGGACCGTTGACCGACCTGTCGGGCAACAACACCCTGACCTTTCCTGCCAACGGCACCGGCAGGATCAACGGTAACGTGACCTTCGGTACCGGCGCCGACACCGTGACCATTGCTTCGGGCACCGTAGCCGGGGCACTCAGCCAAGGCAATGGCATCGATGACTTCGTCATGTCTGGCGGAACTGTTCAGTCACTGGCCCAAGGGGATGGTCGCGATACCTTCCTGATGACCGGCGGCACCATCGTCGGCGCTTTCGAGGACGGCGACGTCGCCAGGATGACCGGTGGCTCCATCGGCCGGGTTGACATGAAGCTCGATAACAATCTCTTCGAAATGTCGGGTGGGCAGATACTTCGCAACCTGGTGACCGGTTTGGGCACCGATACCATCATCGTTTCCAGGGGGAGGATCGGTGGCAACATCAGTGTCAGCAATGGCAACGACAGCATCACGGTCACCGGCGGGGAAATCGTCGGCGAGATCCGCGCCGGCAATGGCGATGACACCCTGGTATGGGACGGCGACGGGATCATCCGCTCGCAAATCCTGCTGGAGGCCGGCAACGACAGCGCCACCCTGCGCAACCTCAGCGAAAGCACCCTCGCCCTCACCCCGAGCATCAATGGCGGCGTCGGCAATGACCTGCTGACCTTCGATCACACCACCTCGTCAGGCGCCGCCCGGTATATCAACTGGGAAACGGTCAATCTCGCTAACAGCTCGCGCTTTGATCTCGATGGCACCTTTCAATTGGGGGACAGCACCAGCGGCACGGGCGTGTTCAATCTCGATGGCAGCAGCACCCTGACGTCGGCGCAAGGCAGCATCGTGCCATTGACCGCAGGTCGGCTCGTTACCTTGAACAACAGCGGGATCATCGACCTCACTCGTGGCAACTCGCGCACCAATGACAGCCTGACGGTTGAAGGCAATTACGTGGGTAACGGTGGCCAGCTGTTGTTGCAAAGTGCCGTGGGCGATGACAGTTCTCCCAGTGACAAGCTGGTGGTCAACAACGGGACATTGACCGGCAGCACCCTGATCAGCGTCACCAACCTTGGCGGCGTGGGCGCCTTGACCCGGGAAAACGGAATCCAGCTGGTACAGGCCCAAGGCACGGCGGTCAGCGACAGCACCGCGTTCGCCCTCAAAGCCCCGGTGTCGGTTGGCGCCTTCGATTACCGCCTGTTCAAAGGCGGTATCACACCGGGCAGCGAAAACAGTTGGTATTTGCGCTCCCAGGTGGTGGCGCCGCCAGTCGTTGCCGTCGCCAACCCTGATCCCGCGCTGCCGCCGACGCTGGTGCCCATTGTGGCAGTGCCGGTGGCCGCACCGGTGGTTGTGGCCACCGCGGCTGAAGGCGTTGCAATCGTCGAAGCCCCGGTGCTACCGGCCGCCGTACCCGGCGCAGCACCAATCCCCTTGTATCGCGAGGCCGTACCTACCTGGTCGGTGGTGCCGCCAGCTGCAGCACAGTTGAGCCTTGCCGCGTTGGGCACCTTCCATGACCGTCAGGGCGATCAGAGCCTGCTGAGTGAAACCGGTGTCTTGAGCGCCGGTTGGGGCCGGGTCTACGGCAAGAACCTCGAGCAGACCTGGGCCGGCACCGTCACCCCAAGACTGGACGGCTCGCTCAACGGTTTTCAGGTCGGCAATGATCTGTTCAGCTCAGAGTGGGCGGGTGGGCAAACACAGCGCAGCGGTTTCTTCATCGGCCACAGCCGCCTGCAAGGCGATGTCGACGGTTTCAATCAGGGCTTCGCGGGCAAGCGCTCCGGCAACGTCGAGTTGGAAGGCGACAGTCTTGGCGTTTACTGGACCCTGACCGATCGCGCCGGCGCGTATCTCGATACCGTGGCCATGTACACCCGGCTCAACGGCGACAACCGCTCCGAAAGTGGACTGAAGATCGACAATGAAGGGCACGTGACGACGTTATCGGCAGAAGTCGGATACCCGATCCCGGTGGCCGGTAACTGGGTGGTCGAACCCCAGGCACAGGCGATTTACCAGAAAGTCAGACTCGACAGCCAGGACGACGGTATTTCCCATGTCTCGTTCGATTCCGACACTGCCTGGACCGGCCGCGTCGGCGCACGCCTGAAGGGTCGCTACGAGGTCGGCGGCCGGCCGCTGGAACCTTATCTGCGGGCCAACATCTGGCACACCTTCACAGGTACCGATACGGTCACCTTTGACCATCTCGATCAGGTCGAAACCCAGCAACGAACCTCGTCCGCCGACCTGGGCATCGGCATGGTGCTGAGCGTTGCAGACTCGTTCAGCGTGTACGCCGGACTCGACTACACCAACAATATCGACAGCAACCAACAACGGAAAACCTACGGTAACCTGGGTGTACGGCTGCGCTGGTGAGGAAATACTTCAAAAGATGCTTTGACCAGGCTGGCCCCTTCGCGATCAGGCTCGCTCCCACATTCATCCAATGTGGGAGCGAGCCTGCTCGCGAAAGGCAGCAACGCGGCTCTGGATCAGCCCTGCGGCCTTAACATCAACACCGCCAACGGCGGCAAATTCAGCACCAGCGACAACGCCTGCCCATGACTCGGCGTCTCCTCGGCCACCGCCCCGCCACTGTTGCCGTAATTGGAACCGGCATAGATGGAGGAGTCGCTGTTGAGCACCTCGTTCCACTGCCCGGCAAACGGAACCCCGACGCGATAAGCCTCACGCGGCACCGGCGTAAAGTTGGCCACCACCAGCACCGGCTCACCCTCCTTGCTCCAGCGCAACCAGGCATAAACACTGTTGATCGCGTCATCGCCGATCAGCCACTGGAAACCCTGCGGCACATCGTCCTGCTCATGCAGCGCCGGCGCTTCGCGGTACAAGCGGTTGAGGTCGGCCACCAGTTTCTGCACACCCTGGTGCTCGGGGTATTGCAGCAGGTACCAGTCCAGTTGCTGGTCATGGTTCCATTCGCGCCACTGGCCGAATTCGCAGCCCATGAACAACAGCTTCTTGCCCGGATGCGCCCACATGAAACTCAGGTAGGCCCGCAGGTTGGCGAATTTCTGCCAGCGGTCGCCGGGCATCTTGTCGATCAGCGAGTGTTTGCCATGCACCACTTCATCGTGGGAGATCGGCAGGATGAAGCGCTCGGACCACGCATACACCAGGCCGAAACTCAGCTCGTTGTGGTGATGGGCGCGGTACACCGGGTCCTGCTGGATGTAATGCAGCGAATCGTGCATCCAGCCCATGTTCCATTTGTAGGCGAAGCCCAGGCCGCCCTGTTGCGTGCCCTGGCTGACACCCGGCCATGCGGTGGATTCCTCGGCGATCACCAACGCACCGGGCGCTTCGAGTGCCACCACGTCATTGAGGTGACGCAGGAAGTCGATGGCTTCCAGGTTCTCCCGTCCGCCATGGCGGTTCGGCACCCACTCGCCGGCCTTGCGCGAGTAGTCGCGATACAGCATCGAGGCCACTGCATCGACCCGCAGGCCGTCGACATGGAAATGCTTGAGCCAGTGCAGCGCCGACGCCAGCATGTAGCCGTGCACTTCGGTGCGACCCAGATTGTAGATCAGTGTGTCCCAGTCCTGGTGGAACCCTTCCTGCGGGTTGCCATACTCGTACAGCGCCGTGCCATCGAACTGGGCCAGGCCATGGGTGTCGGTGGGAAAATGCGCCGGCACCCAATCGAGAATCACCCCGAGTTCGGCCTGGTGGCAGGCGTTGATGAACGCAGCGAACTGGTCCGGCGTGCCATAGCGCGCACTCGGCGCAAATTGCGACAGCAACTGATAACCCCACGAACCGCCGAACGGGTGCTCCATGATCGGCATCAGTTCGATGTGGGTGAAGCCCAGGTCTTTGACATAGGGAATCAGTCGCTCGGTCAGTTCCGGCCAGGTGTACTGGCGGGCCACTTCACCCAGGTCATCCAGCTCGCATTGCCACGAACCGGCGTGCAATTCGTAGATCGACAACGGTGCCGTCACCCGCTGGCGGTCACCCCGGGACATCATCCAGTCCTGGTCCTGCCAGTCGATGCTCAAGGGTGAGGCGACTTTCGAGGCGGTGTCCGGCGGCAGGCTGGTGGCCAGCGCCACGGGATCGGCCTTCAACGGCAGAATGCCATGGGCGCCGAGAATCTCGTATTTGTAGGTGTCCCCGGCTTGCAGGCGCGGGATGAACAATTCCCAGACACCGGTGGGATGACGCAGGCGCATCGGGTGCCGGCGCCCGTCCCAGACGTTGAAATCGCCGACCACCGACACCCGCCGGGCATTCGGTGCCCACACCGCGAAACGCACGCCGTCGACGCCGTCCACGGTTTTCAGTTGCGCGCCCAGGCACGCGCTGAGGTCGCGGTGATTGCCTTCGGCAAACAGGTACAAATCCATTTCGCCCAGCAATGGGCCAAAGCTGTACGGATCTTCTGCGGTTTGCTCGCCGCCGGCCCAACGGGTGCGCAGCAGGTACGCTTGCGCTCGATCGAAATGCCCGACGAACAAACCCGGTGTCTGCGTGGCCTCAAGGTGACCCAGATCCTCGCCGGAGTCCCTGGCCAGTACCTGCACACTCAGGGCGCCCGGCAGATACGCGCGAATGAATTGTCCGCCGGCACCATCGGCGTGGGGGCCGAGAATGGCGAAAGGATCGATATGCTCGGCACGCACCAATGCATCGATATCCCGCGCCCTGGGCAGCAGCGCTTCTTTGTGATGACCCTGTTCCTTGTTCGAGAAACTCATGACTACTCTCCACCAAGATCGGAAAAGGGTTTAAGCCCACTCAATAATCCATATAAACCGTGCAACGGCACGGGCAACCAGGCGGGGCGATTTTCCGCCTCATAAGCCACTTCATACGCCGCCTTCTCCAGGCCGAACAACGCCAGCGCGGCATCCTCGCCTTCGGGATCTTGCCATGCATGGGCAAGACTAGCTGCCGCCAGCCGATAAGCGTCGACAAATGCTTGCCGCGCCTCGCTCAAGTAGCGATCGGTGACCCGCAAGCGCGCGGCATCGGCTGCCGCGGTGTTGTCGACGCTCTGCACATTGATCGCCATCGCCGCCGCATAGTCGAAAGAGCGCAGCACGCCGCTGACATCCTTGTACGGGCTGTGTTTGCCCCGTCGTTCATGCAATGGCCGGGCCGGTTCGCCTTCGAAGTCGATCAGGTAGGCATCGCCCTTGATCACCAGCACCTGGCCCAGATGCAGGTCCCCGTGCACACGTATACGCAAGCCGCCCACGGTCTTTTTACCCATCGCTTGTACATGGCCGAGGATGGCCTTCTTGTTGTCCAGTAAACGGCCGACCAGGGTCTGGTCCGCCGGGCTCAATTGACTTTTATGTTGCTTGAGCAAGCTCAGCGCGTGCTCGATTTGCGTTGCAACATCCTTGGTCGAAGCCAGCGCCTCTTTCTGCGTGGTGACCTGGGGCATGAAGTCCGGGTTGGCACTCGGCGCCGCCAGCACCTGGTGCATTTCCCCCAGGCGCTGACCGAGCATAGCGGCGAAATCTTTCAGTTCGCCGAGCGCGTTGTAATGTTGTTCCTGCTCGGACACAGCGTCGGCCAGCTCATCGCGCAGCGCCCGTTCGAGGTTGTTCTGGGTCCATTCCCAGGCGTCGCCCTGATTGCTCAGATAGCCTTGGGCGATCATCAGCAAATTGTCTTCACCCGCCCCGTCCCGGCGCACCACGGCCCCAAGCAATGGCGAAATATTGCTGAACCCGGCTGCGGTCAGGTACGCGCTCATTTCCAGTTCCGGGTGCACACCGCAGGCGACCTTGCGGATCAGCTTCAGCACCAGGCTGTTGCCGATCACCACCGAGCTGTTGGACTGCTCGGCGGACAGGTAACGTACCGGCGACTCGGCATTGAGGCCGAGTTTTTCCAGCTCCGCGGTGGACTCGAAACGAATGTCGCCATCGCTGGAGGCCAATACGGTGCCGGCCTGAATGCCCTGCAAGACGGCATGCACAAAGGTCTCCAGGCTGAAGGCATCGGTGATAAGACCGACCTGGCGTCCGCGCCGTACCCGCGACAATGCCAATTGCTGCGGCAGCGGGGTACCGACCTGATCTTCCGAGATAAAGCCGAACGGCAACTGGTAGCGACTGCTCTGGCCAGCGCTGGTGACATTGATCTCACTGAACAGCACCGGATGCTGCGGATCGCCGAACCGCACGCCATAGGCCAGGTCGACCTGTTCGATGGCGGCGTCCTTGCCCGCGAACCAACGGCGGTTCTGCAGCCAGTTGGGCAGGATGCTGTGCTCCAGCGTGGTGCGTGACGGCGCCTCCAGCAATTCCTCCATGCGCTTTTTCAGCACCAGCGTGGTGAAGTCCGGCAAGCTTTGTGCGGGCTCCACGTGCCAGCTCGGCATCTGGTTTTCCGCGGCGAGGCCAAACCAGTAGAAGCCGTAAGGCGCCAGCGTCAGGAGAAAATTCAGCTGGCCGATGGGCGGGAACGCGTTACCCCCGAGCATTTCCACCGGCACCATGCCGACATAGGCCGACAGATCCAGCTCGGCGGCCTGGGCGCTGCGCGACACGTTGGCCACGCACAGAATGACTTCGTGCTTGCCGTCCACCCCGGTGAATTCGCGGGTGTAGGCCAGAATCCGCCGATTGCTCGGCGACAGCATTTTCAACGTACCGCGCCCGAAGGCCTTGGATTGCTTGCGCACGGCGAGCAGGCGCCGGGTCCAGTTCAATAGCGAATGCGGGTCGCCAGCCTGGGTTTCGACGTTGACCGACAGGTAGCCATATTGCGGGTCCATGATCGGCGGCAGCACCAGGCTCGCCGGGTCGGCCCGGGAAAAACCGCCGTTGCGGTCGATGGACCATTGCATCGGCGTGCGCACACCGTCGCGGTCGCCGAGGTAGATGTTGTCGCCCATGCCAATCTCATCACCGTAATACAGGGTCGGCGTGCCTGGCATGGACAGCAGCAGGCTGTTGAGCAGCTCGATCCGGCGGCGGTCGCGCTCCATCAGCGGCGCCAGGCGACGGCGAATCCCCAGGTTGATCCGCGCCCGGCGGTCGGCGGCGTAGTAATTCCACAGATAGTCGCGTTCCTTGTCGGTGACCATCTCCAGGGTCAGCTCATCGTGGTTGCGCAGGAAGATTGCCCATTGGCAGTTGGCGGGTATATCCGGGGTCTGGCGCAGAATGTCGGTAATCGGGAAGCGATCTTCCTGGGCCAGCGCCATGTACATGCGCGGCATCAACGGGAAGTGAAAGGCCATGTGGCATTCGTCGCCGTTCAGGCCTTTCTTGTCGGTGTCGCCGAAGTACAACTGGGTGTCTTCCGGCCACTGATTGGCCTCGGCCAGCAGCATGCGGTCGGGGTAATTGGCGTCGATTTCCGCGCGGATCTTCTTCAGGACGTCGTGGGTTTCCGGCAGGTTCTCGTTATTGGTACCGTCGCGCTCGATCAGGTAGGGAATGGCGTCCAGGCGCAAGCCGTCGATGCCCATGTCGAGCCAGTAACGCATCACCGACAGCACCGCTTTCATCACTTGCGGGTTATCGAAATTCAGGTCCGGCTGGTGGGAGTAGAAACGGTGCCAGAAGTATTGGCCGGCGACCGGGTCCCAGGTCCAGTTGGATTTTTCGGTGTCGAGGAAAATGATGCGGGTGCCATCGTATTTCTGATCGTCATCAGACCACACATAGAAGTCCCGCGCCGCCGATCCGGGTTTGGCCTTGCGCGCCCGCTGGAACCATGGGTGCTGGTCGGAGGTGTGGTTGATGACCAGCTCGGTGATCACCCGCAGGCCACGCTTGTGCGCCTCGGCAATAAAACGCCTGGCATCGGCCATGGTGCCGTAGTCGCTGTGTACACCACGGTACTCGGCAATGTCATAACCGTCGTCGCGCCGTGGCGAGGGATAGAACGGCAACAGCCAGATGGTGTTGACGCCCAGGTCGGCGATGTAGTCGAGCTTGGCAATTAAACCGGGAAAGTCGCCAATCCCGTCGTTGTTGGAGTCGAAATACGATTTGACGTGGACTTGATAGATCACCGCGTCCTTGTACCAGAGCGGGTCCTTGATGAACGTGGCAGCCTTGGGTTTCTTCGCCATGTGAAACTCCTGGTGAATTCATCTTGGCCACAGGCGGAGTATCCCCTGTGGTGTTCTCAAGAGGCGGTAATTCTCCAAATCCCGAACGGCTGGTACGCCGGGTCGATCCGCATGAATTGCTGTTTGCCATGCCAGGTCCAGCGATGGCCATTCATCAGGTCTTCGCCATGAGTGCTGGCGTAGTCCGGCAAGCCCATTTCCCACAACGGCAACTCGAAGTTCGCCTCCTGCACGTTGTGCGGATCGAGGCTGACCGCCACCAGAATGAAATTGCTGCCGTCCAGGCTGCGTTTGCCGAAGTACAGGATGTTGTCGTTCCAGGCGTTGTAGACCTTCAGGCCCAGGTGCGTGTGCAACGCCGGGTTCTGCCGCCGGATGCGGTTGAGCTGGGCGATCTCGGCAATGATGTTGCCGGGCGCGTTGAAGTCCCTGGGGCGGATTTCGTACTTCTCGGAATCGAGGTACTCCTCCTTGCCTGGCACCGGTGCCGACTCGCACAACTCGAAACCCGAGTACATGCCCCACAGGCCCGAGCCCATGGTCGCCAGCACGGCGCGGATGAGAAACCCGGGGCGCCCGGATTCGTGGAGGAACGCCGGGTTGATGTCCGGCGTATTGACGAAAAAATTCGGCCGGTAGCATTCGCGCCACGGCGATTCGTTGAGTTCGGTGAAATAGGTCGCCAGTTCAGCCTTGGTGTTGCGCCAGGTGAAATAGGTGTAGCTCTGGGAGTAACCGACCTTGCCCAGGCGCGCCATCATGGCCGGCGTGGTAAAGGCTTCGGCGAGGAAGATCACCTCGGGGTACAGCGCCCGTACATCGGCGATCAGCCACTGCCAGAACGGCAACGGCTTGGTGTGCGGGTTATCGACGCGGAAGATCTTCACGCCCTCCTCGACCCAGCCCACCACGATATCCCGCAGCTCCACCCACAAGCTCGGAATCGCCTCCGGGGCATAGAAGTCGACATTGACGATGTCCTGGTATTTCTTCGGCGGGTTTTCCGCGTACTTGATCGTGCCGTCCGGCCGCCAGTTGAACCAGCCCGGGTGTTGCTTGAGCCACGGATGGTCCTGGGAGCACTGGATGGCAAAATCCAGGGCGATTTCCAGGCCATGGGCCGCGGCGGCCGCCACCAGTCGGCGGAAGTCTTCGCGGGTGCCCAATTGCGCGTGAATCGCTTCGTGCCCGCCCTCCTCGCTGCCAATCGCATAGGGGCTGCCCGGATCATCGGGGCCCGCCGTCAGGGAGTTGTTCGGACCCTTGCGGTAACTACGCCCGATCGGATGGATCGGCGGGAAATACAGCACATCGAAACCCATGTCCTGAATCATCGCCAACCGCGAATGCACGTCATTGAAGGTGCCATGGCGCTCCGGGCTGTCGGTGATCGAACGCGGGAACAACTCGTACCAACTGGCAAACTGCGCCAGTTCTCGCTCCACATCCAGCGGGTACTCCGGGCTCAGGCTCAAGTAGGCGCGATGATCGACGCGGGCCATGAGGTCGGCGCTACGCGGGTGCAAAAACAGTGCAATCTGCTCGGTTTCAAGCAGCCCTGACAGTTCATGGTGCAAGGCCGCCAGTTGCTCGCTGAGTAGCCCTTCGCTGCGTTCGGCGGCCTGCTGGACATGAATCCGCCCTTCCTGCAGTTCCAGGCTGACGGGCACCGCCGCCGCATGCTTCTTTTCCAGCTCATAACAAAAACTGGCGAATTGATCGATCCAGGCTTCGATACAGAACAGATAACGGCCCTGGGTGTTGACCCGGAACTGCCCTTGCCAGCCGTTATTGCCCAGGTCCTTCATGGCCGCGCTTTGCCAGGCGTCCCCATCTTCGGCCCGCCAGCGCACGCGAACCGCCAGCTTGTCATGCCCGTCGGCGAAGACCTTGGCCGTCACCACCACGTCCTGCCCCACCACGGACTTGACCGCGAACTGCCCGCCTTCAAGGGTCGGCATGATGTTTTCAATGACGATACGCGGCAGCAACAACGCCTGCGACAGCGGCATGTGCGGGTTGTAGCTCAACTCAGTCGGTTTTTCAGCCGTCATCGAGCCTCTCTCCTTACGCCCCATGGACGCGCTTGTGTCTGGTCGCCACCCCGCCGGGCAATCCGCCCCGGGATGAAGTCACTTAGGTTCCGAGCGACAGCCGCCGGGAAAGTTTCATCGACAATTTCCGGAATCAAGTCCTACGCGCTGCGGTCAACCAACCAGTCCACCTACTTAAGCACGACTCACGCCATGTGCCACCAGAGGCTTGAACAATGAACAATCCTTTCCCGGCTGAAACCCCCGACCCCAACATCGACAACCCGGTGATACCGCCGAGCGATCCGCAGCCGGTACCCGAACAGGATCCGCCCGAAAAGAACCCGCCGCCAAGGGAAGAACCGCCAACGACGATGCCACCGGTGATTGTGAACCCTGAATGACGACAGTTGATCGTTCCCCCATGCTGGCCGGGGGAACGATCTCATGGGTGATCCTTATCGATCAGCTTCACAATCCCCGGCATCACACTGAACACCCCCAGCGCCAGCAGCGTACTGAGCACCGCCGTCGCCTCCCGGCCCAGTCCGGCCGCGACACCGATGGCGGCCGTCATCCACAGGCCGGCGGCGGTGGTCAGGCCTTTGACGTGGCTCTCATCGCCGTCGTGGTTTTTCAGGATGGTGCCAGCCCCCAGGAAGCCGATCCCGGCAATCACGCCCTGCACTACCCGGCTCATGGCATCGGCCTGCGAACCGGACATCTGCGGCACCAACACGAATAGCGCCGCCCCCATCGCTACCAGCATGTGGGTACGCACGCCGGCGGCCTTGCCCTGGTGTTCACGCTCGAACCCGAGAATCCCGCCCAGCACCGCAGCCATCAACAGGCGCACGGTCACTCGCGTCAGCTGCGAGGCATCGCCGATGTCGGCGAACTCGCCTTGCAGGGTCACCCAGACTTCGTGCCACCAGGCGTTCATGGGGTTGTCCTTGAGAGAGGCCATGGAGGGTGGACCGCAGCGACCACTAATCGGTTGCACAGAACGATGACCGGTGGTTGCGGCCTGAAACTATAGATTCCACTGAAAAAAGGATCCCGTCATGACTGTGCGCATCGAGAACCAGACCTGCTTTTTCACCACTGAAAATGGCGAACTCATTCGTCTGTGTCCCGACGTGACCATCGTCACCGACGGTGCCAAGGCCATGTCGGCAGTGGACATCGAAGGCGAGCGCATCTACATCACTGAAGCCGAGGCTGACGCCTTGACCGTCGCAGGCGCGGTGGATGGACGCCGGCACTTGAAAGCCACCGACAGTGGTTCGGTGATTTGATCGGGTTTGATCCGCACCTGCCGCTGCTACTTTGCAAAGGCCCCCGGGCCCGCCAGTGACGGCTGCTTCAAGTTGTCGCAGGCCGTGCAAACACGACCATCTGATCTGCTTTTTAATGCAATACCTGAGTCTGTTATGCAAACAGATCGCCGCTCATAGTGCTCATGCCTGATGGAGGCTGATGAGCGAAAGACCATGAGCGAAAGAATCCCCGTCCGAACCGTAGAAACATTCGAGCCTTCGCGTCTGAAGATGAAGGCCAAATCCAGCGACAACCTGATCCACACCCGCAGCTTCACCGGGCTGTTCCGCAACCTGCGCATCAGCGGCGCCGGCTTTCTGTTCTTGCTGTTTTTCGGCACCGTGTGGCTGAACTGGGGCGGCCGCCAGGCGGTGCTCTGGGACCTTTCCGAAAGCAAGTTCCATATCTTCGGCGCGACCTTCTGGCCGCAGGATTTCATCCTGCTCTCGGCGCTGTTGATCATTGCCGCGTTCGGCCTGTTTGCGATTACCGTGTTCGCGGGCCGGGTCTGGTGTGGCTACACCTGCCCGCAAAGCTCGTGGACCTGGATCTTCATGTGGTGCGAGAAGATCACCGAAGGCGAACGCAATCAGCGGATCAAGTTGCAAGCCGCGCCGTGGGGCCTGAACAAACTGATGCGTCGCTCGGCCAAGCACACCTTGTGGCTGGCCATCAGCCTGCTGACCGGCCTGACCTTCGTCGGCTATTTCACGCCGATCCGGCCGTTGGCCGAAGAGCTGTTGAGCTTCCAGATGAGTGGCGTCAGTCTGTTCTGGGTGCTGTTTTTTACCGGCGCCACCTACATCAACGCCGGTTGGCTGCGTGAAGCGGTGTGCATGCACATGTGCCCCTACGCGCGGTTCCAGAGCGTGATGTTCGACAAGGACACCCTGACCATTTCCTACGACATGGCCCGGGGCGAAAACCGTGGCCCGCGCAAGCGCGAGGTGAAACCCGCCGAGGTCGGTCTGGGCGATTGCATCGATTGCCAGCTGTGCGTACAGGTCTGCCCGACCGGCATCGACATTCGCGATGGTTTGCAGATGGAATGCATCGGTTGCGCCGCGTGCATCGACGCCTGCGACTCGATCATGGACAAAATGGGCTACGCCCCAGGATTGATCAGCTACACGTCCGAGCATCAATTGCAGGGTGGCAAGACACACCTGCTGCGTCCGCGCCTGATCGGCTACACCGCCGTGCTGCTGGTGATGATTGCCGCCCTGGTGATGGCATTGGTGCAACGGCCGATGGTGTCCCTCGACGTCAGCAAGGACCGGGGCCTGTTCCGCGAGAACAGCCAGGGGCAGATCGAAAACATCTACAGTCTGAAGGTGATCAACAAGACCCAGCAGCGTCAGGACTATCAATTGAGCCTGGTGGATGCCGATGATTTCCAGTTGCAGGGCAGGACCGAATTCACCCTGGCGCCGGGGGAGATTGTCGATGTGGCGGTGTCGGTGGCGATGCTCACGGAGCGTCCGGCCAGCAGTTCGCAGAGCATCGGCTTCAAGGTGGTCGACAGCGATGAGCCCGGCGTCTACAGCGTGGCGAAGAGCCGGTTTGTTGCGCCGATGAATCGCTGAGCCTTTAAGATGCAGAGCTTTAAAGATCGCAGCCTTCGGCAGCTCCTACGCACGCAGGCCGATCCATTGCAGGAGCTGGCGAAGGCTGCGATCTTCGCGGTACGACCGTCCCTTTGTCCAAATGACACCCAACCGGGCTTTTGATGAAACGCTACGAAAAATTCGCCGACGACATCGCAGAACTGATCCGCAACGGCGTCCTGGGTCCCGGCCAGCGGGTACCGTCAGTGCGTTACGCCAGCCAGACCTACGGGGTTAGCCCGTCCACGGTGTTCCAGGCCTATTACCTGCTGGAACGTCGCGGCCTGATCCGCGCCCGCCCGCGCTCCGGCTACTTCGTCAACGCCCATGCGCCCCGGCCGTTTTCCGAGCCGGTGATCAGCAATGAGGTCAACGAGTCGACGGAAGTCGACGTCAGCGAACTGGTGTTCTCGGTGCTCGACTCGATCAAGGACCCGAACACTGTGCCCTTCGGCTCGGCGTTCCCCAGCCCGACGCTGTTTCCCCTGCAACGCCTGTCCCGTTCCCTGGCCAGCGCCAGCCGCGAGATGGACCCGCGCATGGTGGTCACCGACATGTCGCCGGGCAACCCGCAGCTGCGCCGGCAAATCGCCCTGCGCTACATGGTCGGCGGGCTGATGTTGCCCATGGAAGAGTTGCTGATCACCAACGGCGCCCTCGAAGCCCTCAACCTGTGCCTGCAAGCGGTGACCCAACCTGGCGATCTGGTGGCCATCGAGGCCCCGGCGTTCTACGCCTGCCTGCAAGTGCTCGAACGCCTGAAACTAAAGGCGGTGGAAATTCCCGTACACCCGCGCGATGGCATCGACCTCGGCGTGCTCGAGCAAACCCTGGAGCGCCATCCGATCAAGGCCTGCTGGTGCATGACCAGTTTCCAGAACCCCATGGGCGCGACCGTGCCCGAGGCCAGGAAACAGCAGCTTGTGGAATTGTTACGGCGCCACCAGGTGCCGCTGATCGAAGACGATGTCTACGCCGAACTGTATTACGGCCAGCAAGCACCGAAACCGGCGAAGGCCTTTGATACCGAAGGCCTGGTGATGCACTGTGGCTCGTTCGCCAAGAGCCTGGCCCCCGGCTACCGCATCGGCTGGGTCGCCGCCGGGCGTTACGCGCAGAAAATCGAACGGCTGAAACTCATGACCTCGCTGTGCGCCTCGATGCCGGCCCAGGCCGCCATCGCCGATTACCTGCAACACGGCGGCTACGACCGGCACCTGCGTAAATTGCGCCATGCCCTGGAAGACCAGCAAAGCGCCATGCTCGCCGCCATCGCCCGCTATTTCCCGGCGCAGACGCGGGTGAGCCAACCGGCGGGCGGGTACTTCTTGTGGCTTGAATTGCCGGAGCAGATGGATTCGTTGAAGTTGTTTCAGATGGCATTGGCCCAAGGCATCAGCATTGCACCGGGGCCGATCTTTTCGCCGGCGCAGCGCTTCAGGAATTGTATTCGGCTGAACTACGGCAGCCCGTGGACCGAGGAATCGGAGAAGGCGATGGAGACGTTGGGGCGGATTGTGCGGTCGTTCTGATGGTTGGATGTTGCCTGCACTATCGCCTTCGCGAGCACTGACAACGCAAACCTCAGATCAACGCCCACCACCAAGATCAACAAAAGTCCCGGTCGCATAAGAAGCCTTGTCCGACAGCAACCAGACAATCGCCTCCGCCACTTCATCCGGGCGCCCGCCACGGGCCATCGGGATCGCCGACTCCAGCTTGCTGACCCGATCCGGGTCACCGCTCAAGGCATGGAAATCGGTATAGATGTACCCCGGACGCACGGCGTTGACCCGAATCCCCTCACCCGCCACTTCCTTGGACAGGCCGATGGTGAAGGTGTCCAGCGCGCCCTTGGATGCGGCGTAATCCACGTACTCGTTGGGCGATCCCAAGCGCGAGGCGACCGACGAGACGTTGACGATGCTCCCGCCCTGCCCGCCGTGCCTGGGCGACATGCGCAGGATCGCGTGCTTGGCGCAGAGGATCGGCGCCAGGACGTTGGTTTTCATGATTTTCAAAATGCGGAACTCGGACATTTCGTCGACCCGGGACTTCTGCCCGACGGTGCCGGCGTTGTTCACCAGCGCGGTGACCCGGCCCAGCTCACTGTCTACCCGATTGAACAGGGCGATGACTTCGTCTTCGATACTGACGTCGGCCCGTACCGCAATGGCTTGCGCACCGAGGGCGCGGACTTGCTCCAGCACGCCGAGTGCGGCCTGTTCGTCCGCCTGATAATTGATGCAGATCCGATAGCCCTGCGCGGCGGCCAACAGCGCGGTGGCGGCACCAATGCCGCGGCTACCGCCGGTGATGACGATGACTTTGTCCATGCGAGCTTTCCCCCCAATCAAAGCTTAAGCGGTCGGGGGCA
This sequence comes from Pseudomonas sp. IT-P4, assembly GCF_949767755.1. Taxonomy (NCBI): domain Bacteria; kingdom Pseudomonadati; phylum Pseudomonadota; class Gammaproteobacteria; order Pseudomonadales; family Pseudomonadaceae; genus Pseudomonas; species Pseudomonas sp. IT-P4. The sequence goes on along the minus strand of NZ_CATKPX010000067.1, from coordinate 268,344 downwards.
AGAATAACTGCCATTGGCGGTTTTTGCATTGCTTCACATCAGCTGTCATGTCATCGACATCTCGCGCTCGGCACTGGCTTTCAATTGCTCGACCAATTGCTCCCCGCGATGGATTTCCACCATGAATCCTGCGGCGGGCAGCGGATGCCCCAGCAGGTAACCCTGCAACGAATCACAGCCGAGTTGAGTCAGGAAGTCCTGCTGCACGCCGGTTTCCACGCCTTCGGCGACGATGCGCAACCCCAGCGCCTGGCCGAGGGCGACGATGGCCGAAACGATGGCAGCGTCGTCGCTGTCGTGCTCCAGGTCCCGGACGAAACCACGATCGATCTTCAGTTCGTTGGCTGGCAGGCGCTTGAGGTACATCAAGCTCGAATAGCCGGTACCAAAGTCATCGATGGACAGGTCAACGCCCATTTCCGACAGCTCCTGCAGCACCGTCATGCTCGCGTCGGCATCGCTCATGGCGGTGGTTTCGGTGATTTCCAGGGTCAGGCTGTTAGCCGGCAGATGGTGCGTCGCCAGCGCCTTGGCGACGCTCCGGACCAGCCCGGCATGGCAAAACTGAATGGCCGACAGGTTCACCGCGATGCGCCAGTCGGTGTAGCCCAGCACGTACCACTCGCGCATCTGGCGGCACGCTTCGTTGAGCACCCACTCGCCGATCGGAATGATCAGCCCGGTTTTTTCCGCCATTTCAATGAATTTGTCCGGCAACAGCATCCCTTGCGTCGGGTGCTCCCAGCGCAACAAGGCCTCGGCGCCCACTGGCCGGCCATTGGCGGCATCGAACTTGGGCTGGTAATGCAGGCTGAATTCCTGCTGTTCCACGGCATTGCGCAGGTCCTGCAGCAATTGCAGCTGTTTGCGAGCGTTGCTGTTCATCGAGGCATCGAAAAAGCTGTAGCCGTTTTTACCCGCGCCTTTGGCGTGATACATCGCCGCGTCGGCATTCATCAGCAATTCATGGGCGGACTGGCCGTTACCCGGGTAAAGCGCGATGCCGACGCTGGCGGAAATGTGCAAATCATGTTCGGCAACCCGGAACGCGCGCGCGATCAGCCCGACCTGACGGGCTGCCAGGTTCAAGGCGTCGTTCTGTTCGCTCAATTGCACCAGCAACACGAACTCATCGCCGCCGATCCGCGCCAGGGTGTCCTGGCTGCGCAACTCTTCGCGCAGGCGCACGGCCACTTCGCGCAACAGCAGATCGCCCATGTGGTGGCCGAAGGCATCGTTGACCGGTTTGAAGCCATCCAGGTCGATGAACATCAGGGCAAAGCACCCCCCGTCCTCCTGGACCCGGGACATGGCCTGATCGATTCGATCGGCGAGCAGCGTCCGGTTCGGCAACCCGGTGAGTGTGTCGTGCAGGGCCAGTTGGGTCAGCTCACGGTTGGCCTCGGTCAGCGATCGGGCCAGGCTCGCGGTGCGCGCCTCCAGGCGTGCATCGAGGATCGAGGTCAGCAAGGCAATGCTCAGCACCGCCAACGTGGTGATCAGCACCAGGTTGTCCAGGCCGTTACCGCTCAATCCATTGACCGCCGCGCCACAAAAACTGCCGTCGGCAAAGCGTGCGGCGGCCATCCCGGTGTAGTGCATGCCGACGATGGCGATGCCCATGACCACGGCGGCACCGCCACGGATCAGACGGACGTGAGGCGTGTGCTGGCGCAGATGAAAAGCGATCCACAATGCCGCGCCCGAAGCACCGACCGCGATCAGCAGCGAGACGCCGAACAACGTCGGGTCGTAGTCGATGCCCGGCTGCATGCGCATGGCGGCCATGCCGGTGTAGTGCATCGCGCTGATGCCGGCCCCCATGACCAATGCGCCAAAGGCCAGCTGCCAGGCCGGCAATTGCGGCTGGCTGACCAGCCACAGCGCGAAACCGCTGGAGAGCACGCCGATCAGCAGCGACAACAGAGTGATGGCGCCGTCGTACCCAAGGTCGATCGGCAACTTGAACGCGAGCATGCCGATAAAGTGCATCGACCAGATGCCGATGCCCATGGCAACGGCTCCGCCAGCGGTCCACAAATGCACGGCGCGGCCTTTGGCGGTGGCAATGCGTCCGGTCAGGTCGAGTGCCGTGTATGAGGCGAGAATCGCTACACAGAGCGAAATGATGACCAGGGTGGGGGAATAGCTGCCGATGAGCATGGAGACTTCTCGCGAATGCCCCCCTTATTGGTATTGATTCTCGCAGGGGGGAAAATGCGGCGATTGTACTGATTCCAAATGAGAACGCACTCACAAAATGAGCAAAGGGCCATCAGTCCGATGAAACGCTTGTTTTAAGGTTTTACATTAAGCCTTGCATGCCCCGGATTCAGGGCTGGGATTAGCGTGCCAGGCGCATCGCCTCAATGGCGAATGCACTCATTGTGGCGAGGGAGCTTGGTCCCGCTCGAGCGCGAAGCGGTCGCAAAACAGGTGGCCGCGACCTTTCAGGAACAATTTGGGGTGCAGGTTTTGGGGCTGCTTCGCAGCCCAGCGGGAGCAAGCTCCCTCGCCACAGTGTCCCTGTCCGTTATTGTCTGTCACTCACCTCAAGCTGCCCGTCCCAGCCACCTCCCAACGCTGCAATCAACTGCACGCTGGCTAACAAGCGGCTTTGCAGCAGATCGAGGTTGCTGCGCTCATTGTTCAGCGCCGCCGCCTGGGTCACCACCACATCGATATACGCGATCAAGCCGGCCTTGTACTGGTTCTGGGTCAGGCGCAACGATTCCCGGGCCGCATCCAGTGCCTGTTGGCGCACGACAGCTTCGTCCTGCAGCACCTTGAGCTGCACCAGGAAGTTTTCCACTTCGCGAAAGCCGTCGAGCACGGTCTGGCGGTACTTGGCCACCGTTTCGTCATAGGCCGCTTCACTGCGGTCGACTTCCGCCGAGCGCTGGCCGCCGTCGAACAGGGTCATGGCCAATTGCGGTCCGACCGACCAGAAGCGGTTCGGCAGGCTGATCCAGTTGGAATAAGTGCTGCTGCTGTAACCGCCGTTCATGCTCAGGGTCAGGTCGGGGTAATAGGCGGCCTTGGCCACGCCGATGTTGGCGTTGGCGGCCATCACCGAGCGCTCGGCCGACGCGATGTCCGGGCGACGTTCCAGCAGCTGCGAAGGCAGTGCCAGCGGTACTTGCGGCAACTGCGGGATGTCCTGGCTTTCCGCCAGGCTGAATTGCGCTGGCGGCAGGCCGATCAGCACGGCAATGGCGTTCTCGAACTGGGCGCGCTGCCAGATCAGGTCGACCATATCGGCTTCGGTGCCTTTGAGCTGTGTCTGGGCCTGGGCCACCGCGTCCTTGCCCGAAACACCGGCGCGGTACTGGTTCTCGGTCATCTTCAACGAACGCCGATAAGCCTCGACCGTGTCCTGGAGCAAGCGTTTCTGGCCATCGATCACCCGCAGTTGCAGGTAATTCTGCACCAGCTCCGACTGTTGACTCAGGCGCATGGCCGCCAGGTCGGCAAAGCTTGCCTGGGCATTCGCAGTGTCGGCTTCGAGGCCTCGGCGCAGCTTGCCCCACACATCCGCTTCCCAACTGACGCCCGCCTGGGCCGAGTACGTGTCGCGAATACCGCTGGACGAACTGCTCAGGCTGGAGCTGCTGCTACCGGTACCCTGGCTAGAACGGTTCTTGCTGACGTTCAGGTCCACCGTCGGGAAAAACGCCCCCCGGGCGCTACGCACCAAGGCCTGGGCCTGGCGGTACTGCGCTTCGGACTGGGCGACGGTCTGGTTGGCGCTGTTGAGTTTTTCGATCAGCTCGTTGAGCTGCCGGTCGCCATACAACTCCCACCACGCGCCGCGCGCCAGGGCATCGCTGGGGTTGGCCTGCCGCCAGCCCTCTGCGGCCTTGTACTGCGCAGGCTCCGCTGTTTGCGGGCGCTGGTAATCCGGGCCGACGGCGCAGGCACTGAGCATCGCCACGCACAGTGACAGGCTCAACAGGCGCGAGCCTCGGGCCGTGAGCAGCGGTGCAGCCAGGTTGAAAAGCGAACGGTCAGTCATAGCGGAGTTTCCAGAGCAGCATCGGTACGCACCCCGCGCCATTTATTGAAGCGATGGCGCAGTCTGTCGAGATAGAGGTAAACCACCGGGGTGGTGTAAAGCGTCAGCACCTGGCTGAAGATCAGCCCGCCGATGATGGTCAGGCCCAGGGGCTGGCGCATTTCCGCCCCTTCGGCGCGGCTCATCAGCAAAGGCAAGGCACCGAGGATCGCCGCCAGGGTGGTCATCAGGATTGGCCGCAAACGTTGCAGGCAGGCGCTGCGGATCGACTCCAGCGGTGCCATGCCCTGGCTTCGTTCCAGTTGCAACGCCAGGTCGATCATCAGGATCGCGTTTTTCTTCACCACGCCGATCAGCAGAAACAGCCCCAGCAACGAAATAAGGCTGAACTCGCCGCCCAGCGCGTAGATCGACAGCAAGGCACCGACCCCGGCCGACGGCAGGGTCGAGAGAATCGTCAGCGGGTGTATGTAGCTTTCATACAACACACCCAAGACCAGATACACCGCCACCAGCGCCCCCAAAATCATCCACGGCTGACTTTTTTGAGTCGCCGCGAAAGCGTCGGCTGTGCCGGCCATTTTAGCGATCACGTCTTCGGGCAGGCCGACCTTGGCAATCGCCCGCTCGATGGCGGCACCGCCCTGCTCCACGGTCACGCCTTCGGCCATGTCGAAGGCAATGCTCTCCGAGGCGAACTGGCCTTCGTGGCTGACCCGGTCGTTTTCCAGGCTGTTTTCGTAATGGGCGATGGTCGACAGCGGGATCCGCGCGCCGTCAGCGGTGATCACCTGGACCTGCTTGAGGGTGATCGGGTCCTGGGCGTATTTCGGATTGACCTCCATCACCACCTGATACTGGTTGAGGCTGTCGTAGATGGTCGATATCTGCCGCTGGCTGTAGGCGTTATTCAGCACCGCCGTGACCATGTCCATGTCGACACCCAGGCGCTTGGCCTGGTCACGGTCGACGATCAGGGTCACTTGCCGGGCGCCGCGGCCTTCGCGCGCATCGATCGCCGTCAGCTCCGGCAAGGCCTTGAGCGCGGTGACGACTTTCGGATACCACTCGCGCAATGCCCCCAGGTCCCCGCTCTGCAGGATGTACGAGTACTGCGAGGTGGTCTGCTCGCGACCGCCACCGAATTGCAGGTCCTGGTCTGCCATGAGCATCAGTTGTGCCCCGGGAACCTTGGGCATTTCCTTGCGCAGGCGTTCGATGACCTTCTGCGCGGAAATGCTGCGCTCCTTGATCGGTTTGAGGCGCACCAGCATGAAGGCGTTGTTGGTGCCGTTGTTGCCGCCAATGAACCCGGCGACGCTTTCTACTGCCTCATCCTTCAACACCGCCCGGCGGAAAATCTCCATCTTCGGCTGCATCACACTGAACGACAGGCCGTCGTCGCCGCGCACGAAACCGATCAGCTGGCCGGTATCCTGTTGCGGCATAAATGTTTTAGGAACAACTACATACAGCGCAATGTTCACGCCGATTGTCACAAACAGACTGAGCAAGGTCAGGCGCTTGTGGCGCAGCACCCAGTCGAGGCTGGTGGCGTATTTGCCGACCATCCAGTCGTTGGCCCGCCGACTCCAGCGTTGCAGGCGGTTCTCCTGCCCCGGCGTGTGCGGCTTGAGCCAGCGGGCGCAGAGCATCGGGGTCAGCGTCAACGACACCACCAGCGAGACCACGATGGCCGCCGCCAGAGTGATGGAGAATTCGCGGAACAGGCTTTCAATGATCCCGCCCATGAACAGGATCGACAGGAAAACCGCCACCAGCGACACGTTCATCGACAGCAAGGTAAAGCCGACTTCCTGGGCACCCAGGTACGCCGCGCGCATCGGCCGCACGCCTTCGTCGATGTGCCGGGAAATGTTCTCCAGCACGACGATGGCATCGTCCACCACCAGCCCCGTGGCCAGGATCAACGCCATCAGCGACAGGTTGTTCAACGAAAAGCCGTAGAGGTACATCACGGCAAAGGTGCCGACCAGCGACACCGGCACCGCCAGGGTCGGGATCAGCGAAGCGCGGAAGTTGCCGAGGAACAGGAACACCACCAGGATCACCAGCGCCACGGCGATCAGCAGGGTCATTTCCGCCTCGTGCAGCGTGGCCTTGATCACCGGCGAGCGGTCCATGGCCAGGTTCAGCTTGACGCTGGCCGGCAGCACCGCCTGCAACGCCGGCAACTGCGCCTTGATCTCGTTGACCGTCTCGATGATGTTGGCGCCGGCCTGCCGGTTGATCACCAGCAGCACCGCCGCGTCATCGTTGAAGAAACCGCTGTTGTAGCGGTCCTCGACGCCATCGCTGACCTTGGCCACATCCTTCAGGCGCAGGGCCGCGCCGCCGTTGTAGTGGATGATCAGCGATTCGTAGTCCTTGGCTTTTTCCAGCTGGTCGTTGGCCTGGACCTGCCACAGCCGTTGATCGTCTTCCACCGAGCCCTTGGGTCGGCGCACGTTGGCGTTGGCGATGGTGTTGCGCACATCGTCCAGCGCCACGCCGTACTGGTTCAACGACTGCGGTTCGAGTTCGATACGTACCGCCGGCAGCGAGCTGCCACCGATCTGCACCTCGCCGACGCCCTGCACCTGGGACAGGCTCTGGGACAGGATCGTCGAGGCCAGGTCATAGAGCTGACCTTTTTCCAGCACATCCGACGTCAGCGACAGCACCATGATCGGCGCCTGGGACGGGTTGACCTTCTTGTAGGTCGGCATGCTGCGCATCCCGCTCGGCAGCAGTGTGCGCGAGGCGTTGATCGCCGCCTGCACTTCCCGCGCCGCGCCATTGATGTCGCGGTCCAGGTCGAATTGCAGGATCACCCGGGTCGAACCCTGGCTGGAGCGGCTGCTCATGGTGTTGACCCCGGCAATGCTGCCGAAGGAGCGCTCCAGAGGCGTGGCCACGGTCGATGCCATCACCTCGGGGCTGGCCCCAGGCAGGCTGGCCTGGACCACGATCACCGGAAAGTCCATTTGCGGCAGCGGCGACACGGGCAGCAAACCGAAGCTCACACCGCCCAGCAGCATGATCGCCAGGCTCAGCAACATGGTCGCGACCGGGCGCTTGATGAAAGGTCCCGAAAGGTTCATCGATGATTGCCCCCCGCACCAACCCACGAGCCCTGCTGCCCCCCTGTGGGAGCGGGCTTGCTCGCGAAGAGGGCCTTGCATTCAACATTCCTGTCGACTGACCGGACGCCTTCGCGAGCAAGCCCGCTCCCACAGGTTCTGCGGGGCGTCATACCGTCGTCTCCTGAGCGTCGGCCTTGCCAAAACGACGACCGAGACGATCGAAGTACAGGTAGATCACAGGCGTGGTGAACAAGGTCAGAATCTGACTCAGCAACAGGCCGCCGACCATCACCAGACCCAGCGGCTGGCGCAGTTCCGCGCCGGAACCGGTGGCCAGCATCAACGGTACGGCACCGAACAGCGCGGCCAGGGTGGTCATCAGGATCGGCCGGAAACGCAGCAAGGCCGCCTGATAGATCGCCGTTTGCGGGTCCATGCCCTGGTTGCGCTCGGCGTCGAGGGCGAAGTCGATCATCATGATCGCGTTCTTCTTCACGATGCCGATCAGCAGAATGATGCCGATGATCGCGATCATGCCCAGGTCGTTGCCGCTCAGGATCAACGCCAGCAAGGCGCCCACCGCCGCCGACGGCAGGGTCGAGAGAATGGTAATCGGGTGGATGTAGCTCTCGTAGAGCACGCCCAGCACGATGTACATGGTCACCACCGCCGCCAGAATCAGCAGCAAGGTGCTCGACAACGAAGCCTGGAACGCCTCGGCCGCGCCCTGGAACTGGGTCTGCACGCCAATCGGCATGCCGATGTCCTTCTGCACCTGCTCGATGATCTCGACCGCATGCCCCAGCGCCACGCCGGGCGCCAGGTTGAAAGACATCATCACCGCCGGGAACTGGCCGATGTGGGTGATCGCCAGTTGCGCCTGGCGCTCTTCGATGCGCGCCAGGCTGGACAGGCGCACCTGCCCGCCATCGGTGGTCTTGACGTGAATCTGCTCCAGCGCCTGCGGGCCGATCTTCTCCCCGGACTGCGATTGCAGCACCACGCGGTACTGACTGGCCTGGGTGTAGATCGTGGAAATCTGCCGCTGACCAAAGGCGTCGTACAGCGCATCGGTGATGTTCGACACCGACACCCCGACCCGCGAAGCCGCATCGCGGTCGATCACCAGATAGACCTGTAAGCCCTTGTCCTGCAAATCGCTGGCAACGTCGGTCAATTCCGGTCGGTCGGCCAGGGCCTCGACCAGGCGCCCGCTCCACAGGCTCAGCAACTCAGAGTCCGGCGACGACATGCTGAACTGGTACTGCGTGCGGCTGACCCGGTCTTCGATGGTCAGGTCCTGCACCGGCTGCATGAACAGGCGGATGCCGACCAGTTTGTCCAGTTCCGGTTGCAGCCGGGCAATCACTTGCGTGGCGCTCAGGTCGCGGTCGCGATGCGATTTGAGGTTGATCAGCAACCGGCCGCTGTTGAGGGTCGAGTTGTCGCCATCAACGCCAATGTAGGAAGAGAGGCTCTCGACCGCCGGGTCGGCCAGGATCACCTTGGCCAGTTCCTGCTGGCGCTCGCTCATGGCGGCGAAGGAAATCGATTGCGGTGCTTCGGAAATACCCTGGATGACGCCAGTGTCCTGCACCGGGAAGAAGCCCTTGGGCACCACCATGTAGAGGAATACCGTCAGCGCCAAAGTGCCGATGGCCACCATCAGGGTCAGCGGCTGGTGCTTGAGCACCCACTGCAACTTGCGTCCGTAGGCGGCGATCATCCAGTCGATGAACGCGCCGCTGGCACGGTAGAAACGGCCCTGCTCGGCTTCCTTGGGCTCACGCTTGAGCAACCGCGCGCACATCATCGGCGTCAGGGTCAGGGAAACCACCAGGGAAATCAGGATCGCCACCGCCAGGGTGATGGCGAACTCTCGGAACAAGCGCCCGACCACGTCCGCCATGAACAGCAGCGGGATCAGCACGGCGATCAGTGACAATGTCAGTGAGATCAGGGTGAAACCGATCTGTTTGGCGCCCTTTAGCGCCGCGTTCAGCGGGCTGTCGCCCTCTTCGATGAATCGGGAAATGTTCTCCAGCATGACGATCGCATCGTCCACCACGAAACCGGTGGCGATGGTCAGGGCCATCAGGGTCAGGTTGTTGACCGAGAAGCCTGCCAGGTACATCACGCCGAACGTACCGACCAGCGACAGCGGCACGGCCACCGACGGAATGATCGTGGCGCTGGCGCGACGCAGGAACAGGAAGGTGACCATGACCACCAGGGCGATGGCGATCAGCAATTCGTGTTGCACGTCCTTGACCGAGGCGCGGATGGTCTGGGTGCGGTCGGTCAGCACTATCACGTCGAGGCCGGCCGGCAGGTTGTCGGTGATGCTTGGCAGCAGGGCCTTGATCCGGTCCACTACCTCGATCACGTTGGCACCGGGTTGACGCTGGATGTTCAGCAATACGGCCTGGTTCTCGTTAGCCCACGCAGCGAGGCGCTCGTTCTCGGCGCCGTCGACGATTTCCGCCACGTCCTTGAGGCGCAACGGTGCGCCATTGGCGTAGGCCAGGATCAGGTTGGCGTAGTCCTTGGGCGACGTCAGTTGATCGTTTGCATCGAGCATCGAGACTCGGGTCGGGCCGTCGAAGTTGCCCTTGGGCTGGTTGACGTTGGAGGCGCCTATCAGGGTGCGCACGTCCGACAGGTTCAAACCATTGGCGGCCAGGGCTTCCGGATTGACCTTGATGCGCACGGCCTGGCGCTGTCCACCGGCAATGCTGACCATGCCGACGCCGCTGATCTGGGCAATCTTCTGCGCCATGCGCGTATCGACCAGGTCATTGAGCTTGGGCAGCAACATGGTCTTGGAGGTGATGGCCAGGGTCAGCACCGGCGTGTCGGCCGGGTTGACCTTGTTGTAAACCGGCGGCGCCGGCAGGTCCTTGGGCAACAGGTTGGTCGCGGCGTTGATCGCCGCCTGCACTTGTTGCTCGGCCACGTCCATGTTGATGTCGAGGCTGAACCGCAGGGTCAGCACCGACGCGCCACCGGAGCTGGTGGAGGCCATTTGCGTCAGGCCGGGCATCTGCCCGAACTGACGCTCAAGTGGCGCGGTCACTGCGCTGGTCATGACATCCGGGCTGGCGCCGGGGTACAGGGTCATGACGCGAATGGTCGGGTAATCGACCTGGGGCAGCGCCGACACCGGCAGCAGCCGATAGGCGATGACGCCGGCCAGGATAATGGCCAGCATGCTCAGGGTGGTGGCTACCGGGCGAAGGATGAACAGCCGCGAGAGATTCATGCGCCGCCCTTTTTCGCCTTGTCGGTGGTCGCGGGCGTTGCCGCGTTGACCGCCGACTTGCCTTGCAGGTGTTCGGTTGGCGTGGTCGGCACGTCCTGGCTGTCGTTGACCACCTCCACGTCGCTGCCGTCCTTCAGGCGGTCGGTGCCTTCCAATACGACCCGGTCGCCCGCCGACAGGCCTTCGGTGACCACGGTGTTCACGCCGTCACTGGCGCCGACTTTCAACTGACGGATCTTGACCTTCTTGTCACCGTCCATGGCATAGGCGAACGTGCCGTTGGTGCCGAACTGGATCGCGGCCGAAGGCGCCAGCACTACGTCTTTGAGGGTGTCGGCCAGCAGGCGTACATTGACGAACTGGTTGGGGAACAGCGACTGATCGCGGTTCTCGAAACGGGCCTTGAATTTCAGGGTGCCGGTGGTGACGTCGATCTGGTTGTCCAGGCTCTGCAATACGCCAGTGGCCTGCAGTTTGGTATCGCCACGATCCCAGGCTTCAGCCGACAGTTTGGCGCCGCTGCGATAACGGGCCAGCACGGTGTCCAGGCTGTTTTCCGGGAGGGTGAAGGCCACGCTGATCGGCTGGGTCTGGGTGATGATCGCCAGTGCGGTGGTGTCGTTGGCCGCGACCAGGTTGCCGACGTCCAGTTGACGCAGACCAACGCGACCGGTGATCGGTGCGCGGATCCGGGTGAATTCGAGGTTGAGCTTGGCATCGTTGACCGCCGCCTGATTGGTCTTGACCGTGCCCTGGAACTGACCGACCAGCGCTTCGGCGGTGTCCAGGGTCTGCTTGGCAATACTGTCTTCGCGGTACAGGCCGCGATAGCGCTCGACGTCGACCAGGGCGTTTTTCAGCTGCGCCTGATTCTGCAGCAAGGTGCCTTCGGCCTGGAGCAAGGCATTCTGGTAAGGGCGCGGGTCGATTTCGGCCAGCAGGTCGCCGGCCTTGACCATCTGCCCTTCTTCGAAATAAATCTTGACCAGTTCACCGCCGACGCGGCTGCGCACATTGATGGTGTTCAGCGCCGTGACTGTGCCCAGCGCCTTGAAATACAGCGGGAAATCACCCTTGACCGCTTGCGCCACGCGCACCGGTACCGGCCCGGACGCGCCACCGAATCCAGGGCGCATCCCGCCCGACCTGCCGGTATGCCCGGCGACGGCTTTCTGTCCCGCAGCCTCTTTGGGTGCAGCGCTGCCGGGCCAGAATTTCCAGCACAGGCCAGCGATGACCAACAAGACAAGCAGGCCGAACAGCCAGCGACGAGGACTACGGGAAGCGGAGGATTGCATTGAGTGATCAACCATTGGGCGCGTGGGCTTTTTTACATGAGGCTGAACGATAAGCACTGGCGTGTCTTAAGCAAAGCGCCTTTACCGGCAATTTACCTTTGGCTTACGTAGCAGGAGATTTATCCAAGACACTGAAACACAAATGAAAACGGCCTGGACAGAGCCAGGCCGTTAATAAGTGTAAAGCTACGCTTATTTCAGAACAGCAAGTGCCGCTTCATAGTTCGGCTCGTCGGCGATTTCGCCAACCAGTTCGCTGTGCAGCACGTTGTCGTTTTCGTCCAGAACCACCACGGCACGGGCGGTCAGGCCTTTGAGCGGGCCGTCGGCGATGGCCACGCCGTAGTTCTCGATGAACTCGGCACCGCGCAGGGTCGACAGGTTCTGTACGTTTTCCAGGCCTTCGGCGCCGCAGAAACGGGCCTGGGCGAACGGCAGGTCAGCGGAGATGCACAGTACGACAGTGTTGGCCACGTCGCTGGCCTTGGCGTTGAACTGGCGCACGGAAGTGGCGCAGGTCGGGGTATCGACGCTTGGGAAGATGTTCAGCACTTTGCGCTTGCCGGCAAAGTCTTTCAGGGTGACGTCGGACAGATTGCCGGCAACCAGGGAAAAGGCTGGCGCCTTGGAACCGGCTTGTGGCAGTTGGCCGTTGACTTGAACCGGATTGCCTTTAAGGGTGACTTGAGCCATGAACGGAGTCCTTCTGAACGTTGTGGTGGAGAATTTTGGCGAGGCCGAAGTTAACCATGAAATTGTCCTGCGACCTATGGCCAAACATAAATTGTCATGTAACAGGGCATAAAACTGGATACAACCCACAACCCTGTGTTAACCGAACAAGCCGGCAAAAGTACAGAGTACGCCTTCGCCCGCCGCCTCCCGAGGCTCATGACGAAAGGCACAGGTCATCGGCGAAAACTTTTGTTAACACTCTGTCGAATTGCTCCACCGTCGTTCGACTATAAATCGAGCCACTCAACTGCAACGGAGACGACACCATGCGATTCATGATCATCATCAAGGCCAGCCAGGATTCCGAAGCCGGCGTCATGCCCAGCCAGGAACTGCTGACGGCCATGGGCAACTACAACGAAGAACTGGTCAAGGCCGGCATCATGCTAGCGGGCGAAGGCCTGCACCCGAGCAGCAAAGGCGCACGGGTAAAGTTTTCCGGTGGCAAACACACGGTGATCGACGGCCCCTTCATCGAAACCAAGGAACTGATCGCCGGTTTCTGGTTGTGGAAAGTGAAGTCAAAAGAAGAAGCCATCGAATGGGTCAAGCGCTGCCCCAACCCGATGCCGGGCACCGAGGCCGAGATCGAGATTCGCCAGGTATTTGAAGCCGAAGATTTTGGTGCCGAGTTCACACCGGAACTGCGCGAGCAGGAAGAGCGGGTTTGGGAGCAGGCGAAGAAAAACTGAACCTCCCGGTGGGAGCGAGCCTGCTCGCTCTCACCGGATTCGCACCCACCCGCAAGCCTGCATCCTCCCCCTCCTTATCACCTCAAAGCGGCAACCCCTTGTTTCGTATCAACTTCTTAGTACACAAAAAACACCGAGAACCTGCACACAAAACGAAAGAATTAACCCATTCGACTGGCTAACTCATGTTTAGATGCTTAACTCTATCTGACGCGTCCTACGGCTCGTTCAGAAACGGATTACGGAGTAACGGCCAAAAACAAGGCCGAGTATCCAATGAGCCACCAGGGAATCGGGGGAATCATGTCGAAAAATATGGAGATGCGTGCCTTTCTTTTGGCGAGTCTGCACACGCCTTGCCTTTATACCCGGGCACACCCCAACACTCCGTCCAACCTGCCGCCCGCCGCAAGGCTCTCGATTGATACGCCCTCCTTTTCCGCGCTCCATTGCATCCGCATTGCGTACGCGCAACACGCTCGATGTGTTCGCCGAGCAATCACCGCGCTAACCCGTCCCGGCCACAAAGAACCTATCCATGGACGCTGGTATCTGCCTAAGCCGCAAGTCAGCAACATCGAATGGAAAATGTCGCTAGTGAACACCGTCAATAAAAGCAATAAGTGGAGTCAGTCTTGATCAGGCCTTTTGTAGTGCGCCCCCTGTTGTTGGCGCTGTGCATGGTCAGCGGCAGCCCGTTGGTACTGGCGGCTGAAGGTGGTGTCGGACGACCGATTACCGGCCAGCAAGTGTTCTCCAATGCCGGGATCGTGCCGCCGGAGCCGGGTTGGGTCATGTCCCTGACCAGCATCTGGTACGACGGCGACCTCAAGGGCAGCACCCAGGTGCCTTTGGTGGGGGCCTCAAGTACCGGGCTGGACATGAAGGTGTCCTACACCATGGCCAACTTCACCCATGTCTGGGACACCGGCAAGGGTCGCTGGAACTACGCATCGGCCGTTGGCGTTCCGGTGCAGTACACCGACATCTCGGCCAACATCACCGGGCCCCGCGGCCGAACGCTGGGCTCCTCCGACTCAGGCACCCAGTTCGCCGACATGCTGGTGACGCCGATTGCCGCCGGCTATCACTTCGACGAGCTCAACCACATCGCGTTCTCGCTGCCGATCTACGTGCCCACCGGTGCCTACAACGACGACCGCCTGGCCAACCCCGGGCAGAACAACTACACCTTCATGCCGACCGTGGCGTTCACGCATCTGGATGGCAAGGGCGGCGAATTCACGCTGTCGAGCGGCCTGGAGTTCTACACCGAGAACGACGCCACCGATTATCGCAACGGCGATATCTACACCCTCGATGCGCTGTGGACCCACGGTTTTGGCAACGGCTGGAACGCCGGTATCGCCGCCGGTTACATCCAGCAGATCACCGATGACTCGGGGTCGGGTGCCGACAGCGGCTTCCGCGGACGTTCCGTGGGTGCGGGCCCGACAGTGGGCTGGACCGGCAAATTCGCCGACGCCCAGGCCAACTTCAATGCGCGCTGGGTGCCGGAGTTCGACACCAAAAACCGCCCTGAAGGCAATGGATTCAGCGTCAACATGACCCTGGCGTTTTTCTAGGAGACCCCATGAGCGCACTCAACGACCTCAATGCCCTGCAAGCCAGTATCGCCGAAGCGGTGCTCGGCCAGGACCAGGTGATCCGACAGATGCTCGTCGGCTTGCTGGCCAACGGGCACCTGCTCCTCGAAAGCCTGCCCGGCCTGGCCAAGACCCGCACGGTCAAGTCACTGGCCAGACACCTGGACGCGAAGATGAGCCGCATCCAGTTCACCCCGGACTTGCTGCCATCGGACATCACCGGCGCCGAGGTGCTGCATCAGGTCGAAGGCAAGAACGAAATCCGCTTCCAGCCAGGCCCCCTGTTCGGCAACCTGATACTCGCCGATGAAATCAACCGTGCGCCGGCCAAGGTCCAGGCGGCGTTGCTCGAAGCCATGGAAGAACGCCAGATCACCGTGGCCGGCAACAGCCATGTGCTGCCGGACCTGTTCATCGTGGTCGCCACCCAGAACCCGATCGAACAGGAAGGCACGTATCCGCTGCCGGAAGCGCAGATGGACCGCTTCCTGATGAAAGTGCTGCTCGATTACCCGAGCGCGGAAAACGAAAGCCAGGTGCTGCGCCTGCTGCGCGAAGAAGAACAGGCCCTGGGCGCCAAGACCGCTGCCGTGCAGGGCTTCTCCCTGTCCCAGGACGTGGTGTTCGCCGCGCGCCGTGAAGTCAGCGCCGTGCACGTCTCCCCGGCCATCGACCGCTACCTGATCGACCTGATCAATGCCACTCGCCACCCGGCCGATTACGACGCCGACCTCGGGCGCTGGATCAGCATCGGCGCCAGCCCTCGTGGCGGCATCGGTCTGGACCGCTGTGCCCGGGCCGACGCCTGGTTGCAGGGCCAGGATTTCGTTTCTCCGGACAACGTCCGCGCCGTGGTGCACCCGGTGCTACGCCATCGTCTGCAACTGAGCTACGACGCGGTGGCCGACGGCGTGAGCGCCGATCAGGTGCTCGACCGCCTGCTCGATAAAGTGGCGATTCCAGCCTGATGTCCATGAACAGCGCCGACGGCCTGGTGTATGTCTCTCTGGCACAGTTGATGGCCCTGGAGTTCAAGGCCCGTGACCTGAGTTTTCTGGCGCGTCAGCCCCAGGGCAGCATCCTGGCCGGTAACCACGCTTCGCGTTTGCGTGGCCGGGGCCTGAACTTCGATGAACTGCGCCGCTATCAGCCGGGGGACGATTTGCGCCACCTCGACTGGCGCGCGTCCCTGCGCACCGGCAAACCGGTGGTGCGGACATTCACCGAAGAGCGTGACCGCCCGGCCCTGATCCTCGTAGACCAGCGCATGTCGATGTTCTTTGGCTCGCAACGCAGCTTCAAATCCGCCGTCGCCGCCGAACTCGGCGCCCTGGCGGCATGGATGGTGTTCAACGCCGGCGACCGCGTCGGTGGACTGGTCTTCAACGATCAACGCATCGACAGCATCGCCCCGCTGCGCAGCCGCAAACGGATCGAAGCGCTGTGCAGCCGCATCGCCCAGCAAAACCAGGCACTCAACGCCGCCAACCCGGACGCCGAAGGCGAAGACCAGCTCGACAAGGTCCTGCAGCATTGCCTGGCCGTGGCCGGTCACGATCACCTGATCTGCATCGTCAGCGACTTCGCCGGAGCCGGCGAACGCACCTTAAAACTGATGCGGCAACTGGCTGCGCACAACGATGTGATTGCCATGCAGGTATACGACCCGCTGGCGCTGAACCTGCCGAAAAACGGCCGCGTGCTGGTCACCCAGGGGCAATTACAGGTGGAGCTGGCGGTGGATCGGCAACAAGTGCATCAACCCCTCGGGGACTTTCTCAGCGGGCGGCTCAAGGACGTCGCGACCCTGCTGCGCCGCAGCCAGGTGCCGTTGATGATGTTCAGCACAGCTACACAAGCCCACGAACAACTGCGAGCCGAGCTGGGCAAGTTTACCGGAGGGCGCCGATGAACCCCGCCATCCCGAGCATCGACCAACTCAAGGAAATGGCACTGCCGGCGCCGGTCAGTTACGCACCGCAAACCTGGGGTTGGTGGGCGTTGCTGGCGCTGTTGATCGTTACGCTGGTGGTGCTTGGTGCGCGGCGCTACTGGCAATGGCGGCGCGATCGCTATCGGCGCGAGGCGTTAATGCGCCTGGAGGAACTGCAGCAGCGCAGCAATGACCTGAGTGCATTGCGCGAGCTTCCGGAGTTGCTCAAGCGCGTCGCGATCTCTATGCCGAACGCGAAACCTGTGGGAGCGAGCTTGCTCGCGAAGGCGTCCTGTCAGTCGACATCAATATTGAATGCAATGGCCTCTTCGCGAGCAAGCTCGCTCCCACAGGGGTCTCCTGCGGCGTTGGGGAACGAAGACTGGCAGGCGTTTTTGCAGCGGCACAGTAAACAGCCCCTACCCGCCGACTTCAGCCAACAACTCTCGCTGCTGGCCTACGCCCCCGACGCAACATTGCGGGCCATGCCCACTGAACAGCGCCTGCAGCTGTTCAGTGCCTGCAAAACCTGGGTGGAGCGACATCATGTGGCAGCTTGATTACCCCTGGCTGTTGATCCTGCTGCCGCTGCCGTGGCTCGCCTATCGCTACCTGCCCGATTACCGTGAGGCGCGAAGTGCCGTACGAGTACCGTTTTTCGGGGCGATGAGCCGTGCTGTCGGCCAGGCACCGAGCCAGGCCGGCACCCGCAGCAACCGCTGGCAGTTACTCCTGAACCTGCTGGTCTGGACGCTGCTGCTGGTGGCGGCGAGTCGGCCGGTGTTGGTGGAAAAACCCATCGAACGCCAGCAGCCGGTGCGCGACCTGATGTTGGCCATCGACATTTCCCAGTCGATGGAAACCACCGATTTCACCGACGCCAATGGCCAGAAAATCAATCGCCTGGCCGCGGTCAAGGAAGTGGTGCACGGGTTCATCGACAAACGTAAAGACGATCGAATCGGACTGATCGTATTCGGCACCGGTGCCTATCCACAGGCGCCGTTGACCCTGGACCACGCCAGCCTGTCACTGCTGCTGGACGACACCGGCATCGGCATGGCCGGCCCCAACACCGCCATCGGCGACGCCATCGGCCTGAGCCTGAAACTGCTGGACCAGGCCCACGAGCAGGAAAAAGTGCTGATTCTGCTCACCGACGGCAACGACACCAGCAGCGCCATCACCCCTGATCACGCGGCCGCCATGGCTGCGACCAAAGGCGTGGTGATTCACACCATTGGCATCGGCGACCCGAATGCCGAGGGCGAAGCCAAGGTCAACCTGCAAGGCTTGCAGGACATTGCCCAGGCCACGGGCGGACGCTTCTTCCGCGCCGAAGACCGCAACGCCCTGGATCAGGTCTACAGCACCCTCGACAAACTCACCCCGCATCAGGTGAAAACCCTCAGCCATCAGCCAAAACGTGATCTGTTCTGGTGGCCGCTGGGCGCGGCCATCGCACTGCTGGCGCTATACCACCTGGGCGCCCTGTTGCTTCCACGGCTGATGCTCGCCCGTCAACGGCAGGAGGCCTGACATGGACATCAACCTCGGCGATTTCCATTTCCTGCGCCCCCTGTGGCTGTTGCTCGCGGTGTTCGGTGCATTGCTGCCGATGCTGTGGCGGCGCAACCAGGACCTGCAACGGCGCTTGCGCAGCAACATCGCCGCGCACCTGCTGCCCCATCTGCTGATCACCCCGCAGGACCGGCAACGCCTGCGTCCGGTGCATCTGGTGTGTGCGCTGCTGGTACTGGGCGCCATCGCCGCCGCCGGGCCGACCTGGGAACAGGATCGGCCGGACTTTCTGGAAAACCGTGCGCCGCTGATCATCGCCGTCGACCTCTCGCCCTCCATGGACGCCAGCGATGTTCCACCCAGTCGC
This sequence comes from Pseudomonas sp. IT-P4, assembly GCF_949767755.1. NCBI lineage: Bacteria > Pseudomonadati > Pseudomonadota > Gammaproteobacteria > Pseudomonadales > Pseudomonadaceae > Pseudomonas > Pseudomonas sp. IT-P4. Next base: position 249,828 of record NZ_CATKPX010000067.1, on the reverse strand, counting down.
CTGGAAGCGGTCAAGCACAAGCTCCACGACTTGATCCAGCGCCGCGCCGGTTCGCGCAATGCGCTGATTGCCTACGCCGGCAGTGCCCACCTGGTGTTGCCCGCCACCGACGACCCGGCGCTGCTCGATACGTTCATTCAGGCCCTGAGCACCGACTTGATCAACAAACCGGGGAAAAATGTCAGCGCGGTCATCGATCAGGCCCAGCGCCTGCTCGCCGCCGAGAAAACCCCCGGCACCCTGCTGCTGATCACCGATGGCGCCGACACCTCGGCACTGGCCGGGCTGGACAAGCAACTGGCGGACAGTGCGCTGCAAGTGCTGATATTGGCCGCTGGCAGCAGCGACGTCGGGATCATCCGCGATGCCAGCGGCCAGCCACGCACCGACAGTAACGGTCGTCCGCAACTCGGCAGTTTCGATCAGGACGCCCTCAAGCAGCTTGCCTCAACGCTGGGTGCACCGCTGGGCAGCCTGACCCTCAACGATGACGATCTGGACTGGATCGAACTGCACGCCGAGCAACACTTCCAGGCAGCCAGTGACGAACAGCGCGAACTGCACTGGAAAGACGCCGGTTACTGGCTGTGCTGGCCGCTGTTGCTGATCGCCTTCTTCAGCGTGCGCAGGGGCTGGAGCCTGAACTGGATGGCCGCACTACTGCTGGCGGTGGGTTGGGGCCTGCAACCGGCGCCGGCCCAGGCCAACGCGCTGACCGATGCCTTTTTCACCCGCGACCAGCAAGGTCGCTGGGCCTTCGAACATGAGCACTATCCTCAGGCGGCGGCGCTGTTCGTCGATCCGTACTGGAAAGGCGTGGCCGCCTATAACGCGGCCGATTTCGACCTGGCACTGGCCAGCTTCGCGCGGCTCGACACACCGCAGGCGTATTTCTACCTGGGCAACATCTACGTGCGCCGCTTCAAGTTCGATCAGGCCATTGCGTCCTATACCCAAGCGCTGAAATTGCAGCCGCAATTCCCGGAAGCCACAGCCAACCTGGCGCTGGCCATAGCCTTGGAAAAGGACACTGAAAGCGCCGAGAAAAACACGCCAGAGGTCAAACCCGACGAAATCAAGATGGACAAGGCGCCGGGTAAAGGCCAAAGCAAAAAGGTGGAAACCCGGCAAGCGGCCTCGGATGAGCAATGGCTGCAGAACCTCACCACATCGCCGGCGAAATTTCTCAAGCAGAAATTCAGCTTGCAGGATCAGGCGGGGGTCAAGCCATGACATACAGTCTGGTAGACCGTGTCGCGGCCTTCGTCGGATCGCCGCCCGGAGACAAGCCCGCTCCCACAGGGGGGCGGTGGTGCACACAAATCCAGTGTGGGAGCGGGCTTGCTCGCGAAAGGGCCCGATCAATCACCACAACACTTGGCGCCCTGCTCATCGGCTTGATCAGCCTCAACACATTCGCCGCCGACCCTCAACTGAAAGTCCAGGCCAGCCTGCAACCCGCCGATCCCGTCATGGTCGGCAGCCTGGTCAAGTTGCAACTCGATGTCTTCACCGACTCCTGGTTCACCAGCGCCCCCACCCTGCCCGACCTGAAACTGCCCGGCGCCTTGGTGATGCCACCGGACGGCCATGCCGAGCACATCAACCAGACCTTCGACGGTCAATCCTTCAGCGGCATGCGCTACAGCTACCTGATCACCCCGAACCTGGCCCAGGGCTTCGACATTCCGGCACTGACGGTACAAGCCACACCGGGTCAGGCCAGCCACGCACTCAGCGCCCAAAGCCTGCCTTTGCATTTCAACGCCGCGCAACCTCCGGGGTTCCAGCCCGGCGAGTCAGTGCTGGTGGCCCAAGGGCTGCGGTTTACCCAGAAGACCATCCATTCGGCCACGCCGCTCAAGGTCGGCGACAGCATCACCCGGGAACTGACCTTGCAGGCCGACGGTGCCCTGGCCATGTCACTGCCGACACCGACGCTGGACAACATCAAGGGCTTGAGCCGCTACCCGAAAGCACCGCAAATCCGCAATCTGGATGACGGTCGCGGCAACTTCAATGGCGGCCAGCGCATCGACAGCGTGACTTATCGAATCGACACCGAAGGTCACTACAGCCTGCCCTCCGTCGAACTGAAATGGTGGGATGCCGGCAGTCAGCAAACCCGCACGGCCACGGTGCCTGCCGTGACCTTCGACGCGGCGGCCAACAGCGCCTACAAGTCGGTATTTTCCATCACCGAAGACCTGAAAAAACTCGGCCAGCACGATCGCCTGCACCTTTCCGGGCACTGGTTCGGGCTATTGGCACTGGTGTTGGCGGTGGTGGCGTTCGGTTGGTTCAGTCGCCCGCTCGTACGCCGCGCACACCTCAAATGGCAAGCCCGACGCCGCGCCCGCCACACCGCCTGGCTCGAGTCCGCCGATTACGCGTGGCGGCAGATCCCGGCACAAATCGAGGGCAAACCGGCGCAACTCAGCGCCCTGTACCTGTGGACCCGGCGCAGCCGCCACGGCCTGAAACTGACCGGCCTCGGCCCGCGCCTGCAAACCTTCCTGCGCGCCTGTTATGGCCGCGAACCGGACAAAGAGCAAGCCTTGCGCCAAATCGGGGAATCCTTGTCTACGCTGCATAGTCAGGCGGGACGCAACAGAGAATCAGTCTCTTGTGCACTGCATCCGCTCAACCCCGTTTACGAGAAGGACTTTCCATGACGAATTCGACATCGCTACGCCATCATCGCGCCTTCGGTTTCCTGCTGACCCTGGCCTTGAGCCTGCCGCTGCTGGTGCAAGCGGCCGAGCCGCTACCCTCGTGGAACGACGGGCCGTCGAAAAAGCAGATCATCGAATTCGTGCAGACAGTCACCGATCAAAGCAGCAAGGACTTCGTCAAGCCCGAGGACCGCATTGCCGTGTTCGATAACGACGGCACCTTGTGGAGCGAGCAGCCGATGTACTTCGAGTTGCTGTTCGCCCTCGAGGAAGTCAAGCGTACAGCGGCGCAACACCCTGAGTGGAAAACCACCCAGCCGTTCAAGGCCGTGCTGGAAAACGATCACAAGGCCCTGGCCGCCAGTGGCCTTGAAGGCATGATGAAAATTTTCGGAGCCACCCACACCGGGATGACCACCGAAGCCTTCGATGACGATGCCAAGACCTGGCTGACCCAGGCCCGTCATCCGAAAACCGGCAAGCTGTACACCGAGATGGTCTTCCAGCCGATGCTGGAAATGCTCGACTACCTGCGCGGCAAGGACTTCAAGACCTACATCGTCTCCGGCGGGGACACCGGATTCATGCGCGCCTTCGCCGAGAAGGTCTACGGCATTCCACCCGAGCAGGTCATCGGCACTACATTCGTCACAACGTTTGACTACAAGGATGGCAAGGCCTCGATCCTGCGCACGCCGAAACTGGCCCACAACGACGATGGTCCGGGCAAACCGGTCAGCATCGATGCGGTGATCGGTCGTCGGCCAATCCTCGCCTTTGGCAACTCCGACGGCGACCAGCAAATGCTTCAGTGGACCGCCGCCGGTCCCGGCAAACGCTTCATGGGCCTGGTGCATCACACCGACGCCAAGCGCGAATGGGCATACGACCGGCAGTCACAGATCGGTCGCCTGGACAAAGCCCTGGACGAAGCGAACAAACGTGGCTGGACAGTCGTCGACATGGCATCCGAATGGGCCCGGATCTACCCGTTCGATGCCGCCACACCCGAGCAAGCGCAATAAAAAGACGTAACGCAGGACCGCAATAAACGTTTGTCGCAGTACGCGACGCAAGTAAGCATAAGGAGCCAGTCAGATGACTCGCATACGTAAGTGGATACCGAAACTCGCCCTGGTGGCGACAACGGTCATGGCCTTTTCGGCAACCGTCGGGGCCGCTGAGAAGCCCAACATTCTGGTGATCTTCGGCGATGATATCGGCCAGACCAATATCAGCGCCTATTCGATGGGCGTGGTCGGCTACAAGACCCCAAACATCGACCGGATTGCCAAAGAAGGCATGATGTTCACCGACTACTATGCGGAGAACAGTTGCACGGCGGGCAGGTCTTCGTTCATCACCGGCCAGTCTGTATTGCGTACCGGCCTGTCGAAGGTCGGTTTGCCGGGTGCCACGGTCGGACTGCAAAAGCGCGACATCACCATTGCCCAGGCGCTCAAGTCCCAGGGCTATGCCACCGGTCAGTTCGGTAAAAACCACCTGGGCGACCGGGATGAGTATTTGCCGACCGCCCACGGCTTCGACGAGTTCTTCGGCAACCTGTACCACCTCAACGCCGAGGAAGAGCCCGAGCGTGAGAACTGGCCCAAGGATAACCCTGAGTTCACCAAGGCCTTCACCCCGCGTGGCGTGATCCACAGCTTTGCCGATGGCAAGATTGAAGACACCGGCGCGCTGACGGCCAAGCGCATGGAAACCATCGACGACGAAACCACGGCAGCGGCCCAGGCGTTCATCGAGAAACAGGCCAAGGCGGACAAACCGTTCTTCGTCTGGATGAACACCACACGCATGCACTTGTTCACCCATGTGCGTGACTCGATGAAAGGCCAGAGCGGCATGGCCGGCAACGAATATGCGGACGGCATGATCGAGCATGACGGCGACGTCGGCAAACTGCTGAAAACCCTCGACGACCTGAAAATCGCCGACAACACCATCGTCGTCTACACCACCGACAATGGCCCGAACCAGTTCTCCTGGCCGGACGCGGCGACCACGCCGTTCCGTAACGAGAAGAACTCCAACTGGGAAGGCGCTTATCGCGTTCCCGCGATGGTCCGCTGGCCGGGCAAGATCAAACCGGGTGAAGTCTCCAACGAGATGTTCTCCGGTATGGACTGGTTCCCGACATTGCTCGCCGCGGCTGGCGATGCGGATGTGAAAAACAAACTGCTTAAAGGCTGGGCACCGACGTCCGGTGGTACCAACTTCAAAGTTCACCTCGATGGCTACAACCAGTTGCCGTACCTGACTGGCCAACAGCCTAAAGGCGAGCGCAGGGAGTATTACTACTTCAACGACGACGGCGTGCTGGTGTCCATGCGCTACGACAACTGGAAAGCGGTGTTCTGCGAACAACGTGCCCCAGGCGGCTTCAAGGTCTGGAGTGAGCCTTTCGTGTGCCTGCGAGTACCGAAAATCTTCAACCTGCGCATGGACCCGTATGAGCGTGCCGACGTGGTTTCCGATCAGTACTATGACTGGACCACCAAGAACGTTTACCTGACCGAAGTGGCAGTCGTGAAGTCGGCTGCGTTCCTGCAGACCTTCATCGACTACCCGCCAAGCCAGGCACCGGCCAGCTTCAGTATCGACCAGATCCGCAAGGCGGTAGACGCCAAGATCGCTGAAAAAATGAAAGCTGCACAGTAAGACCGCTGGACCGCCGCTCGCCTTCATTGGCGAGCGGACTTATTTTCGATCTGTGACCGCATCGACTTCATTCGCGAGCAGGCTCGCTCCCACAGGGACTGCATTGCAAATGTGGAAGCGAGCCTGCTCGCGAAGGGCCGGTGCAGTCACAGGCTATTTCGAATTGGAACAAGGCAATCCGCAATGACCTCACGTGTCGCCAGCAAGTCGTCGGCCATACCTGCCCCTCAAGTCGCCTCCCCGGCGCTGTTGATCCCCGCCCTGTTGCTGTTTGTCTCCGGCGCCGCCGCGCTGGTGTATCAGGTGCTGTGGATCAAGCAACTGTCGCTGGTGGTGGGTGTCGAGGTCTATGCCATCACCACCGGGATCAGCGCTTTTTTTGCCGGGCTGGCCCTGGGTGGCTTGCTGTTCGGCCGCTGGGCGGACCGGATGCAGCAACCGGTTGTGCTCTACGCCGGGCTGGAAGTACTGGTGGCCGTGCTCGGTGTCTCTGCGACCTTTGCCATGAGCCTGGCGGCCAGCCCGTTTGCCTGGCTGGAAGCACACTTGGGTTTGCTGGCCTGGGTGCTGCCGTTCGCGCTGGTGGGCATTCCCGCGCTGCTGATGGGCGGCACCCTGCCGGTGCTGGTTCGCTCCCTGGCCACTGAACCGCAACACCTGGGCAAGGCCGGCGGACAACTGTATGCGGCGAACACCGCCGGGGCCATCGCCGGTACCCTGCTCGCCGCGTTCGTGCTGATTGCCACCCTTGGCGTGCGCGGCAGTGCACTGGCCGCCGCCATGCTGAACCTGCTGGCCGCCGCGGGGGCTTTGTGGTTCCAGCGCCAGCGCGTGGCCCCCGTCGATGCCCCGGTGAAACATCACAGTGAAAAAGCCCCCGACCGCCTGGCCCTGTGGCTGTATTCCATTGCCGGCGGTGTGGCCCTGGGCTACGAAGTGGTGTGGTCGCAATCGATCGTGCAATTCATGAGCACCCGCACCTATGCCTTTGCCGTGGTGCTGGCGACCTACCTCACCGGCTTGTTCCTGGGCAGCATGCTGCTGGCCCGTCGGGTCGATCGCCTGCGCGATCCTTGGGGGGTGTTCGGTCTGCTGATTGCCGCAGCCGGCGCGATTGCCTTGCTGGAAGTAGCGTTGCTCGGACGTTGGCTGGTGATTGCACAAACCCTGGCGGAAAGCTGGGTATTGTCACTGGGCGGCAGTGAACTGGCGGGCATGAGCACGCGCTTTGCCGTGGCTGCCTTGAGCATCGTGTTTGTACCGACCCTGTTGCTGGGCGCGGCGTTCCCGTTGGCCCTGCGCTTGAGCGTCGGCGGCGAACAGGTGGGGCGTAATGTCGGCGAAGTCGTCGCGCTCAATACCCTTGGCGGGATTGTCGGCGTGATGCTCTGCGGTTTTGTCCTGATCCCGATGCTGGGTCTGGTGCGAACCCTGGGACTGCTGGCGATGGTCGCCGCCGCTATCGCCTGCCTCGCCGTGCGCAAGGGCCATGGCGTGAAAAAAGGCAGGCGTCAGGCGGTGGTTGCCATTGGCCTGGTGTCGCTGGCACTTGCCGTGTTCACGCCGGTCAACAAGCTCGCAAGCCTGCTGCCGGGGGCGCGCAATGGCACGCTGACGTTCTACGAAGAAGGCCGTGGCGGCACCGTCGCCGTGGTCACCCAGGGCAAGGGCGAAAGAGCGTTCCAGCGTTTGTACATCCAGGGCGTGTCCAATACCGGCGACGCCATGCCGTCCCTGCGCTACATGCGGATCCAGGCGCTGCTGCCCCTGTTGATCCACAACGGTGAGCCGCGCTCGGCACTGGTGATCGGTTTCGGTACCGGCATCACCGCGGGCGCCCTGACCCGCTACCCCGGCCTGGAACATCGCGTGGTCGCCGAACTGCTGCCTTCGGTGGTCAAGGCGGCCCCCTTGTTCAAGGGCAATTTCGATGCCGCGGCCGATCCGGGGGTCGATGTGCGCTTGCGTGACGGTCGCCAGGAACTGCTGCGCAATCCGCAGCACTACGACCTGATCACCCTCGAGCCGCCACCCCCTTCCGCTGCCGGCGTGGTCAACCTGTACTCCCGGGACTTCTACCAACTGGCCGCCAGCCGTTTGCACAAACAAGGCCTGGTTGCCCAATGGCTGCCGCTGCCAACGCAGAACATCGACGACTCGCGCTCACTGGTGCGCAGCTTCCTCGACGTGTTCCCGTACGCGACCCTGTGGACCAGCGAATTCCACGAGATGCTGCTGGTGGGTTCGATGGAGCCGATTGAACTGGATGCGGCGAAGATCAGCGCACGCTTGCAGCAGGACAGCGTTCGCAGCGCCTTGCAGGATGTCGGCGTCGGCTCGGCCGCGGCGTTGCTTGCCACCTGGGTGACTGATCGCGCGGGGCTGGAACGCTTCGCTGGCGATGCGCAACCGGTGACGGACGATCAGCCGAAGATTGAATATGCGCCCTGGGTTCGCTCGAAAGAGATCAGCCGCGTATTGCCCGCCCTGCTCGACTTGCACCAGCCGCCAGCCGTGTTGAACGCCGACGCCGGGTTCATCGAGCGCATGAACACCCAGCAACAACGCCTGATGCAGTTCTATCGGGCGAGCCTGCATGCCTACAACGGAAATCGTGACGCCTGGGCCCGGGAGATGCGCGAGGTGATGCGCGGGGATTCCGGGAATCCGTATTACCGGTGGTTTGTCGGGGAGTGATGTGGCGCCTTGGCGGCCGCCTTCGCGAGCAAGCCCGCTCCCACAAGGTGTTGTGTCGTACTCAATTGCTGTGAACAACACCAAACCCTGTGGGAGCGGGCTTGCTCCGGGCGGCGCTCCGACGAAGAGGCCATCAGCCTCGAAACAATGTCATTTGACACACACCGGCCATCCGGCAAAGCTGCACCCAGCCTGAACGCGCCCTGACGGCAATCGCACCTGGACCATGGAAGTCGTAATGCCGAACCATAAAAATAAAGCTGCAACCCCAAACCCTGATTCGCAACCAACCCTGATCAACCGTTACCTGTTCCCTGTCACCATCGGCATCCTGCTGCTGGCTGTGGCGGGTATTGGCTGGTTTTTGCTGGACAACTCACCGACGCAGCTCAAGCCAGTCCCGGTCAGCGCCCCTGCCGTGCAACCGGCCAAACCGCAACCGGTCGCCGTCGCACCCGCGAAAATGGTCGACGAGCAACAATGCCAGGGCTGCCACGGCGAGCAGGTCAAGGATTGGCAAGGCTCCCATCACCAACTGGCGATGCAGCAAGCCAACGCGGACACCCTGCTCGGCGACTTCAACAACGTCACCTTCAAGGCCGAAAAGGAGACCACGGTGTTCTCGCGCAAAGGCGACGAATTCTGGGTCAACACGCCGGGTATCGATGGCAAGAATGCCGATTTCAAGGTGGCCTACACCTTTGGCATCGCCCCCTTGCAGCAATACCTGATCGAGGTCGGCGAAGGCCGCTTGCAGGCCCTCGCCGTGGCCTGGGATACCGAGAAGCACCGCTGGTTCCACCTCTATCCGGGCCAGGGCGTGACCTTCAAGAACCCGCTGCACTGGAGCAAACCGAGCCAGAACGCCAACTTCATGTGCGTCGAGTGCCACACCACCGGTTACAAGCGCAATTTCGATGCGGCGACAAACACCTTCGACAGCCACTGGAACAGCCTCGGCGTCGGCTGCCAGGCTTGCCATGGCCCGGCGTCCAGTCACCTGGAATGGACCGCGAAGAAAACCGACCTGATCCATGCCGGGTTTGCCGTCGATCTCAAGGACAAGAACGCTACCGTCGAAAACGAAACCTGCGCCCGCTGCCACTCGCGCCGCGCGCCCCTGGACGATGGCTACACCGTCGGCAAGCGGTTGATGGACGACTACCTGCCGAGCGTCCTGACCCGCGAGTTGTACGCGCTGGACGGCAAGATCAAGGATGAAGTGTTCGAACACGGCTCCTTTGCCCAGAGCAAAATGTTCGATAAGGGCGTGCGTTGCAGCAACTGCCACAACCCCCACAGCACGCAGTTGAAAGCGCCTGGCAACGGTGTGTGCCTGCAATGCCACAACACCGCCGGCAACACCACTGTGGAGGGTGTCGATGGCAAGGGCCTGCAAGCAAAAAACTACGATTCCATCGAACACACTCGCCACACCATGGGCCAGCCGGGTTCGCAGTGCGTGGATTGCCACATGCCCGGCAAGTTCTACATGGGCAACGACTTGCGGCATGACCACAGCTTCAGCATTCCCAACCCCGAACGGGCGAAAAAACTGGGGACGCCTGACGCCTGCCTGACCTGCCACCAAGGCAAGGCCGGCGACAAGGTCACCGAGCAGTTCAAGCTGTGGAACACCGCCAACGCCAGCGCGGTACAGGCCCCTCGCTACGACGAAAGCCTGTGGCTGATTCGCAACGGTCAGGCCGGCGCTGCCGAGGCCTTGTTCGAGCAATTGCAACGCAGCAACCTGCCGGCGATCCAGCGCGCGACACTGCTGGCCGAACTGCCGGCGTACCCGAGCGAACAGGCGTTGAAACTGGCCACCAAGGACCTGGGTAATCCGGCACCGCAAGTCCGCGAGAGCGCGGTGCGAGCGATCAGCGCGTTCCTGCCGCCAGCAGAGCGTGCGCCATTGCTGACCCCGTTGTTGAGCGACCCGGTGCGGGCCGTGCGCATCGCCGTCGCCCGGGACCTGCTCAGCGTGGCACGCAATGGCCTGGGCAGCGCCCAGGACAGCTGGAATGCCGCCATTGCCGAATACGAGGCGGTGCAAAAGAACCTGGCCGAGCGTGCAGAGGCCAACCTGAACCTGGCCATGCTCTATCAGGCCGATGGCCGCAGCGCCGAAGTCGAAGCTTTGCTGCGTACAGCCCTGCGGCGCGATCCGGACTTCTACCCGGCGCTGGTCACCCTGGTGCAGTGGCTGGAGGCCAACGGTCGCAGCCAGGAAGCCCATGCCCTGCTGGCGCAAAGCCTCAAGGACCACCCCGACTCAGGCCTGCTGCAACACACCCAGGGCCTGGCGCTGATTCGTGCGGGCCAGGCCGCCCAGGCCATGCCGTACCTGCGCAAGGCCGCGCAACTGGAACCACAGAGCGGACAATTCGGCTATGTGCTGGCGGTGGCCCTGCATGACAGCGGCAAGATTGACCAGGCGTGCGCAGAACTGGAACGGCTGTTGAAAGAACAACCGTCCAACCGCAATGCCCGCTTGTCGTTGATCCAGTACTACCTGGACAACGGCCAGGAGCCAAAGGCGCAAGTGCTGTTGCAGGGCTGGAAGAAAATGAACATGGGGGATCCGGCGTTGAAATGAAACCGGGCTGAAAGCGCTGTCTGATCAGTGCTTTCTATCGGCAACACTGACGTCTTCGCGGGCAAGCCCGCTCCCACAGGTTCGGTGTCGACCACAACATTTGGGTACGACACAAACCCTGTGGGAGCGAGCTTGCTCGCGATGAGGCCGGTCCATTCAACATCAATATCGCCTGACTCTCCGCCATCGCAGACAAGCCAGCTACAGGGTCATGTGTCGTTGATCAAAGGCTCAACCGCGATCCCGGGGAATCAAACCCTGCAACTGCTGCGCCAGAAAGTTCGCATCGAAGGGAAACACATCCGGGTCCTTCAAACCGTTGGTCTTGCGCCATTGCCAGCTATTGGAAGGTGGCTGGCAAACCAGCGAGACACTGCCGAAACGCGCAGCGGTCAAACCCATCACCGCCAATGAAATCTGCCCGCCCGCCCCCATCACTTCCGGGACAAACTCCACTGCTCTGCCAGCAATCACAATGGACAGCTTCTCGGTCTTGAATGTCGATGTCTCGACAGGAACGCTAGGGCCCGAGGCGACATAGGCTTCGCGGCTCACCTCCAGCAGGTGCGGCGCCTGCACCGGCTCCAGCCATTGCCCGATCTGATCGAACAGCTCACCAATACGCGCAGCCCAATCCGCGGACTGGGACTCGAACAGTTGTTTCTTGTGCGCTTCGCTTTCTGCGTAGTGGCGCAGCATTTCACCCAGTTGCTGTACATCGTCCATTGCGGTGTTCCTTTGGTTGCAGCGGTACTACGGATATTGAGCATGGCAGAAGCGTGAAGCCGGTGTGCGACTAACAGCCAGGAGGTACGTCTGGGGTTTGCCCTGGGCAACTGACTCAACCGGCCTTTGGCGTGCGACGCAGGCGCGCCATGCTCAAGGTGTCCACCAATACGCCGTCGCGCACGGCGTAATCACGGAACAGACCCTCGGTTTCGAAGCCGAACTTGCGGTACAGGGCAATGGCCGCTTCGTTGTCGGCATACACCGACAGCTCGACACGCTGCAGATTCATCCAGTTGTCGGCGATATCCAGCGCTGTCACGAGCAGCTTCGACCCTACGCCCTTGCCCTGCCACGCCACCGCAACACCCATGCCGAAACTGCCGGCATGGGTGCGACGAATGCGTGAGAACTGCTCCAGGCCAATGTTGCCGATGACCGTCCCTTGATGCAAAGCCACCACTTTCACCAGGCGTTCGTTATCCAGCGCCAGGCGACTGCGCCAGAGTTCGGTGGACTGAAACGGCATCTGCAGGGTTTGACGGGCGATTGCCGGATCGTTGTACAGCGCCGTGATGCCTTCGATATGGGATTCGTTGAAACGTTCGAGGGTGATGACAGGTTCGGTGGTTGGCATGGGTGAATCATCCTTGAAGCAGACATGGCCGTTCACTCTATAACGCTACCTTCGGCTGTGGCGAGAACCAATGTGGGAGCGCTCAGCTTTGGAACCACTCCCGGCGCTCGTTGAAGGTGTTTTCGATCAATTCGACGATCATCCGCACCTGCGCGTCGCCCCCGGAATGGGCGTTGACCGCCATCCACACCTGACGCCGCATCGGCTGGTCGAACAGGCCCGGCAAGGCAATCAGCCCGCGGTCGAAGTGGCTCATGTAGTGCGGCAGCAGGCCGATGCAGGCACTGCAACGAATCATCTCCAGCATCAGTTCCCAGGATTGCAAGTGCACCGACCCGGCCAGGCGCTGATCCACCAGTGCATTCCATGGCCTGAAGCTTTGAACCTGGCTGTCCTGCCGCCATTGCACCAGGAGAAAATCGGTCAGGTCATCCAGGCATTCCGGCCTGGATGCAACCCGGCAATAGCGCTTGGCAATGTGCGGCAGGTAATCGAGTTCTGCCAGGCGCCGGGGTTCGGTGATGGCAAAGCTCGGCCCCGGTAACGGCGATCCGCTCTCGCCCAGCCACACCACCACGTCGGCGCTGACCGCCTGCAAGGCCAACTCGCTGTCGAGGGTCATGATGTCCAGCCGCACACTGGCGTTGCGCCGCAGCAGTGCAACCAGGTCACGACCAAGAATGTCATGCAGTATCGAATCCGCCACCGCCAGGCGAATCAACGGCTGCTCGATCACCGGCAAATCGCGCTCATGGGCCAGGGCGATCAATTGTGCGTGCAAGCGCAAGCCATCGCGGCTGAGGCTGAAACCATTGTCGGAATGGCTGAACAGCGAACACTGCAGCTGCGATTCCAGCAGCACCAGTTGCCTGCGCAGGCGGGTGGCCTTGATATTGAGACTGCGGGCGGCCTGCATGAAGCAACCGCAACGGGCACTGACGGTGAAACACAGCGCCAGTTCCGGGTCGATACCCGCTGCCAGTTGGCGCCAGGACGCGTTTTTATCAATGGCTACGCGATACTCGGCAGCTCCCTGGCGGGCGCTGGTTTGCATGAATGACATCGAGGACTCCCTGTCGATCTGAAACTGACAGTTGCATCCTGCGGATCCTTCATGAACCTGCTGTGACAATGACTCAGGCGCTGGGTGTCTGCCGGAAGCTCACGGCCAGGCGATTCCAGCTGTTGATGGTGGTAACGGCGATGGTCAGGTCGACCATTTCGCTTTCACTGAACTGCTCCCGGGTCTGGGCATAGACATCGTCCGGCACATGGCTTTCGCAGAGCAAGGTGACCGCCTCGGTCCAGGCGAGCGCGGCTCTTTCCCGGGGATTGAAAAAGTTGCTGTCGCGCCAGACCACAAGGGAATACAGACGCCGGTCGCTTTCGCCCAGGCGCCGTGCATCCACCGAGTGCATATCGGTGCAAAAGGCACAGCCATTGAGCTGCGAAGCACGAATCTTGATCAGGTGCAGCAGCGCCTGCTCAATGCTCAGGCTGCTGCTCAAGGCCTCCATGGCAATCATGGCTTTCATCGCCTTGGGGGACGCACTGTAGTAATCCAGTCGGGGGGTCATGGAGCGATCTCGTGCAACCCTGAAGTGATCTTCACGGTAGTCGCTGGCGCACAGGCATGACAGATCCAATCAGGCGATTTTCCCGGGGACCACCGCCGCCAGGCCAATCGACGGTTTTTCCACTGCGCAACTTCTGTACCACAAGCGGATAGGGGTAATCTTGCGCGACGCACACGCGCCTCAACAGCCCCGGAGCCTCGCCGGTATGGAACTACATGTTGTCATCAACGGCCGCAAGGACCTGGCCGGCCAGCTGTACAACCAACTGCGCAGCGCCATCGAGTCCGGTCGCCTGACTGCCGGGACGCAACTGCCGCCCAGCCGTTTGCTGGCCGAACAACTGGGTATTTCGCGCAAGACCATTTCCGATACCTACGCCCAGCTGACCTACGAAAACTTCCTCACCGGGGTGGTCGGCAAAGGCACCTACGTCAACGCACGCTCGTCCAAAGTGCAGCGTAAACGGAGCCACACCGAGCTTGGCGGCTTCGAGGTGATCGAGTCCTGGCGCAACCTGCCGGTGTTTCTGCGTCATCCGACCCTGGAAGGCTCGCTGCGCTACGACTTCATTGGTGGCGCCACCAGCAAGGGCCAGTTCCCCCAGGATGACTGGCGGCGCTGCACCGCTCACGCACTGCGCCAGATTGCCGGCTCCAAGGGCTTGTACAGCTTGCCCGAGGGCTTGCCAGCGCTGCGTAACGCCATTGCGCAGCACATTGCGTTCTCCCGCGGGGTCAATTGTCAGGATGAGGATGTGGTGGTGTGCAACGGCGCGCAGCAGGCGCTGGACCTGATTGCCCGGGTGCTGATCAGTCCGGGCAGCCTGGTCGCCATGGAGGACCCCGGCTACCCGCCGGCGCGCCTGCTGTTCGGCACCCACGGCGCTACGGTGATTGGTGTGCCGGTGGACGCCGAAGGCATTGTGGTGGACCGGATTCCTCGCGGCACGCGCCTGATCCATGTCACCCCGTCGCACCAGTTCCCGCTGGGCATGCCCATGAGCCAGGCGCGCAGGGAAGCGCTGCTGGCCAAGGCCCATGAGTTGGGCGCGATCATCATCGAGGACGACTACGACAGCGAGTTCCGCTATGAAGGCCGCCCCACCGACTCCCTGCAGAGCATGGATGAACGGGGGATCGTCGCGTACGTCGGGACATTCTCCAAAACCCTGTTGCCGGAACTGCGGCTCGGTTATGCCATCCTGCCGCCAGCGATCCTCGAGGCGGTGGTGCGCGCCAAACAGCTCACCGACCTGCACACCTCGACCCTGCCGCAATGGGCGCTGGCCAAGTTCATCGCCGAAGGCTGCCTGCTCAAGCACATCCGGCGCTGCCATACGGTCTATGCCGGACGCCGCGAGCGGATCCTGACGCGTATGGCGGGCGATCTTTCGCCCTGGCTGGAGGCGGTGCCGTCCACCGCCGGATTCCACATGGTGGTGATGTGCAAAGTGCCGATGGATATTGCATTGGTGATCGAACTGGCGAAAAAAGTCGAAGTCGGGCTCTATGCCATCGACAGCTTTTTCTATCAGCAAGCCCCAAGGGCCGGGCTTTTCTTCGGTTTTGGCGCCATCGAAACCCTCGACATCGACATCGCCCTGGACCGTTTGCGCGACATCCTGCAGCAGGTGGCCTGACGGATTGGCCTGCGGTTTTATCCGGCGATTGGCTATTGGCGGTCCCGGGGGCCCGGCCTATCCTGCATAGGCGTTATCCCTCAATGAGCAGGATTCGTCCGGCCTGATTCAGGAGTGTGAGCAATGTCCCATGAAGTGATCAATACCGTACAGGTGCAGGCCGTCGCCGGCCGCTCGGATGAACTGGGCAAGCAATTGCAGAAGATTGTCGAAACCCTGCGTGAATTGCCCGGCTGCGAATCCTATATGGTCGACCGCTGCCCCGAGGACACCAATCGCTGGACCGTCAGCGCCCACTGGCAATCCGAAGCGGCCATGCGATCGCATTTCAATTGCCCGGAAGTCCAGGGCTTCATCAGCCTGATCGATAGCCAACTGGCCAATGCCGTGGACTTCAACAGTTTTCCGATCGTTTAATCATTTCCAGTGGTGAGGGCGCTTGCTCCCTCACCATCATTTTTTCTCCGTTGACTGATGGCTGAACGTACGGCTATAAATAAAACGGCTCGAATCGCGAATTCGGGCCTTTTTAATTTCCCGACGTAATTAACCGCAAACTCTTAAACCAAACAAAACTGTTGACCGCCAAAAAGTTAGGACATCAGCCATTTAAATAAAGATTGCACAACACACAAGCCGGACAACCGGACTCTACTGCGAAACCACAAGAAACAATTACCAACCACGCCACAAATGCAACTGGCATTATTCTGGGCACCCGTACAGGGGAACACCACACCTTAAATAATGGACTATTTATGAACAAGAACGAAGAGCGATCATTTACAGCCCGCGTATCCTGCAACGGCGACACCATTACTTTTCTCCAGGAAGTTCTGCGTAGTAACTTCCTCAAAGATGCAGACGTGCCAAAAAACATTCTCACGGTTCAAAGTGACTATTCGCCAAAAATCACGAAAGCGTACAGCCCTATAACAAAAAGAATGGAAAACCTTGGTTTTTCTTTTGGAAATATAGACCCATTAGTTGTGCACTTCTGGTGTTATGACGACTATTACAACATGCAAATCCTCAGCACCCCCTATAGCTACATGTATATCAGCAAGAACGACGAAGGCTGTCTGGGTGCTTTTCCAGCCGCCGGAGGGGATACTACATCATTCAACTTGCTGGATGCCGACCACAACATCATCACACTGGATGATTTGAGCACTGACACGCCAACGGTCTACTTGAAAGCACGCAATGCGAGAATAATCAGAAAATCAATACATGAACATCCAGAACGCCATTCCTTTTTCCACGATCGTGTGGGCGATATTGTGAAATTCAATTTAACCATACTGAAAAGGCATGCGTTCTAAACTAAGCTCGCGACACTTATCCTTGACGCATCGATTTATATTTAAGCCAATCACAAGCTCTTGAATAAAAAAAACCCCGCATCTTTCAATGCGGGGTTTTTCATTCAACGCCTGATCAGGCAGCCGGTTCCAGCTCGACGGCGACAGCGGCAGGCACTACCGCCTGACCGCTCAATGCCAGGTCCAGCAGTTCGCGGTTGGCCACCGCGTACATGGCGTAGTCAGTGCCGCTGGCGGCACGGATTTCCACCAGCATGGCACGCCAGCGCTCGATCATGCTCTCGTTCTGAGCCATCCACAGGGAGAGCCGTGCTTCCACGTCCTGGGTGCCGTCGCCCTGTTGCAGGACCGAGATGGTGATCGCACGTTGCTGCCAGTCGACATCATCGCGGAACGCTTCACGGGCCAGGGCCTGCCAGTTGTTTTCAACCGGCAGAGCGCTGATCTGCGCCAGGTACCAGGTGATGTCCAGCGCGCTGCCCACGGCGAAGTACGCCTTGGCTACGTCCGCCGGGTCCTGGCCGGTCACGTCGGAGGCCTCGATGATCGGCAACAGGGTGTACAGGTGCGAGGTGCCAGCCACCATGCGCGCCAACAGCTCCGGCACACCGGCTTCGACGTAGGCCTGATAACGCGTCTGCCAGGTTTCGCGGATCGGGCCGATCAGCAGTTCGTCGAGCTTGAGGCCCAACTCCTTCAGATGCGGACCGAAGTGCGCGACGTCACGGGCAGCGTTCTGCTCGTTGCGACGGGCACGCAGGAACCAGCGCGTAGCGCGACGGCCCAGACGCATCAGCTCGTCCATCAGCTCCAGTTGCACGTCGGCGGAGACCTGGTAGTCCAGGGCTTCGATCTGACGGAACCAGTGCGGGAGATGGAAAATGTCACGCACGATCACATAAGCGCCAGCCACGTTCGCCGGGCTCATGCCGGTCGACTCTTTGAGTCGTTGAACGAAGGTGATGCCCATGTGGTTGACCAGATCGTTGGCGATCTGGGTGCTGACGATTTCGCGCTTCAGGCGGTGACGACGCATCGCCGAGGAGAACTTGCTCACCAGGGTCGGCGGGAAAGCGGTTTCCATGTCGCGGGTCAGGTAGTCGTCGTCCGGCACCAGGGAGCCCAGCAACTGCTCCTTGAGGTCGATCTTGCTGTACGAGATCAGCACCGACAGCTCGGCACGGGTCAGGCCATGGCCTTCGGCGATGCGCTCGTTGATTGCATCTTCGGCCGGCAGGAACTCGATGGCGCGATCCAGCTTGCCACGGCCTTCCAGGTCATTCATCAGGCGCTTGTACTCGGCAATCCGCGGCAAGGCGCGACGGGCTGCCAGGGACAGGGCCTGAGTCTGCTTGTAGTTGTTACCCAGCACCAGACCACCGACTTCGTCGGTCATGCTCGCCAGCAACTCATTACGCTGCTTGTCGGTCATGTCGCCGGCCTGAACCACTTCGTTCAGCAGGATCTTGATGTTCACTTCGTGGTCGGAGCAATCCACGCCACCGGCGTTATCGATGAAGTCGGTGTTGGAACCGCCGCCATTGAGGCCGAACTCGACGCGACCCAGTTGGGTCATGCCGAGGTTACCGCCCTCGCCCACGACTTTGCAGCGCAGTTCGTTGCCGTTCACGCGCAGTGCATCGTTGGCCTTGTCGCCGACATCGGCGTGGCTTTCGCTGCTGGCTTTGACGTAAGTACCGATACCGCCGTTCCACAGCAGATCCACCGGTGCCTTGAGCAAGGCGTTCAGCAGTTCGGTCGGGGTCAGCTTGTCGGCCTGGATGTCGAAGCGCTCTTGCATCTGCGGGGAAATCGCGATGCTCTTGGCGCTACGGGAGAAGATGCCGCCACCTTCGGACATGAGGCTGGTGTCGTAGTCCGACCAGGCCGAACGCGGCAGGTCGAACAGGCGCTGACGCTCGGCGAAGCTCGACGCCGGCTCCGGGTTCGGATCGATGAAGATGTGCAGGTGGTTGAAGGCCGCGACCAGTTGCAGCTTGTCGGACATCAGCAAGCCGTTGCCGAACACGTCACCGGCCATATCGCCGACGCCCACAACAGTGATGTTGTCTTCCTGGACATTGATGCCGCGCTCGCGGAAGTGACGCTGTACGCCGACCCACGCGCCCTTGGCGGTGATGCCCATCTTCTTGTGGTCGTAACCGGCCGAACCACCGGACGCAAACGCGTCACCGAGCCAGAAGCCGTAGTCGATGGCGATGCCGTTGGCGATGTCGGAGAAGGTCGCAGTGCCCTTGTCCGCGGCCACTACCAGGTACGGGTCATCGTGGTCATGACGCACGACGTTGGCCGGCGGAACCAGCGCGCCGTCCTTCAGGTTGTCGGTGATGTCCAACAGGCCCGAAATGAAGATGCGGTAGCAGGCGATGCCCTCGGCCGCGATCTCGTCACGGCTGCCGCCCAGTGGCAGGCGACGCGGCAGGAAGCCGCCCTTCGCACCCACCGGCACGATCACCGAGTTCTTCACTTGCTGGGCTTTTACCAGGCCCAGGACTTCGGTACGGAAGTCTTCTTCACGGTCGGACCAGCGCAGGCCACCACGGGCCACGTTGCCGAAGCGCAGGTGCACGCCTTCGACGCGCGGCGAGTAAACGAAGATTTCGAACTTCGGTACAGGCTTCGGCAGTTCAGGGATCAAGTGCGGGTTGAACTTGAAGCTGAAGTACGACTTGTTATGGCCGTTGGCATCGGTCTGGTAGAAGTTGGTGCGCAGGGTGGCCTTGATCAGGTCCAGGTAGCGACGCAGGATGCGGTCTTCGTTCAGTACCTGGACGTCGTCCAGGGCGCTGAGGATTGCGTGTTCCAGGCGTTGCTGCTTGTCATCCAGATCGTCGCCGGTCAGCTTGCGCGCCAGGTAGAAACGGGTCTTGAACAACCGGGTCAGCTCGCGAGCGATGTCGGTGTGGTTGTTCAGGGTGCTGGCGATGTAGCCCAGGTCGAAGCCCAGACGGATCTGCTTCATGTAGCGGGCGTAGGCACGCAGCAGTGCAACGTCGCGCCATGGCAGGCCGGCGGTCAGTACCAGACGGTTGAAAGCGTCGTTCTCGGCTTCGCCACGCACGATGTGGACGAAGGCGTCCTGCAGAGTGTCGTTGAGTTGCTGGATGTCGAGTTCCAGGCCTTCGGCGGCGGTGAAGGCGAAATCGTGAATCCAGAACTCGCGGCCACTGTTGTGGCGCAGGCGGTACGGGAATTCACCCAACACGCGCAGACCGAGGTTTTCCAGGATCGGCAGGACGTCGGACAGCGCCAGCGGAGTATCGGCGTGGTACAGCTTGCAGTGCAGCATGCGCTGGCCGGAGACCTGGCCCAGCGGCTGATAGAAGCTCATCACCAGCGGATTTTTTTCGTTGAGGCTCAGCAAGTGCTGCATGTCGACCACAGCCGAGTGGGCTGCGAAACGCTCGCGGTAACCGGCCGGGAAGCCTTTCGGGAAATCGGCCAGCACGTTGGTGCCGTGGGCTTCACCGAAGCTTTCAACGGTCAGGGCGGCATAGTCGTCCTGCCAGCTGCGGCAGGCCTGCACCACTTCTTTTTCCAGCAGCAGCGGGTCGATGTCGAGGCGGTTTTTCGGGTCGACGCGCAGGATCAACTGCACGCGGGCCAGCACGGACTCGGAGAAGAAGGTCCAGAACTCGCAGTCCGAGGCTTTCAGGCGATCCATCAGCACTTGCTGGATCTTCTGGCGCACTTCGGTGGAATAGATGTCACGCGGCACGTAGGCCAGGCAGTAGCAGAAACGGCCGTACGGGTCTTTGCGCAGGAACACGCGAATCTTGTTGCGTTCCTGGATCTGCACGATCGACATCACGGTGCTGAACAGTTCGTCCACCGGGGTCTGGAACAGATCGTCGCGCGGCAGCACTTCGAGCACCTGTGCCAGTTCCTTGCCCAGGTGAGCCTTGGCCTGGAAGCCGGAACGGTGTTCGATTTCCTCGACCTTGCGGCGGATGTACGGGATCACCCGCACGCTCTCGCCGTACACCGACGAGGTGTACAGGCCCATGAAACGGCATTCCTTGATGACCTTGCCGTTGGCGTCGATCTCGCGGATCGACACGTAGTCCGGGTAAGCCGGACGGTGTACGCGGCTTGGGTGCGCGGCCTTGGCGAACGACAGCAGGGTCGGTTCGCGCAGGTAGTTCACGGCGTAGTCTTCGATGCGCAGGTCATCGTAGGTCAGGCCGGCACGCAGCAGCTTGGTCAGGCCGAGGAAGGAATCCTTGTCGTAGACGATATGGCCGCCATCGGCTTCATCGCTGACCACGAACTCTTCATAACCGAGGAAGGTGAAGTGGTTGCCCACCAGCCATTCCAGGAAGCTCTTGATTTCATTCTTCTCGTCGCCATCGACGGCGAACTGGCTGTTGTCCAGCTTGGTCAGGATGTCCTGGACCTTGGCCTTCATCGGCTCGAAATCGCCGACGGCCACGCGGACTTCACCGAGCACCTGCTCCAGCTCTTTGCTCAACACATTGAGCTCGGCGGTGTTGGCGCAGCGGTCGATTTCCAGGTACATCAACGACTCTTGCTGAATATCGTCGCCCTGGGTGCCTTTAGGCAGGATTTCCAGCAACTCGCCCTTGCTGCCACGACGCACGCTCAGCACGGTGGTTTGCAGGGTATGGATGCTGTAGCCGCGGCGGTTCAACTCGGTACGCACCGAGTCCACCAGGAAAGGCAGGTCGTGGTGCAGCACTTCGACCGCGGTGTGGGTCGACTGCCAGCCGTGACGTTCGTAATCGGGGTTGTAGACGCGCACTTGTGGCTGCGCGTGATCAAAGCGCTCAAGCAGGCGCCATGCAGAAAGGGTGCAGCCAGCGAGGTCGGACAACCGACGCTGGGTCAGCTCGTCAAGGGAAATGATGCCGAAGAATTGTTCAGCGAACAGCGCCACTTGTGGCAGTGCCTGTTCACTGATGTGCTGCGCCAGTGCCGCTTGCAGTTGGTGCTGGAAGTCGGCTTTGCTGGCTGCGGTGAAGAACGCCATCTGTGGTACTCCGCTTGGGCTTGTTATTGATGGAAGCGTCGCGTGCAAAGCCCCTGTTCGGGGCTACCCGTCACCCCGTTCCTGATTCTCGGGCAGAGGAAACAGGGTGACAGGTGGGTGAAGCTGGACGAGACACTCAGGTCACATTCACCTTCCGTGAATGGGCATCTGCAAAAACGACTGGGCTGCGTGCAGCGCAATGTCTTTACGGGTGCTCATCCGTTGCGCAGCTTAACCAGTGCGGCAAGGCCCGTGCTTGCGGTGCTGCGACATATTCGGTCAACGGTACGCAGCTCAAGGCATGCGCCTCGAACAACACTAGCATTCGCACAGAAAAATGGCGGATTTCCGTCCGGTTTTACGGGACATCCGTACCAGAAATGACCAGCAACACTTTGCTCGGTCACGACACATCCCCCTGACACCCGGACGAGCAGAAATGTGCGCGGGCTGGCAGAATCGCCCTTTTGCTGCGTTAACCACGCCCGTCGAGCCAGGAATTTCCCATGAAAATGAAAACCGCCCTCTTGATCGTCAACCCTTGCGACGACGAAGAAGACAACATGGCCATGCTGTGCTGCCACAGCGAACAGGGCGAAATGTTCCTGATGAGCCGCTACCCGGATGAAGACGAGCTGGAAATCACCCTCGATGGCGAACCTTCGACCCTTGATGGCGTGAAAGTTACCCTGAGCCCTTCCCTGCTGAAGATCGAAATTGCAGCCGCCGATGCCGATGCGCTGAATGGGGATGATGTGCTGGAGATCACCTTCGACCCGGACATGGTGGATTTGGCTGAAGTTGAGCTGACCTTGAAGAATATTCTTGATGGCACTGGCACCTATATCAGCCAACTCTAAATATCAGCGCACTTACTGACGCCTTCGCGAGCAAGCCCGCTCCCACATTTGATCGCATGCGTCAGTGACGACGCGGCTCTCTGTGGGAGCGGGCTTGCTCGCGAAGAGGCCCGAGAGAGCACCGCCACCTGCGACCCGAAGAAAATTCCTACAACTATTGCTAACCATTTCCCGCACTTTGCGCAAAATGCCGTTAGTCGGCGCCCCCCGCGATGGATTAAAGTAACGCCCCCAGCCCTGGCGTATTTCCTACGTCCTCGGCCACCCTTTTGCAGGAACAGTCATCGATGGAACATCGTGAAGCGCTGCTGGCGCTGCGAACCTTTCTTTCAACGCAGATTCTCGGCCAGGAAAAACTCATCGAGCGCTTGCTCATCGCCCTGCTCGCCGACGGCCACATGCTGGTCGAGGGTGCTCCTGGCCTGGCCAAGACCAAGGCCATCAAAGAACTTGCCGAAGGCATCGAAGCCCAGTTCCACCGCATTCAGTTCACTCCCGACCTGTTGCCGGCCGACATAACCGGTACAGAAATCTACCGCCCGGAAACCGGCAGCTTCGTGTTCCAGCAAGGTCCGATCTTCCACAACCTGGTACTGGCGGATGAAATCAACCGTGCCCCGGCCAAAGTCCAGTCGGCCTTGCTCGAAGCCATGGGCGAGCGGCAAGTCAGTGTCGGGCGCAGCACCTATGAGCTGTCGCCGCTGTTCCTGGTGATGGCCACGCAGAACCCGATCGAGCAGGAAGGCACCTACCCGCTGCCGGAAGCCCAGCTCGACCGCTTCCTGATGCACGTAAAGATCGGCTTCCCCGACGCGACGGTTGAACGCAAGATCCTGCAACAGGCCCGTGGCGAAGCGCTTAACGGCGAAGCGAAGCCTGAGCGCCGGGTGACTCAACAGACGATTTTTGTCGCGCGCAAGGAAATCCTCGGTCTGTACATGGCCGATGCCGTGGAGGAATACCTGGTACAACTGGTCATGGCCACCCGAACCCCGGCCAAGTTCGATCCGGAAATGGCCGAGTGGATCGCCTACGGCGCCAGCCCCCGCGGTTCGATTGCCCTGGACCGCTGCGCCCGCGCCCACGCCTGGCTGGCCGGGCGTGACTTCGTCAGCCCGGAAGACATCCAGGCCGTGCTGTTCGACGTGCTGCGCCATCGCATCATTCTGTCCTTTGAAGCCGAAGCCGCTGGCATCGATCAGGACCGGGTGGTCCAGCGGATTCTCGACGTCGTAGCCGTCGCTTGACCTCGATGAACGCCAGCCTGCCGCCCGAGCCGGGCATCCGTGTCAGCCTCGCCGACCTGATCGAGATGCGCCATCGCGTGCGCGAAGTGCAGCTGTTTTCCACGCCGAGCCAACGCAGCCCGCTGATCGGCCTGCACCACTCCAAATTGCGCGGGCGTGGCGTCGACTTCGATCAGGTGCGGGTCTATCAGGCCGGTGACGATGTGCGCACCATTGACTGGCGTGTGACTGCGCGCACCCAGGAGCCGCACACCAAGCTGTTCCACGAAGAACGTGAGCGGCCGATTTTCATCATGGTCGAACAAAGCCGCCGGCTGTTTTTCGGCTCGGGCCTGATGTTCAAGTCAGTGCTCGCCGCCCAGGCCGCGAGCCTGATCGGCTGGGCGGCCCTGGGCCACAACGACCGGGTCGGCGGGCTGGTGTATGGCGACAATGAGCACTACGAGATCAAGCCCCGGCGCAGCAAGCAAAGCCTGCTGCAGTTGCTCAACCGGCTGGTGCGGGTCAATCAGTCGCTGACCACCGAAGGCGAGCCGGACCGTGACGCCTTTGGCATTGCCTTGCGCCGGGCGCGGGAGGTGTCGCGTCCTGGCAGCCTTGTCATTGTGATTTGCGATGAACGCGCGCTATCGGAAAGCGCCGAGCAACAGCTGAGCCTGTTATCGCGTCATTGCGACCTGCTGCTGCTACCGGTGTCCGATCCGCTGGATCATGCCCTGCCCGCCGCTGGCCTTTTACGTTTCGCCGAGCGTGGCGCGCAATTGGAACTCGATACGCTGAATTTCGACCTGCGCCAGGCTTACCGGGCCCAGGCCGAAGCACGCATCGCCCGCTGGGAACTGCTCGCACAAAAACTGCGGGTGCTGATGATGCCTTTGAGCACCCAGAGCGAGATGGTCGAGCAATTGCGCGAATACCTGAACCCACAGAAACCGGGGAAAGGTCGATGAACAGCCTTGATCAACTGCAACCACTGATATCACCGCCACCGGTGGAATTCTGGCCTCCGGCACCGGGCTGGTGGTTACTGCTTCTATTGGTGCCACTGATCGGTTTAGGCCTGTGGAAGCTGCGGCACTTCATTCCACGCAAACGTCCCGTGGTACGTGCCGAGCAGCCGCTGGATCCGGTGCGCCTGGCCGCGCTGGCCGAATTGGCAATGATGCCCAAACCCTACGACGGTGCGCCGGCCGGCGCCTGGCTGCAGCAACTCAACGGTTTGCTCAAGCGCCTGTGCCGCAACCACTATCCCTACAGCCAGAGTCACACCCTCAACGGCCGCAAGTGGCTGGCGTTCCTCGATAACCGCTGCCCGGCAGCCGGGCTGACCCGCTGGATGGTGCTGGTCGAAGGCGCCTACAAACCTGAGTGCAAGCTCGACGACAAGGCCATCGCCGGCCTGACCCAGGCTGTCGACACCTGGATTCGCAAGCATGTTTGAGTTCGCCTGGCCGTGGATCTTCGCCCTGTTGCCCTTGCCGTGGCTGATGCGCATCGTATTGCCGGTGGCCGACAGTGGCGAACCGGCGCTCAAGGTCAGCTACCTCAGCGACCTGGAAGGCCTTGCCGGGCGTCGCGCCCGGGCCAACCTGCCGGCATGGCGCCAGCAGGCACCTTTCATACTGCTGTGGGTGTTGCTGCTGATCTCGGCGGCGCGCCCGCAATGGCTCGGCGACCCCCTGCCGATTGCCGCCAGTGGCCGTGACTTGCTGGTGGCGGTGGACGTTTCCGGCTCCATGGACTTCCCTGACATGCAGTGGCAGGACGAAGAAGTGAGCCGACTGGCGCTGGTCCAGCACCTGCTCGGCGACTTTCTCGAAAGCCGCGAAGGTGACCGGGTCGGCCTGATCCTGTTCGCAAGCCAGGCCTACCTTCAAGCCCCACTGACCTTCGACCGCCACACCGTACGCGTCTGGCTCGACGAAGCGCGCATCGGCATTGCCGGTAAAAACACCGCCATCGGTGATGCCATCGGCCTGGCCCTCAAGCGCCTGCGCTCGCGTCCGGCAACTAGCCGCGTGCTGATCCTGGTCACCGACGGCGCCAACAATGGCGGTGAAATCGACCCGCTTACCGCTGCGCGACTGGCGGCCAGGGAAGGGGTGAAAATCTACCCGATCGGCATCGGTGCCAATCCGGAGCAAAGTGGAACAGTCGGCTTTCTCGGCGTCAATCCGAGCCTGGACCTTGACGAACCGTCCCTCAAAGCCATAGCCGAAGCCACCGGCGGCCAGTATTTCCGCGCCCACGATGGCAAGGAATTGCAATCGATCAAGGACACCCTCGATCAACTGGAGCCCGTGGCCCAGCAACCGACCCAGGCCCGCCCGGCCCAAGCCTTGTATCACTGGCCACTGGCCCTGGCGCTCTGGTTGAGCATGCTGCTGCTGGCCCCCGTACTCTGGCCGGACAACCCCTTGCAACGCCTGTTTACCAAGGATCTGTTCTTGCAAACCCAATTGCTGCCCGACTGGCGCCAACGGCTCAAACGCCTGCGCCTGCGGAGGCGCCGATGAGCGTGCTGTGGCCCTACTGGTTCCGCCCCTGGTGGCTGTTGTTGCTGCCGGTGCTTGGCTGGTTGCTCTGGCAACTCTGGCACCGCAAGAAGCGCGCCGGGCGCTGGCAGATGATCCTGCCGCCGGCCTTTCACGCAGCGCTGCTCAGCGGTGGCAGTGGTCGCGACAGTAAACTGCCCTGGATCGCCCTCGGTCTCGCCTGGCTGTTGACTGTGCTCGCCCTGCTGGGACCGAGTTGGCAGCGTGTCGAGCAGACCAGTCAAAAGCCCGCCGACCCGCTGGTGGTGATTCTCGAACTGACCCCGGAAATGCTCGCCACCGACGTTACGCCCAACCGACTGGAACAGGCGCGACGCAAGCTGCTTGATCTGCTGCAGATTCGCAGCGACGCGCAAACCGCCATCGTCGTCTACGCCGGCAGTGCCCACACCCTGGTGCCGCTGTCGGATGATCTTTCCACCAGCCGCAATCTGCTGGATGCACTGAAACCGTCGTTGATGCCAGAGGCCGGTCATCGCGCCGATCTGGCGGTGCTCAAGGCCTTGGCGCTGCTCGACCAGGCGGCTTTGGGCGACGGGCGGATCCTGCTGATTGGCTCGTCCCTGACCGACCAGGAGCGGCTGGGCATCCGTCGCGCGCTGAGCGGTAAATCGACTCAATTGCTGATGCTCGGCATCGGCACCGCCGAAGGCTCGCCGATCACCCAGGAGGACGGCAGCTTCCTCAAGGATGAACAAGGCGCCATTCTCGTGCCGCGCCTGGACGAACCCGGCTTGAAAAACTTTACCAACGACCTGGATGGCCGCTATCGCCAGGCGCGTCTTGACGATAGCGACCTGCACGCCCTTGGCCTGCTCGACGGTCCACGTCACTTGCGCAACGACGGTCAGACCTTGCGCCTGGACACCTGGGCCGATCAGGGTTACTGGTTGCTGCTGCCACTGTTGCTGCTCGCGGCCTGCGCGGGGCGTCGGGGCTGGCTGTTGTGCCTGCCGCTGCTATTGGCGCTGCCTCAACCGAGCTACGCCTTCGACCTCGCGGACCTTTGGCTGCGCCCTGATCAACAAGGCCTGCATTTACTCAAGCAGAAGCGCCCTGCGCAGGCTTCCCGACGCTTCGAAAACCATCAGTGGCAAGGCGTGGCGCTCTATGAGGCCGGCGACTACGCGGGCGCCGCCGAGCGGTTTGCCGAAGGCGACGATGCCCATGCCCACTACAATCGAGGCAATGCCCTGGCCAAAAGCGGTGAGCTGGAGGCAGCCCTGGACGCTTACGAACAGGCACTGGAGCGTCAACCGGATCTGCGTCCGGCACTGACCAACAAGGCGCTGGTCGAACGTCTGCTCAAGGAGAAAAACAC
This sequence comes from Pseudomonas sp. IT-P4, assembly GCF_949767755.1. Taxonomy (NCBI): domain Bacteria; kingdom Pseudomonadati; phylum Pseudomonadota; class Gammaproteobacteria; order Pseudomonadales; family Pseudomonadaceae; genus Pseudomonas; species Pseudomonas sp. IT-P4. The sequence continues at coordinate 222,280 of NZ_CATKPX010000067.1, read as the reverse complement.
GCCACCCCCTCCTGAGCCAGACGCAGCCAGCAACGCCCGGCCCGAAACCGAACCGACGGAGCCACCGCCCGGTGCCGCTGCCCAGCCCTCGAGCAGCGACGAACCGAAAACCGAGGGGCAACCGCCCCGCCCGGGTGAGGAACAACCGCCCACCACCCCGCCGAAGCCGGGGGCCAACGAGGTACCGGGCAGCGAACTGGGTGACGAACAACACACCACACCACCCTTGCGCCCGGCCACCGACAGCATCGAAGGTGAACAGCGCCAGGCACTGGAGCAGTGGCTGCGGCAGATCCCGGATGACCCCGGCGAACTGCTCAGGCGCAAATTCTGGTACGAACAGCAACAACATCAGGATCAGGAAGAAACTCGATGACCCGCTTCACCGTTTTATTGCTCGCGCTGCTGCATGGCCTGTTGTTCTGCACGGCTCAGGCACAGGCAGCAGAACTGGTCGCCAGTGTTGATCGCAGTCGCCTGAGCTCGGGCGAGACGGTCGAACTGACCCTGGAATCCAGCGATGTCACCCAGTTCGGCAAACCTGACCTGACAGCGCTGGAGCCGTTGTTCGAAGTGCGCGGCACACGCCAGGTCAACCAGTTGAACACCCTGAGCGGTGAAAACCAGGCCACCACCCGCTGGATCGTCACCCTCCTGCCCCGGCAAAACGGCAGCGTAGTGATTCCGTCACTGCAACTGGGCGAACTGCAGAGCCAGCCGATTACCCTGCAGGTGGTCGAGAGCGAAACACAGGACAACCCGGACAAGCGGGCCGCGGTGTTCATTGACGCCAGCCTCGATCAAACCAGCGTCTACGTGCAGGCCCAGGCGGTCCTGACCCTGCGCATCTACCATTCGGTGTCGCTGTACGACGACAGCAGCCTGCCGCCCTTGCAGATACCTGACGCACGCATCGAACAACTGGGCGAATCGCGCACCTACGAAAAGGACATCGACGGCCTGCGCCACGGCGTGATCGAAATGCGCTACGCGATCTACCCGCAACACAGTGGCGAACTGATCATTCCGGCACAGGTCTTCAACGCCGCGCTGGTCGACCCACAACCGGTACAGGACGCAGCCCAAGGGCCCAAAGCCGGCAAGCTGATGCGCGTCACCTCGGTCGAGTTGCTGTTGACGGTCAAGGCCAAACCCATCACCTATCCGGCCGATGCCCCCTGGCTGCCTGCGCGTAGCCTGACCCTGAGCGAAAGCTGGAGCCCGGAACCGGATCACACCCAGGTCGGCGATTCGCTGACCCGCAGCCTGACAGTGAAGGCCGAAGGCTTGTCCAGCACCCAACTGCCTCCGCTGCCCGGCACCGACGTCGGCGGCCTGCGGCGCTACCCGGATCAACCGGTGCTCGGTAACCAGAACAGCGAACGTGGCCTGGTCGGCAGCCGTGAAGACCGCGAGGCCCTGGTGCCGACACGGACCGGCGCCATCGAGTTGCCCACCGTCGACGTGGTCTGGTGGAACACCTTCGAAGATCATCTGGAACACAGCAGCCTGCCCGCCCGCACGCTGCACGTGGCGGCCAATCCGAGTCTGATGGCCGACACCCCGGCCGACGCCTCACCGATCGATGCCGGCGCCGACAGCGAAGCGCTCTGGCGCTGGAAGCTCAGTACCCTGATCCTGGCCTGCACCACCCTGCTCGGCTTCGGCCTCTGGTGGCGTGGCCGCTGGCAACCGGCGGTGGCGCGTGTCGCTCAAACCGGCCCGAGCCCGCGCACCGTTCTAGACGACCTCAAGCGCGCCTGCCAGGCCAACGATTCCCACGCCACCCGCCAGGCCCTCGACGCCTGGGCCCGCCAACAGCCGGAAACCCTGGCCGACATGGCCGCCCGCTTCGTGCCACTGTCCGACGCCCTCGACGGCCTGAACGGCGCGCTGTACAGCGAAACCGGCCAACACTGGCAAGGTGACGAGTTGTGGCGGGTGATCAAGGCGATCCCGATGGCTGAACGGGTGCAGGATCCGGTTGGTGACAGTGGGCTGCCGCCGCTTTATCCCAAATAAACACCGACCCCCGTGGCGAGGGGGCTTGCCTGTGGCGAGGGAGCTTGCTCCCGCTCGGTCGCGCAGCGGCCGTAAATCCGGGCAACTCGGTGGGCCAGAAAAAACTTGGGGCTGCTTCGCGCCCCAACGGGAGCAAGCTCCCTCGCCACAAAACATTCCATCGCGCGACCGGGCATTTAAACCAGTAAACTCTCTCCCCTTTCGCCGCCTTCATTTTTCACGCGGCCATTACCTATTTTGTAGCGGAGTCCGCCTTGCGCTTGTTTCACACCTCCGACTGGCACCTCGGGCAGAACCTGCACGGCCAGGATCGCGATTTCGAACACGGCTGTTTTCTCGAGTGGCTGTTGCGCCAGCTGAAACTGGATCAACCGGATGTGCTGTTGATCGCCGGCGATATCTTCGACACGGTCAATCCGCCGGTCAAAGCCCAGGAACGCCTCTACGACTTCATCGTCAGCGCCCACGAACAGCAGCCGTTGCTGACCATCGTGATGATTGCCGGCAACCACGATTCCGGCTCGCGGATTGAACTGCCCGCCCCCTTGATGCGCCGCTTGCGCACTCATGCGCTGGGCCGCGTGCTGTGGCTCGACGACGGTCAACTGGACGCCGAGCGCCTGTTGCTGCCGTTGCCCGATGCCAGTGGTGAAGTCGCCGGCTGGTGCCTGGCGCTGCCATTCCTGCGTCCGGCGGAAGTCACCGGCGCGCATTTGGGCGACAACTACCTGCGCGGGATCGGCCAGGTGCACGAGTGGCTGATCGAAGCGGCCAACGCCAAGCGCCAGCCGGGCCAGGCACTGATTGCCATCAGCCACGCGCACATGGCCGGCGGCTCGGTGTCGGAAGACTCCGAGCGCAGCCTGATCATCGGCAACGCCGAAGCCCTGCCCGCCAGCCTGTTCGGGCCGAGCATCAGCTACGTGGCCCTCGGCCACTTGCACAAGCCGCAGAAAGTCAACGGCGAGGAGCGCATCCGCTATAGCGGCTCGCCGATTCCGCTGTCGTTCTCCGAGATCAGCTATCAGCACCAGATTCTCGACATCAAGCTCGACGGCGAAACCCTGCTCAGCGTCGAGCCGAAACTGATCCCCCGCGCGGTCAACCTGCAACGCATCGGCCCGGCGCCTTTGAGCGAGATCCTGCTGCAACTGGCGGACCTGCCGAACATCGACCTGCTGGCCGAGATCCAGCGCCAGCCATGGCTGGAAGTGCGGGTGCGCCTCGACGAGCCGCAGCCCGACCTGCGCAATCAAGTGGAAACCGCCCTGCAAGGCAAGGCCGTGCGCCTGGTGCGCATCGCCGCCGAGTACGCCGGCAACGGCGGCCGTGACGGTGCCGAGGAAGGCAGCACGCTGATCGAACTGGACCAGCTCACGCCTCAGGAACTGTTCAGCCGCGCTTGGCAGGACAACTACGGCAGCGAAGTCGACGAGCAGACCCTCAAGGACTTTGCCGTGCTGTTGCAGGACGTGCAGATGGAGAGCGAACAGCCATGAAAATCCTCGCGATCCGCCTGAAAAACCTTGCCTCCCTGGCCGGGCCGTTTGAAATCGACTTCACCGCCGAACCCCTGGCCAGTGCTGGACTATTCGCCATCACCGGCCCCACCGGCGCCGGTAAAAGCACCTTGCTCGATGCCCTGTGCCTGGCGCTGTTTGGCGCTGTGCCGCGCCTGAACAACACCGGCCGCGACGCCAAGGTGCCGGATGCCGACGGCGAAATCGCTACCGGCGATCCGCGTACCCTGCTGCGTCGCGGCACGGGCGAAGGCTACGCGGAAGTGGATTTCGTCGGTGTCGACGGCCGCCGTTACCGCGCCCGCTGGGAAGCCAATCGCGCCCGGGACAAGGCCGCCGGCAAGCTGCAGGCCAGCCGCCAGAGCTTGCGTGACATCGATCAGGATCAATTGCTCGCCAGCCAGAAAGGCGAATACAAGACTCAGCTCGAAGCCGCGCTGGGCCTGAATTTCGAACAGTTCACCCGCGCGGTGATGTTGGCGCAAAGCGAGTTCAGCGCCTTCCTCAAGGCCGACGACAACGACCGCAGCGAACTGCTGGAAAAACTCACCGACACGGCGCTCTACACCCGTCTCGGCCGTCGCGCCTTCGACAAGGCCAAGGAGGCTCGCGAGGCGCACAAGCTGCTGCAGGATCAGGCCAGCGGTGTGACGCCACTGTCGCCCGAAGCACGCGCGGAACTGGACGGGCGCTTCAACGAAGCGCAGCAGCGACTCAAGACCCAACAGGCGCAGCTCAAACAACTTGAACTGCAGGACACCTGGCTCAAGGACCTGCGTCGCTTGCAGGACGAACATCTGGCCGCCAGCGAACAACTGCAATCGGCCCAGACCCACTGGGAGGCCTTGGCCAGTGAGCGCTTGAGGTTCACCCGCCTCGAACAGCTGGCCCCGCAACGGCACCAGTTCGCCCGTAAAGCCGAGGTCGATGCGCTGCTGACACCCTTGGCGACGCAAATTGCCTTGCACACGCAGCAGCATGGCGAACTCGGCGAGCGTCAGACGCAGCTTGAGCAACAGCTCGGCAGCGCGCGGATCGCCTTGAGCGAAACCCAACAACGACAAACCGACAGCACACCGTTGCTGCGTCAGGCCTTCGAAGCCCAAAGCACCCTCGCCCGCCTGGCCAAGGACACCGCCCTCAGCGCCGAAGCCAGGCAACAGGCGCAACAGGCCTGCACCCAGGGCCAGGGCACGATTCAGACCTTGCTCGATCAGCAAGCCCGTGGCGCCGCGGACTTGCAACGCATCGCCACCGAGCTGGAGCGAAGCACCCATCTGGCTCCGTTGAGCGATGCCTGGAATGCCTACCGCGATCGCCTGCAACAGTTGATGTTGATCGGCAACCGGTTGAATCAGGGCCATGCCGAACTGGCCAGCCTCGAACAAAACGCCGCGAGCACCGAACAAGCGCTCACCACGCAGAAGCAACAACTGGAGGTACTGTTCAAGGAGGCCGGCGCCGAACCGGATGCCGTCGCCGAGCAGATCGGCATTCTGGGCAGCCTGTTGCAGGACAACCGCAAGCAACTGCGCGCCGTCGAAGACCTTGCGCGCCTGTGGGCCAGCCAGCAGGACCTGGACAAACGCGGTGCCGAGCTGCAACAACGCCAGCTCAGCGCACAGCAGGAACGTGAACGCCTGACCCAGGACGGGGTCAAGGCCAAGGCTGACCTGAGCGTTGCCGAACAGACCCTCAACGTCACGCGCGAGCTGCTGGAGCGCCAACGTCTGGCGCGCAGTGCCAGTGTCGAAGAGCTGCGCGCGCAGTTGCAGGACGATCAGCCATGCCCGGTCTGCGGCAGCAACGAACATCCCTATCATCAGCCGGAAGCCTTGCTGCAGAGCCTCGGTCGTTTTGATGAAAGCGAACAGGCCAATGCGCAGAAGGCCGTCGACCTGCTCAAGGAAAAACTCACTGACTTGCGCGCCGAAGTCGGCGGGCTGATCGCCCAGCAAAAAGAACTGCTGCAACAGCAGGAGCAACTGGCGACCCAGCAGCAAGCCCTCGCCCCGAGCCTGGAAGCGCATCCGTTGGCGACCCAACTGCTGAACCAGGATGCCGCCAAACGCGATGCCTGGCTCGTTCAGCAAAACAGTCAGCTCAACCAGAGCATCAGCCAGGACGAGCAACGGCAGAGCGCGCTGCTCACCCTGCAACAGGATGCCGCGCGCCTGACCCAGCAACTGCGTCACGCCGAAACCGCGCACCAGCAGGCGGCCCAGCACCTGAGCAATCAACAGCGCGAACTGGACAACGACCGCCAGCGCCTGGACGAAGAACTCAAGGCATTCGCCAGCCTGCTGCCGGCCGAGACCCTGCAAGCGCTGCGCGACGAACCGGCCGCGACCTTCATGCAGCTCGACCGGCAGATCGCCGAGCGACTGGCGCAACTCGAGCAACAAAAGGAAGAACTGGCCGAGCAGCAACAGCGCCAGCAAAACCTGGAGAAGGAACAGGATCGCCAGCAAAGCCGCATGCAGCAATTGCAGGCCGCCGAACAGCAATTCAGCGGGCTGGCCGAGCAGCAACAGGCGAGCCAGCACACGCTCGGGCAATTACTCGGCGAACACAGCAGCGCCGAGCATTGGCAACAGCAACTGGAACAGGCCGTGGAACAGGCCCGCAGCGCCGAAGCCAGCACTGCGCAGACGCTGCAAAGCGTTCTCACGCAATCAGTGCAACTCGCCGCCGAACTCAAGGCCCAGCAGGAGCGCTTGCACGCACTGGAAGGCGAAGAACGCGAGCTCGCCGGCAAGATCGGTGACTGGCGCGCCCGCCATCCCGAACTGGATGACGGCGGCCTCGAAGACCTGCTGCGCGTCGACGACACTCAGGTCAGCGAACTGCGCCAGCGCTTGCAGCACAGCGAAAAAGCCATCGAACAGGCCCGCGTCCTGGTGCAGGAGCGCGACAAGCGCTTGATCGATCACCAGGCACAACACAATGGCAACCTCGACGCCGAGCAGTTGGCCAGTGCGCTGATCGACCTGCAAAACCTCGCCGCCACCAGCGAGCAACACTGCGCCGAACTGCGCGCCGAGCAGGCCGAGGACCAACGCCGGCAGAACGCCAATCAGGCCCTGGCGCAGCAGATTGCCGACGCCTACAACGAGTATCAACGCTGGGCGCGCCTCAATGCGTTGATCGGCTCCGCCACCGGCGACACCTTCCGCAAGATCGCCCAGGCCTACAACCTTGACCTGCTGGTACACCACGCCAACGTGCAATTGCGCCAACTGGTGCGCCGCTACCGCCTCAAGCGCGGCGGCAGCATGCTCGGGTTGCTGGTGATGGACACCGAAATGGGCGACGAACTGCGTTCGGTGCATTCACTGTCCGGTGGCGAGACCTTCCTGGTCTCGCTGGCACTGGCCCTCGGTCTGGCGTCGATGGCCTCGAGCACGCTGAAAATCGAGTCGCTGTTCATCGACGAAGGCTTCGGCAGCCTCGATCCCGAATCCCTGCAACTGGCCATGGACGCCCTCGATGGCTTGCAGGCCCAGGGCCGCAAGGTCGCGGTGATTTCCCACGTACAGGAAATGCATGAACGGATTCCGGTGCAGATTCAAGTCCAGCGCCAGGGCAACGGCCTGAGCACCCTGGAGGTGAAATGAACACCCTGTATTCCTTCCGCCGCTGCCCGTACGCCATGCGCGCACGCATGGCCCTGCGCTACTCGGGCGTGGCCGTGGACATCGTCGAAGTCAGCCTGAAGGCCAAGCCCGCCGAAATGCTCGCGCTGTCGGGCAAAGGCACGGTGCCGGTGCTGAGCGCCGATGGCCGGGTGATCGACGAAAGCCTCGACATCATGCGCTGGGCCCTGGCACAGAACGATCCCCAGGACTGGCTGCTCAAGGACGATCCTGACGCAGCGGCGCAAATCACCCCCCTGATCGAACAGAACGATCAGGTGTTCAAGGTGCACTTGAATCGTTACAAGTACGCCGAGCGTTATCCCGAGCAGCCGATGGAGGTTTATCGCGGCGAGGGCGAGGTGTTTTTGCAAAGGCTGGAGACGTTGCTGGAGGAACGCGACTACTTGCTCGCCAACCATCCAAGCCTGGCCGATGTGGCGTTGATGCCCTTCGTGCGCCAGTTCGCCCACGTCGACCGCGACTGGTTCGCGCAAACGCCCTATCGGCGTTTGCAGGACTGGTTGCAGCGGTTTCTGGAGTCAGACTTGTTTACCGGTGTGATGCGCAAGTAAGCCACCGCACACTGTGGCGAGGGAGCTTGCTCCCGCTGGGCTGCGAAGCGGCCCCAATGTCAGACGGTTGGTTTTTCCAGGCAGACCGCGTTAGGCGATTTGCGACTACTGCGTAGCCGAGCGGGAGCAAGCTCCCTCGCCACAAAAGCCCTTTATCCGCAGCAGGCTTCAGGCCAACACCTCACACATCCCGATCGCCGAGCAATCCACCAGGAACGGCCCGAACACCACGCTTTCATTCCTGATCGGTGGATTGCCGGCGAGCATGCCCTGGGCACTGGCGTTTTCGATGTTGCGGGCAATGTTGTGATTGGCTTCGATGGCCCGTGCCACCGAGCCCGCCGAGCCCTGGCCGATCCCCAACAGGGAGGATCCGTTGGTCATGAACGCCAGGAAGGCGATGACCCAGAGTCTGTGCCCTTTCATGCGCCGACGACTCCCGCGAGTTCCGCCTGATCAACGCTCGCGTTTTGCCCACGGTGTTCAAACTGGATGCCGGGATGAGCGACCTGGATCGGCGTTTCGAAGGTGGATTGCGACTGCGCTGAAAGACTGACCACCAGCACCATGGCAAGGTAAAGACCGATCGCCACATAGGCGCCGTGTTTGGCAGAAGTGAGAATTGCGCTGGCCATGATGTTCTCCGCAGGCATGTTTCAATGCCTACAGAATCGATCAAAAAAGCCTGGGTAACCACTCAGGGTTATCCATAGTGACCATCAGCTTCATTGATCATTAAGCCAGGCTATTTCAGCCTTCAATAGAACTAATCAGGGGATTCGCGGGCAGCATGCGTTATGCAGGAGCGACACCACTCTGATCGTTTTCAACACCTGCTATTCAACTTCAGGCGCTTCGATCATCAGTGACTTCGCTCCTGCATAAAGGCAGGGCTGAACGTTCAGGCTTGGGTTTTGTGATCCAGCGCGGCGTAGAAGTTGGCGCTCTGTTGCAGGTATTTCTGGGTGTAGCTCTGGGTGTGGGCTTTTTTGTCGCTGATTTCAACGTTGGCGCTGGCTGGCAACGCAACGGTGGCGGAAATGGCGGAAGCGGCGATGACAGAGAAGATGTTGAAGTTCATGGCGGTATTCCTCGGATTCGGTTGGCTTGCTTGCCCGGTGGGGCCGTGAAGCAAACTTAACCCTCGAGGGTTCGTGCCTTGAAATGCTTTGTAGCAGTACCAGATATCAGCGTCATTGATAAAAGCAGGCAGGCCCCATCAACCGGGGCCTGCGGCTTATTGACGCAGTAGAAACCTGAGGTCACTCGGGGCATCCATCGGCAGTTTTTGCACGGTCTTGCCCAGCAGACCGGTCCTGGCGTCGCGTTCGACGACGACAATCTGGTTGCTCTTCTGATTGGCGATCAACAGGAATTTGCCGCTCGGATCGAGGCTGAATTCCCGCGGATGATCGCCCTCCACCGCCCGGCGTTGCAGTTCACTGAGGTGACCGGTCGCCGGATCGATGGCAAACACCAACAGTTGATTGGCGGTACCACGGTTGCTGACGTAGAGGAACTTGCCATCAGCCGAGGCATGCAATGCCGCCGCAGCCTTGTCTGAAACTGGCTGTCCGGCAGCCAGATCGACCATTTGCGTCTGTTCGAGTTGGCCGTCGTGGTAGTCGAACACCGCCACTTGCGCGCTCATTTCCATGGTCAGCCAGGCGTGTTTGCCATCGGCGCTGAACAGCAGGTGGCGCGGCCCGCTACCCGGCGGCAGCTGCACGAATGCCGGGGTGGCCGGGGTCAACGGCAGTTCCGGGTTGGCCTTGGGGTCGAAGCGGTAGGCAAACACCTTGTCGGCGCCCAGGTCATTGGCGAACACGTATTTGCCGTCCGGTGACGGGATGGTCGAATGCACATGGGCCGAGGCCTGGCGCTCGGGATTGACCCGGCTCGCCGGGTGGCTGCTCATCTGCACCACCGGTTTGAGCTTGCCGTCGGCCGTCACTGGCAATACCGCCAGGGTGCCGCCCGGGTCTTCGGCCACCGAGTAATTGCTGACAAACAGATGGCTGCCATCGATGCTGAGACTGGAATGGGTTGGCTCGCTGCCCAGGCTTTGCACCTGGCTGATCAGGCTCAGCGCGTGGGTCTTGGGATCAATCGCAAAACTGCTGACGCGCCCTACCGGATCGGTCTGGCCCGGGCCGTTTTCATTGACCACGAACAGGTGTCGCCGATCCTTCGACAGGGTCAGCCACGACGGGTTTTCGCTCTTGATCACTTGCAGTGGGCTGGCATCGATCTGCCCGGTGCCGCTGTCGAACACCAGGCGGTAGATGCCCTGGCTTTGACCGGCGGTGTAGGAACCCACCAGCAATTGGACACTCTCGGCCATCGCCGTTTGTACGCCCATGGCGCCGATGCTGCCGGCCATCAACAATGGCCAGAGGTTACGCATCGCCTTGGTCGTCATCTTCGTTGTCACCGCTGACGACATCGCCCAGGCACACCAAACGGTGTTCACCCGAGTCACCGGTGATCAACCAGCTTTGCAGCGAGGTATCGAAGGTCGCGGCCTGGATCTGCGCCGGGGTGAACTCCCAGTGTTTGGCCGCACGGCCATCCATGCATTCAATGTGTAGGTTATCATCCTCGTCGAGGGCGAATTCGAAGGCATGCAGCCCGTCGATCTCCACCATTCCGCAGTGTTCGAGGGCATTGAGCAAGGTGTCGGTTGGGGGAGTCATGGCAATCAGTCTTTGAATGGGAAAGACGCAATGATAGCTCATGCACCACCTCCCCTGTAGGAGCGAGCTCGCTCCCACAGGGATTGTGACTGGCAGTTAAAGTGCCTCGCGGGACGACTGCCCATCCACCAGTCGCTGGATGCGCAATGGATTGCCGTTCTTCAGCGCATCCGGCAGCAAGCTGTCCGGGTAGTTCTGGAAGCACACCGGGCGCAGGAAACGATCGATGGCCAGTGTGCCCACCGACGTACCGCGCGCATCGGACGTTGCCGGGTAAGGCCCGCCGTGAACCATCGAATCGCAGACTTCCACGCCCGTCGGATAACCATTGAGCAGGATGCGTCCGACCTTCTGTTCCAGCAATGCCGTCAGCCCGGCGAACTGCTCGAAGTCTTCCGGCTCGCCAATGACGGTAGCGGTCAACTGGCCGTGCAGGCCGTTCAAGGCCGCCATCAACTGCGTATGATCGGCCACTTCAACCACCACCGTGGTCGGGCCGAACACTTCCTCCTGCAACACTTCATCGCCATCGAGCAGCAGGCTGACATCGGCCTTGAACAGCTGCGGTTGCGCCTGATTGCCCTGCTGCGGATTGCCGGCCAGGTGCTCGATCCCCGGATGCGCGAGCAGTTTTTGCAAGCCCTGGTCATAGCTGCTCAGGGTTCCGGCATTGAGCATGGTTTGCGCCGGCTGGTCACCCATCAACCCGGCCACTTGCTGCACAAAGGCACTGAATGGCGCTGAGCGAATGCCGATCACCAGGCCCGGATTGGTGCAGAATTGGCCGCAGCCCTGGACCACCGACGCCGTGAGTTCCCGAGCAACGGTATCGGCTCGCGCCTGCAACGCCTGGGGCAAGACGATCACCGGGTTGATGCTCGACATTTCGGCGAACACCGGTATCGGTTGCGCACGGGCCGCCGCCATGTCGCACAAGGCACGACCGCCCTTGAGTGAACCGGTGAAGCCCACCGCCTGAATCGCCGGATGCTTGACCAGTGCCGCGCCAACGCCCCCGCCATGGATCATGTTGAACACGCCGGCCGGCATCCCGGTTTTCTCGGCGGCGCGGATGATCGCGTCAGCCACCCATTCAGCGGTGGCCATGTGACCGCTGTGGGCCTTGAACACCACCGGGCACCCGGCGGCCAGCGCCGAGGCGGTATCGCCGCCGGCGGTGGAGAACGCCAGCGGAAAGTTGCTGGCACCGAACACGGCCACAGGTCCCAGACCGATCCGGTATTGACGCAGGTCCGGGCGCGGCAACGGTTGACGCTCCGGCAATGCCCGGTCGATCCGTGCACCGTAGAAGTCACCGCGACGCAGCACTTTGGCAAACAGACGCATCTGCCCGCTGGTGCGTCCACGCTCGCCTTGAATCCGGCCGGCCGGCAGCGCCGTTTCGCGGCAGACCACTGCGACAAAATCATCACCGAGGGCATCCAGTTCATCGGCGATGGCCTCGAGAAACTGCGCCCGCCGCTCCGCGCTCAGGCTGCGATACGCCGGATACGCGGCCGCCGCCGCGCTGGCCGCCGCATCGACTTCCTGCGGGGTCGCCTGATAGAAATCATGGGGCAATGCCTCACCGGTGGTGGCATCGACACTCTGCAATTTGACGCTGCCGGCGGCGCTGCGTTGGCCGCCGATGTAGTTGTGTCCAAGAATCCGGGTCATGGGTAACTCCTCAAAGTGTGCCGACGGTGCCGGGTTCAAAAGCCGCTGCGACCGGAGCGATGCCATTGATCAATGGCGCGCCGAATTCGGCCTGGGTGATCTCGAACACGTCACCCGGTTGCGTGCGAACGCCGTCGGCAAAGGACAGGGTCGCCGTGCCGAAGAAGTGAATGTGCACATCCCCCGGTCGCAGGAACTGGCTGTATTTGAAATGATGGAATTCGAGGTTGGCGAGGCTGTGGCACATGTTCGCCTCGCCACTGAGAAACTCGTTCTGCCACAGCACTTCGCCGTCCCGCAGGATGCGGCTGGTGCCCGCCAGATGCTGCGGCAGTTCGCCGACCCGCAGTTCCGGGCCATAGCTGCAGCTGCGCAGTTTCGAGTGGGCCAGGTACAGGTAGTTCTTGCGCTCCATGACGTGATCGGAGAACTCGTTGCCCACGGCAAACCCCAGGCGATACGGCTTGCCGTCCTGACCAATCACGTACAGGCCGGCGATCTCCGGCTCTTCACCGGCATCTTCGGCAAACGGCGGCAAGGGAAACGGCTGGCCGGGCCTGACGACGATGCTGCCATCGCCTTTGTAGAACCACTCCGGTTGCACACCGGCTTCATCCACTGCTGGCTTACCGCCCTCGACGCCCCACTTGAAGATGCGCATGGTGTCGGTCAGCGCGGATTCGTCGCCGCTCTGCTGATGCATCTTGTCCCGGGCCGACGCACTGCCCAGATGGGTCAGGCCCGTACCGCTGACCAGCATGTGCGCCGGGTCCGCATGGTCCAGCGGCGGCAGGATGCGCCGTTGCGTCAGCAGTTCGGCATAGTCGTGGCTGATGCCCAGCCCCAGGCTTTGCACCTGTTGCTCAAGGCTTGCGCCCGCCTCGATCGCCGCCAATGCCAGATCGCGAACGGTGCGCGCGTCCTGCACTTCACGGACCAGGCCTGCCTCGACCACGCCGACACGGCGTACGCCGTTACTCAATTCGAACTGAACCAAACGCATGAATTTTTCTCCTGTTAACAATTCTTCAAAACACCTCAGAACCAATGTGGGAGCGGGCTTGCTCGCGAAGAGGCCGTCATACCCGACATCATCGGTGACTGACACTCCGCTTTCGCGAGCAAGCCCGCTCCCACATTTGGTCGGTGTGAACCCTCAAAATCAGGTTCGGGAAGCCCCACGTGCACTGGCCGCAAACTCATCGGCTGGCAGGACGTGCTTGCGTTCCAGCAGGCGATAGACGATGCCAGTCAGAATCAGGCCGAACACCATCACCCCCGACAGGAAGTACAGGCCTGACGCCAGGTTGCCGGTGTATTCCTTGAGCGCGCCGATCACGAACGGACCGATGTAGCCGCCGAGGTTGCCCACCGAGTTGATCAGCGCAATTCCCGCCGCCGCACTGGCACCGGCAAAGAAACGGCCCGGCAACGTCCAGAACACCGCCGTGCAGGAAAACAGTGCGAACGCCACCAGGCACAGCGCGGCCAGCTGCAACACCGGCACCGACAGCCAGGCACTCAGGAACAAACCGATGGCGCCCAATACATAAAGCACTGCCAGATGGCCGTAACGATCATTCAAACGGTCAGAGCTGCGCGGAATGATCAACAGACCGACGATCCCGAAAATGTAGGGCACCGAAGACACGAACCCGGTCACCAGATCGCTGCCGCCGAACTGCTTGATCAACGTCGGCAGCCACAAGCCGAGGCCGTAAATGCTCAGTGTCACCGGCAGGTAGAACAGCGCCAACAGCAAGACGCGTTTGTCCTTGAGCGCATGCAAGGGATTGCCGTGGCGGGTCTGGCCGTAGGCTTCGAGGTCCTTTTTCAGCTCGCCGGTGAGCCAGTCCTTTTCCGCCTGGTCCATCCACTTCACTTGCTGCGGGCCGTCGGGCAACCAGCGCAACACCGGCCAGGTCAGCAGGATCGCCGGGGTGCCGATGACGATGAACAACCACTGCCAGCCGTGCAGGCCGAGCACGCCGTCCATGCCCAGCAAGCCGCCAGACACGGGGCCGGTGATCATCATGGCAATGGGTTGCGACAGGATGAACAGCCCGAGGATCTTGCCGCGATGGCGAACCGGGAACCATTGGGTGATGTAGTACAGAACGCCCGGGAAGAACCCGGCCTCGGCGGCGCCGAGCAGAAAGCGCATCACATAGAAGCTGTTCGGCCCCTGGACGAAGGCCATGCCGATGGTGATGGTGCCCCAGGTGACCATGATCCGCGCAAACCAGCGTCGTGCGCCGAAGCGGTCGAGCATCAGGTTGCTGGGGATTTCCAGCAGGAAGTAGCCAATGAAGAACAACCCTGCGCCAAGGCCGTAGGCCGCATCACCCAGGCCAATGTCGGCGCCCATGTGCAGTTTGGCGAAGCCCACCGCGGAGCGGTCCACATAGGCGATCAGGTACAGCAGGATCAGGAAAGGAATCAGTTTCAGCGTGATGCGACGGATAAGCCGCAGTTCCTGGCTCATGAGATCGGTCTCCGATTGTTGTTGTTATAGAACCTCGGGGGACGCCTCTCGCGAACAATTCGCCAGGGCCATCCCTCCGTTTGAGCGGACTATATAGTAATACTATTTATGCAACAACACTTCCAAAGCGCAGAATTTGCGCTTATGTTACACCTCAGCTCGAACAATATAGTCATACAATAAGAGAACCGATCATGTCTGATAAGAAACCCACCCTGCGTTCCGCCCAATGGTTTGGCACCGCCGACAAGAACGGCTTCATGTACCGCAGCTGGATGAAGAATCAGGGCATCGCCGACCATCAGTTCCATGGCAAGCCGATCATCGGCATCTGCAACACCTGGTCGGAACTGACCCCGTGCAACGCGCATTTCCGCCAGATTGCCGAGCACGTCAAACGCGGTGTGATCGAGGCCGGCGGCTTCCCGGTGGAGTTTCCGGTGTTCTCCAACGGCGAATCGAACCTGCGCCCCACCGCCATGCTCACCCGCAACCTGGCGAGCATGGATGTCGAAGAAGCCATTCGCGGCAACCCGATCGATGGCGTGGTGCTGCTGACCGGCTGCGACAAAACCACCCCGGCCTTGCTGATGGGCGCCGCCAGTTGCGACGTGCCAGCCATCGTTGTCACCGGCGGGCCAATGCTCAACGGCAAGCACAAGGGCAAGGACATCGGCTCCGGCACCGTGGTCTGGCAGCTCAGCGAACAGGTCAAGGCCGGCACCATCAGCATCGACGATTTCCTCGCGGCCGAGGGCGGCATGTCCCGCTCGGCCGGCACCTGCAACACCATGGGCACGGCCTCGACCATGGCCTGCATGGCCGAAGCACTGGGTACCTCCCTGCCCCACAACGCGGCGATTCCAGCGGTAGATGCGCGCCGTTATGTGTTGGCGCACATGTCCGGCATGCGTGCCGTGGAGATGGTGCGCGAAGACTTGAAGCTATCGAAGATCCTCACCAAGGAAGCCTTCGAAAACGCCATTCGCGTCAATGCCGCCATCGGCGGTTCGACCAACGCAGTGATCCACCTGAAAGCCATTGCCGGGCGCATCGGCGTGGAGCTGGATCTGGATGACTGGACCCGTATCGGTCGCGGCATGCCGACCATCGCCGACCTGCAACCGTCCGGGCGTTTCCTGATGGAAGAATTCTATTACGCCGGTGGCTTGCCCGCCGTGCTGCGTCGCCTCGGTGAAGCCAACCTGATCCCGAACCCGAATGCCTTGACCGTCAATGGCAAGTCCATCGGCGAGAACACCAGGGACGCGCCGATCTATGGCGAAGACGAAGTGATCCGCACCCTCGACAACCCGATCCGCGCCGACGGCGGCATCTGTGTCTTGCGCGGCAACCTGGCACCGCTGGGCGCCGTGCTAAAGCCGTCCGCCGCCACGCCCGAACTGATGCAGCATCGCGGCCGCGCAGTGGTATTCGAGAACTTCGACATGTACAAGGCGCGGATCAACGATCCGGAACTGGACGTGGATGCCAACTCGATACTGGTGATGAAGAACTGCGGGCCGAAGGGTTATCCGGGCATGGCCGAGGTCGGCAACATGGGCCTGCCGGCCAAGCTGCTGGCCCAGGGCGTGACCGACATGGTACGTATTTCCGACGCGCGCATGAGCGGCACCGCGTACGGCACTGTTGTCCTGCACGTCGCCCCGGAAGCCGCTGCCGGCGGACCGCTGGCCGCCGTGAAAGAAGGCGACTGGATCGAACTCGATTGCGCCAGCGGCCGTTTGCACCTGGACATCCCGGACGCCGAACTGGCCGCGCGCATGGCTGACCTGCAACCGCCGCAGAACCTGATCGTCGGTGGCTATCGTCAGCTCTACATCGACCACGTGCTGCAAGCGGACCAGGGCTGCGACTTCGACTTCCTGGTCGGTTGCCGCGGGGCTGAAGTGCCGCGTCATTCCCACTAAAAAAAAGATCGCAGCCTCCGGCAGCTCCTACGGGATTCAGGTCAGACACATTCATTGTGGTGAACCGGATCTCTGTAGGAGCTGCCGAAGGCTGCGATCTTTTCAAGGGCTGGATCGCCTACCGTCCGCGCCTGCTATCATGCGCGACACCTATTCGCACAGGACCGCGCCGTTTCCCATGGATTACCGCAAACCCTCCGACCGCAAAAGCATGCACTCGCGCATCGTCCAGGAACTGGGCATGCAGATCGTCTCGGGACGTTTCCTGCCGGACGACAAGCTGCCCGCCGAAGCGCTGTTGTGCGAAGAATATGCGGTCAGCCGACCGGTGTTGCGTGAGGCCACCCGGGTCCTGGTCGCCAAGGGCCTGGTGTATTCCCGCCCGCGGGTCGGCACCGTGGTCAAGCCGCGCAAGGACTGGCACATGCTCGATCCGGACGTGCTGCACTGGTTGATGCAAAGCAGTCCGCAGAATCAGTTTTTCGACCTGCTGACCAGCGTGCGCAGCATCATCGAACCGGCCGCTGCCGCCCTCGCCGCACAATTCGCCACGGAAGCGGACATTGCCTCCATCGGTGAGGCCTACCAGCGCATGGAAGCCGCGCCGACGCCGGAGGCTCTGTTGCAGCCGGACCTGGACTTCCACAGTCGCATCGCCGATGCCACGCACAACGACCTGCTGGCCAACCTGTGCAACATGCTCTCGGTGGCCATCGCCGAAGCCTTGAAGCATTCCAACCAGCGACCGAACCTGCATGAACTGGCGCTGCCCCGGCACAAGGCGATCCTGACCGCCATCGAGAATCGTGATGCCCTAGGCGCGCGGCATGCGACGCTGGTGCAACTCGATGATGCGCGCAGTGCGTTGAATGTGGTTTTGGGTAGCGATCCTTCGTAATGGCTGCGATCTTTTGATCTTCGCCCAAATAAAAAAGCCGCAACCTGAGGTTGCGGCTTTTTTGATTCAGCGATCGATCAGTGGGCAAACAACGAATTGCCCTTCTGCCCCGCCAGTTTCTCGGGCTTGATCAGGAACCGCGCCAGTGCCGGCAACAGCCACAACGCACCGAACATGTTCCACAGCAGCATGAAGGTCAGCATCAGGCCCATGTCGGCCTGGAACTTGATGGCCGAGAAGATCCAGGTGCACACGCCGATGGCCAGGCACAGGCCGGTGAACAGCACCGCCTTACCGGTCGACTTCAGCGTCTGGTAGTACGCCTCTTGCAGCGGCAGGCCGGCACGCAGGAAGCTTTCCAGGCGACTGTAGATGTAGATGCCGTAGTCCACGCCAATCCCCACCCCGAGCGCCACGACCGGCAGGGTCGCGACTTTCACGCCGATGCCCATGAAGGCCATCAGGGCGTTGCCGAGTACCGAGGTCAGCACCAGCGGCAGCACGATGCACAATGTCGCCGCCCACGAACGGAAGGTGATCATGCACATGACCGCCACACAGATGTACACCAGGATCAGGATGGTCAGCTCGGACTTCTTGATCACCTCGTTGGTGGCCGCCTCGATCCCGGCGTTACCGGCGGCGAGGATGAACTCCAGGCCTTCCTTGTTGTTTTCCTTGGCGAACTCCTGCACCGCATGCACCGCGCGATCCAGGGTCTCGGCCTTGTGATCGTTGAGGAACACCAGCACCGGCGCCAGGGAACAGCTGTTGTTGTACAGGCCGTCGGCGCGGGCAATGGAGTTGTTCAGCACATCAGGATTGCGCGACAGGGTTTCCCATTTCAGGTTGCCCTCGTTCATGCCCTTGATCATTTGCTTGGACACGGTCACCAGGGAAATCGCCGACTGCACGCCCTCGGTGTTCTGCATCTTCCACATCAGCTCGTCGATCGGCGCCATGGCTTCATAGCGCGAGCAGCCTTCGGACTTGGTCTTGACCATCACCACCAACACATCGGAGCTGGTGGAGTAGTTGTTGATGATGAAGTTGTTGTCCTTGTTGTAGCGCGAGTCCGGACGCAGTTCCGGTGCACCCTGGTCGAGGTCGCCGATTTTCAGGTTCTGGCTGTACCACAGGCCGCCGCCAAAGGCGATCAATGCCAGCAGAATGGAAACCGGGGCAACCTTGGCGCTGGCGAAGTTCGACAGCAGGCGCCAGAACGGATGCTCGCGCACCGCGTCTTTCTTGCTGCGCTCGACCGCACGCTTGCTGATGCCGACATAGGAAATCGCCACCGGCAGCAGGATCAGGTTGGTGAACACGATCACCGCCACACCGATGGATGCGCCGATGGCCAGTTCACGGATCACACCGATATCGATGATCAACAGCGTGATGAAACCCACGGCATCGGCGAGGATCGCGATCATCCCCGGCAGGAACAATTGACGGAACGTACGGCGCGCCGCCGTGAGGGCGTTGTCCGCCTCGCTCGATTGCAGGGCGATCCCGTTGATCTTCTGTACGCCGTGGGAAATACCGATGGCGAAAATCAGGAACGGCACCAGCATCGAATAGGGGTCGAGCCCGAAGCCGAAGAAGTGCATCAAGCCCAGTTGCCAGACCACTGCCACCAGCGTCGTGCTCAACACGGCGACGGTACTGCGCAGGCAGTTGGTGAACCACAGCAGGAGGATCAGGGTGATGACGAAGGCGATGCCGAAGAACATCACCACCATCACCAGGCCATCGATCAGGTCACCGACTTTCTTGGCAAAACCGACAATGTGGATCTTCACGTTCGGGTTCTGTGCTTCGAACTTGGTGCGGATCTTGTCTTCAAGCTCGTGGGAGAACTGGCGATAGTCCAGCGCCAGCAGCTTGCCCTGGTCCTGCGGGTCCGGGTAGGACTCCAGCAATGGAATGTCGACGATGCTCGACTTGAAATCGTTGGACACCAACCGCCCGACCTGACCGGACTTGAGCACGTTGTTGCGCAGCAAGTCGAGGCTGGCCTGGGAGCCGTTGTAGCTCTGCGGAATCACTTCACCGCCGGCGAAGCCCTCTTCAGTCACTTCGGTCCAGCGAATGCTCGGGCTCCACAGCGACTTGAGGCCGGAACGGTCGACACCGGAGATGTAGAACACTTCGTCGTTGATCTGACGCAGGGTCTCCATGTACTCCTTGGAGAAGATGTCGCCATCGGTGGCTTCCACCGAGATCCGCACGGTGTTGCCCAGGTTCGCCAGATCGTTGCGGTGCTCCATCATCTTCTGGATGAAGGGATGCTCCAGCGGGATCATTTTTTCGAAGCTGGTGGACGGACGGATCAGCGTCGCCTGCCAGAACAGGAAAATACTGACCAGCAGGCAGATCGTGATCACTGCCGGGCGGTTGTTGAAGATCAGGCGCTCGAGGAACGTCGCCTTGTCCTGGTGATGAGTACTTAAAGAGGTCATACGCCCGCCTTGTTATTATTAGCTCGACTCATTTGCCCGCTTTTTATTTGCCAAGCTCGGTGCCGCTTGGCGAGGTGACGCGAACGCCGCCCTGCCCGGCCAGAACCAGATTGCCATTGCCTGCCGCCGTCACTGCCGAAACCGAAATACGGTCCGGACGGTTGACCACCTTGAAGGTTTCGCCATTGTCGCTGCTGCGAATCACCGAGCCGCCGTTGCCGACGATCACGATGGAACCGTCGTCGAGCAGCGTACCGCCGGACAGCCCGAACTCCAGGTCGCCACGTTCAGCCTTGAGCTCGACCTGCTCCCAGTTGCTGCCAAAGTCCGTGGAACGGTAAAGGTTACCGCGCAGACCGTAGGCCAGCAGCGTATTGGGCTGCGCCGTGCCGATCACGCCGAACAGCGAGCCTTCGTACGGACCTTCGAGTTTCTCCCAGGTCTGGCCCCAGTCCGCGGAACGGAACATGCTGCCCTGCTCGCCGACGATGAACAGCCCGGCGTCCTTGACCGCAGCGATCGAATTCAGGTGGTACTGGTCTTCGTTGTCCAGGCGATCGCTGGCGTCTTCCCAATGCTTGCCACCGTCGGTGGTTTCCATCAGAGAGCCGTAGGCGCCCACGGCAAAGCCACTGTCAACGTCCTTGAACCAGACATCGAGCAGCGGCGATTCGCGTGTCAGATCTTCGAACTGCTTGGTCCAGGTCGCGCCGCCGTCCTCGCTGGCGAGGATCTGCGCGTCATGGCCGACGGCCCAGCCGTGCTTGTCATCGACGAAAAACACCGACGTCAGCAGGGCCCGGGTCGGGACCTTGGCCTGGGTCCAGGTAGCGCCCTGGTCATCGGAATACAGGATGTGCCCACGATCCCCGACCGCCACCAGGCGCTTGCCGGCGTGGACGACATCGAGCATCAGGCTTTTGGCAGCCTTGGCGGACTCAATGGAATAAACAACATCGGATGCTGGCGCCGCCGCGGCCAGCGCAGGCGCCGACAGCATGGCAGAGCCCAACAGCGAGAGCGCTGTGGCCAGCAACGCGAATTTGCGTAGTGCCGGCGGGCGGCAGATACCCACACCCATGACAGGCTCACTCATAGACCTTCTCCCATTATTATTGTTAGGTCGTTCAACCTTTCTGGGCGCCGCAAGGGTGCGTGTCTGGACCGGCTGTTTCAGAGCATAGTCCTGAAACCCGCAATCCAGAGCCCCTTCGGAAGCTGGCTTATCCTATCGGTGTTTTTTCATGTCTGACAATCGACGCCACGTTATGTTTTGTTAACCGGGGGGGATGGGGGGTTGTTCTGAATGGTTGGGTATCAGGTGGGGTGATTGCGGTTTTGGTGTTTGGTGTTTGGTGTTTGATGTTCGGAGTACATATCCGTTGCTGTCGTAACGGCTACTTATCCAATCGGTGTACATATCCGTTGCTGCGGTAACGGCTGCTGACGGTTTCGCTCTTACAGCGACTCACTTTTCCAAACGCCGAAAAGTAAGCAAAAGGCTTTGCCCCGACGTACGGCACCTCGCCAAGGCTCGGTGTTCCCTCGCTACGGTGTCCATCAGGGGGCATCGCCTCCGGTCTGCTTCGCGACGACCTCCTCTCGATGTGTTCGACTTCGTCGAACGGCGCTGCGCGCCTACCCCCTGATGAACACCTACGCTCGGCCTGCCGAAGGGGCAAAAGATCAAAAACCAGATCAAGATCAAAAGCCAAAGCCAAAGCCAAAGCCAAAGCCAAAGCCAAAGCCAAAGCCAAAGCCAAAGCCAAAGCCAAAGCCAAAGCAGCTATGGATCTCTGAAAATCCCGGTGCAAGCAGATGGGACTCGGTCGGCTGGCAGGCCGCCATCGCGAGCAAGCTCGCTCCCACAGGTACTCAGTACATCTGCAAGGTTTCGGTCGACTGTCGGGCCGCCTTCGCGAGCAGGCTCGCTTCTGCAGTTGGGCTGGGTACATTCGGAAGAAATTGGTCGGCTGACAGGCCGCCATCGCGAGCAGGTTCGCTCCCACAGAAGAGCAAAGGCAGAGCGCGTACACCGCGCCGCTCTTCACCACTCATCAGGCCGAGCGTTAGCTCGCCTGCAGCTTTTGATCTTGATCCACCCGCCCCCTCGGAAGGCTGAGCGGAGGTGTTTATCCGGGGATTGGCGCACAGCGCCGTTCGACGCAGTCGAACTCATTGCATGTAGGTCGAAGCGAAGCCGACCGGAGGGCAATGCCCCCGGATGAATACCGCAGCGAAGGAACCCCGAGCCCCAGCGAGGGGCCGTACGTAAGGGGCGAGACCTTTTGGTTCCTTTTGGGGCGTTTGCCAAAAGGGACTCGCCGTAAGGGCGAAACCGCCAGCCGCCGCTACCGAAGAAACGGATATGTACTCAATCAACCCATGACCCTGGTCGGCCCGAAGGCCGCCAAGGTCACGAACAGACTCAGACCAAACTCTTGCTGACCACTTCAAACACATCACTGGACAACTGCCCCGAAGCCCGAATCCGCTCCAGCTCCCCCTTCATCAAAGCCTGACGAGCACTGTCGTACTTGCGCCAGCGAGTCAAAGGCGCCAACTGCCGAGAAGCAATCTGCGGATTAAAGCCATTCAACTCGATCACCAGATCCGCCAGGAAGCGATACCCCGAACCGTCGGCCGCGTGGAAGTTGATCAGGTTCTGCCCGGCAAACGCACCGACCAGCGCCCGCACCTTGTTCGGGTTCTTGATGTTGAACGCCGGGTGCTGCATCAGCGCTTTCACACGCTCCAGACCGCCCGGCAATACACTGCCGGCCTGCACGCTGAACCACTGATCCATGACCAGCGGGTTGTCCTTGAAGTGCTCGGCGAAGCTGGCCAGCGCCTTGGCCTTCTCGGCTTCAAAGGGTGAGTTGACCAGCACGGCCAGCGCGGTCAGGCGCTCGGTCATGTTGTCGCACGCATCGAACTGCTCCAGGGTTGCCGCCAGCACTTCCGGCTTGCCGCTGAGCATCAGGTAGGACAATGCGATGTTCTGCAACGCGCGGCGAGCGAAGTGCTCGGCTTCGGCCACGTACGGCGTCTGCTTCGACAACTCGCGGTTGGCCTGGTAACGCAGCCACAGGCCTTCGAACAACGCATCGGCCAATTGCTTGCGGGCAAACTCGCGGGCGGTGTGAATCGCTTCGACATCCGCCACTTCGCTGATTTCGGTCAAGTAGGCTTCGCTTGGCAGCGAGAGCATTTCGGCGACCATGGCCTGATCCAGCGACTCGTCCGAGAGCACCGTGCGCAGCGCCGACACCAGACGCTGATCGAGTACCAGCGCTTCGCCCTTCTGCTGCTGGCCGATCAACTCTTGCAGCACCTGCACCGACAATTGCTGGCCAGCATCCCAGCGGTTGAAGCCATCGCTGTCGTACTGCATCAGGAACATCAACTGGTCGCGGTTGTACGGGAAGCTCAGCTTCACCGGTGCCGAGAAGCCGCGCAGCAACGACGGTAGCGGTTGTCCGGCGATGTCGACGAAGGTGAAGGTCTGCTCGGCTTCAGTCACCGAAATGACCCGCGAGGTACCTTGGGCGGTAGCTTCACCGGACAGACGCAGGGCAATAGCCGCGCCTTTGGAATCCAGCAGGCCCAGTTCGACCGGGATCACGAACGGCAGTTTTTCAACCTTGTCCGGGGTTTGCGGACAGCTCTGGCGGAACGTCAGGCTGTAGGTTTTCGCGGCGGCGTCGTAGGACTCGGTTACCGCCAGACGCGGTGTACCGGCCTGACTGTACCAACGCTTGAACTGGGACAGGTCAACGCTATTGGCATCTTCCATGGCCTTGATGAAGTCATCGCAGGTCACGGCCTGGCCGTCGTGGCGTTCGAAGTACAGGTCGCTGCCTTTGCGAAAGCCTTCGGCGCCGAGCAAGGTGTGGATCATGCCGACCACTTCCGAGCCCTTTTCGTACACGGTCAGGGTGTAGAAGTTGGAAATTTCGATAAAGCTGTCCGGGCGCACGGCGTGGGCCATGGGGCCGGCGTCTTCGGCGAACTGGTGGGTGCGCAGGTACGCCACGTCCTGGATGCGCTTGACCGTGGCCGAGTTCATGTCCGAGGAGAAACCGGCATCGCGGAACACCGTGAAGCCTTCCTTGAGCGACAACTGGAACCAGTCGCGGCAGGTCACGCGGTTGCCCGACCAGTTGTGAAAGTATTCGTGGGCGACGATCGCCTCGACCCGCTGGTGCGCGGCATCGGTGGCGGTTTCCGCCTTGGCCAGCACGGCGCTGGAGTTGAAGATGTTGAGGCCCTTGTTCTCCATGGCACCCATGTTGAAGTCATTCACGGCGACGATCATGAAGATATCCAGGTCGTACTCGCGACCGTAGACCTCTTCGTCCCAGCGCATGGACTTCTTCAGGCTGTTCATGGCGTGCTGGCACTTGTCGATGTTTTCCGGCTCGACATAAATGCGCAGCGCCACATTACGCTCGCTCATGGTGGTGAAGCTGTCTTCGACGCACCACAGGTCACCGGCCACCAGCGCGAACAGGTACGCCGGCTTCTTGAACGGGTCTTCCCAGGTTGCCCAGTGCCGGCCTTCTTCACCGGGACCGGAAGCGATCGGGTTGCCGTTGGACAGCAGCACCGGATAGCTGTGTTGTTCGGCGACGACCGTGGTGGTGAAGGTGCTCATCACGTCCGGGCGGTCGAGGTAATAGGTGATCTTGCGAAAGCCTTCGGCCTCGCACTGGGTGCAGAACATCGTGCCGGACTTGTACAGGCCTTCGAGCGCAGTGTTGGTTTCCGGGTGGATCCGGACGCTGGTGTCGACCGTGAAAGTGGTGCTGGTCGGGTGCAGGGTCAGGTGATTCTCGGTCAGCTGATACTGCGCCTCTGAAAGCGCCTGGTCGGCCAGGGTGACCGACAGCAGTTCCAGCTGCTGGCCGTCCAGCACCAGCGGCGGCAGGCCCGGACCACGCTCGGGGTTGCGGCGCATCACCAGTTGCGCATGGACCAGGCTGTGGTCCTCGTACAACTCGAAGGTCAGGTGTGTTTCGTCGATCAGGTACTCGGGCGCCTGATAGTCCTTGAGGTAGATCATCTTCGGTTGTTCGGTGCGCATGCTGGAGTCCTTACTGATGCACGGCGAGCTGGTAAGCCGTGTATTTACGAATGTTGATCACGCCGGTATCGAAGATCAGGTATTGGCCCTTGACCCCCATCAGCGTGCCTTCGGCAATCGGGTTCTTGTCCAGGTTGAAGCTGACGATCTTCGCCGGGTACTGCTCGACCGGGTAGCGGATTTCCAGCGGTTCGACGTCGGTCACCGGCTGGATCGCCTGCAAGCCAAATCGCTGCTGCAACCCGAGCAAGCCTTCAGCGCAGCTGTCGAACAGTCGATCGCGGACTTCGGCCAGGTTCACCGCCGCCGCATCGCCCTTGAGCAAAGCACGCCAGTTGGTCTTGTCGGCCACCTGACTGCGGAACAGGTCTTCGACGAAGCCGGACTGCTGGCGGGTCGAGACGCGCATGATCGGCAAGGCCTGGCTCGCACCCTGGTCGAGCCAGCGGGTCGGCAACTGGGTGGCGCGGGTAATCCCGACTTTCACCCCCGACGAGTTGGCCAGGTACACCACGTGATCGGTCATGCAGAACTTCTCGCCCCACTCAGGTTCCCGGCAAGTGCCGGCCTCGAAGTGGCAGCGCTCCGGGCTCATGATGCACACGTCGCACTGGGCCAGCTTGGTCATGCACGGGTAGCAGTAACCCTGGCTGAAACTGGTCTTGGTCTTGCGTCCGCAATGGGTGCAGTGGATCGCCCCCAGGTATTCCAGGCGCACCGTGGTGCCGATCAACGGATTGACCGGAACCTCGGTTTCGCCCAGACGGAAAGCGTATTGCACGTTCGGCCCGTCCAGGCGCGCCGACATTTTGCTGATTGCACCGCGGCCAATCTCGATCAATGGATGGCATCCGACTTGAACAGGATATTGGGCACTTGAATCGACTTCGAGCTGCATTCCTGCGGGCCCATGTAACCGGTGCGCTGGTCCTCGGGCAGGTTCTGGATTTCCCAGGCGATCATCGCCTGCAGCGACAGCTCGCGTTGTTCGGCGGTGAGCTTGCCACCGTCGGACCATTTGCCGATTTCCACGGCCAGTTTCAGGCTCTCGTAGATATCGGGAGTGATGTTGTTGATCATTTCGTTAAAAGAGGACATTGGGTCTCCGTCTCTTTATTGCATGTTCTTAAATTAGGCGGCCAGTTTACGGCGGTTATACAAACCGCCCAACAAACCGGTGAAGCATCCGATGAGTAACCCGCTGACGTGGGCCGCGTTGGCGATTTCGCCGAAGCCGATCATCGACACCAGCCCGGACAGGCACAGCAGCAACCACACCAGCATCATCACCAGCACGCCACGCGGCAGGCGATAGGCCGGGTTCGGCGCCAGCAGCTGGAAGATCCAGCAATGCCCGAGCAGGCCGTACAGTACGCCGGACAAACCGCCGAACAGGGTCGGGCCGCTGAACAAATACTGGGCGAAGTTGGACACCAGGCTGAACAACAAGGTCAGGCCGATCAGGTTGATACTGCCCTGGCGCGACTCGATGCGCCGCCCCAGTTCCCAGTACCACATGCCGTTCATCGCCAGGTGCAGGATGCCGAAGTGGATCAGCATCGGCGTGACCAGGCGCCACCATTGCCCCGCCGCCAGGCTGTCGGCCAGTGGCGTGAAATGGATGTACTCGCCGACCACGCGGAATTCGAGGAAGGTCAGCCAGCGCAGCGTTTCAAGGTTGTCGCCGAGCATGGTCACCGCGCCGACGATCATGCTCAGCAGCAATACCAGCGCGGTGGCCCTGGCGTATTTCAACTGCTCGACGAAGCCCGGGCGCTTGACGGTTTGCGCCACCGGAATGTCCAGTTGCTGGTCGGGATCGCCCGCCGGAAAACGTTCGTACAACGCACGCACGTCTTCGCTGATGTTGTCCGGCACCCACAGCACCTGCTCGCCAGCTTCTTCGCTGACCCGGTGGGGCACTTGCATGCGCTTGAGCAGGGTGACGAACCCGCTCAAGTCCACCGCCAGGGGCAGACGCAATACCGCTACAGCACTCATTGCAGCACCTCCGGCCGCTCGACATCGACCCAGACGAATTTTTGCGGATCCAGGCGGGTTTCCTGATCCAGTCGGTAGGCAACCAGTTTGCCGTACAGCACCGCGCTGTAATCCAGGCAGGCCAGGTTCGGCCGGATCGGTGCCGGCTTGCCGCTGCGCCAGTAATGGCCGACGAACAACAGCGGCTCATCGATGCCGTAGCGCAGCAAACTGTTCTTTTCAGTGGACGTCAACGGCGTCCGGGCCACGGGTTCGGGCAGTGCATCCGGCTGGAACACGATATCGCCGTAGGTTTTCGGATCGTCTTCCCAGAACTTGGTCCGGAAGAACGAGCGCACCAGGCCGTCGCCGCTGGTCATGGTCAGGCCATGGGGCAAGCGCATGTCCGTACCGCGCAACAGCCGGTCGAATACGGTGCAGGCAAAAGAGCCCGACTCCGCCGACGCCTGGACAAAATGCTCGTCGACGCAACCGTTGGGGAACAATGCCCGCAGCGGCTCGATCAACCCGGCGTCCCAGCAGGCGTGGACCACGCGAAAACGCCCGGCATCGACGAACAATGGCAACTGGTAGAACCATTGCTGGAAGTCGTGCCAGTCGCCCGGATGGTTTTCGAACTGGGTCAGGGTTTCGTGCAGCAAGCGGGCATGGCGCGGCGTGTGCTCACGCACGAACTGCTTGCCGCTGCCGGGCAACGCCGGCGTCGCCCAGCCCAGCGCATTGAACTCGTGGTTGCCCATGATGCACAGCGCCTGACCGGCCTCGACCATGTCGTGGACGATGTGCAGTGCCTCGCGAATCCGCGGGCCGCGGTCGATGATATCGCCGACGAACACCGCCATGCGCGAGGCATGCCGCCAGACGCCACCCTGTTTGTGATAACCGAGTCGGTCGAGCAAGTGCTCCAGGGTCAGGGCGCAACCGTGCACGTCACCGATCAGGTCGTAGCTACGCGCGGGATCGAGCATCAGTCGCCTCCACCCCCCAACTTGCTGCCCCAGCCGAGCTTGGTCCGGCAGACTTCGTAGTAATTGTGGTCCAGCGGGTGAATCAGCCGCAGTTTCTGGGCTTTCTTGCTGACGGTGATGGTGTCGCCCGGCGCGCAGGTGAAGTGGTTCTGCCCGTCGCACGAGACTTGCGGGTAAATCTGCATATCCTTGGACACGACGATTTTCAGCTCACTGTTGCCATCGACCACGATCGGTCTACCCGACAAGGTATGGGGGTACATCGGCACAATCACAATAGCGTCGAGCTTGGGATGCATGATCGGCCCGCCGGCGGACAACGCATAGGCGGTGGAACCGGTCGGCGTCGCAACGATCAGGCCGTCGGCCTTCTGGCTGCAGACGAACTGTCCGTCGATGTACAGCTCGAACTCGATCATTCGCGTGGATTTGCCGGGGTGCAGCACCACATCATTGAGTGCATCGCCCTGGCCGATGGCCTCGCCATGGCGCCGGACTTCGGCCTGCAACAGGAAGCGGTTTTCCACCAGATAGTGGCCGTCCAGCACTTCGGCGACCTTGGTTTCCAGCTCATCGGGACGGATGTCGGTGAGAAAGCCCAGGCTGCCGCGGTTGATACCGAGCACCGGAATATTGTGCTTGGCCAGCGCACGGGCGGCACCGAGCAGGCTGCCGTCACCACCGACCACAATGACCATGTCGCAGACTTCGCCGAGCATCTTGCGCGACGAAGTTTGCAAGCCGTGCCCTGGCAGCACTTCGGCGATGGTGTCTTCGAGGATCACGTGCAGATGACGATCGAGCAGAAACCGTTTCAGTCGGCGGACGGTATCCAGCACCTGGGAACTGCCCAGGCGACCGATGATGCCGATATTGCGAAATTGCTCCATGGGGCTCCTGCGGGGATCTGCGTGGCGGCGAAAACCACGATTATGGGCGAAAGCCGCCCGTAGACAAAATCCTTTCAGCTTCAAGGGTGTGCCCGGGTTTCGGGCTATGCTCGCAAGATGATGCTATTTCCCGATTTGCTCCACCTGCCCCATCAGTTACGCCATCCCGAAGTGCGTGACCTGGCGTGGGTCATCCTCGCGCCGCCCATGCTGGACGATACCCCGTGGCCGCAGCGCCACCCGCTGGCCGGCAGCGACTGGGTGCAGGCTCCGGATCGGCTGGAACATTGGCTGCGGCAGCTGGACCGGGACAGTTATGGCCTGCTGCACTGGCTCGCCCAGGCCCGAACCCGACGCCTGGGCCTGTACTACGAACGCCTCTGGCAATTCGCCGTGGAGCATGCTCCAGGCATTGAACTGATTGCCGCCAACCTGCCGATTCGCCGCGAGGGGCACACCCTGGGTGAACTGGACATGCTGCTGCGCGACCGCGACGGCGTGCACCACCTGGAACTTGCGATCAAGCTCTACCTCGGCCCGCAATCCGGCGACGGACACGACACCTCCCAATGGCTGGGCCCG
This sequence comes from Pseudomonas sp. IT-P4, assembly GCF_949767755.1. Taxonomy (NCBI): domain Bacteria; kingdom Pseudomonadati; phylum Pseudomonadota; class Gammaproteobacteria; order Pseudomonadales; family Pseudomonadaceae; genus Pseudomonas; species Pseudomonas sp. IT-P4. Next base: position 192,852 of record NZ_CATKPX010000067.1, on the reverse strand, counting down.
GGCTGCCACGACCGGCTCGACCGCAAACTGGCCCACCTGAGCCAGCATCAATTGCCGATTTCCGCGCGCCCCGAGAGCCGTGAAGTGCTGGCGGCGCTGGATATCCAGGCCTTCAGTGCGCATTTGTGGCTGGGCGGGTACTTGCTGTATCCGTGGCCCGGTCAGGCCGCCCCGCCATCGGGTGCCCATCCGCAGCATTTGCGCGGTCGCTGGTTGCATCAAAAGGATTGGCCGGCGTTGTTGGCCCAGAGTCCGCCCGGTCGCTGGCAACCCCTGCCCCGCCACGCCTGGCTGGCGCCAGCGCATTATTCGGCCGAGCACACCTGGAACCCCGGACAGATGCAGGCGTGGCTGGATGAACTGGACCCCTTGGCGCCAGCACAGTTGCTGGTGCGCCTGACCGAGAATGCCAGCGGCGACTGGGAAGAGGCTGAACGTCTGTTTTTGGTGGCGGACCTTTGGCCGAATGTGCCGGGACAGGGTTGAGTCTTGCATTGCCTGATCCGGCCTCTTCGCGAGCAAGCCCGCGACCACATTTGGGCCCCAGTCGAACACAAGTCTTGTATCCACCGAAGATCCCTGTGGGAGCGGGCTTGCTCGCGAAGGGCCCAACCCGACCTAAAGAGATAACCACCCGGCGCTTCGCAGGACAAAGCGCCGGCCAATGACCATCAGACTTTCTTGTGCTGCTCGACCCATTGCCCATAGGCATTGATGAAACTTTGCAAGAACGGCTTGACTGATTCGGACAACTTACCCGCCTCATCGAACGCCGAACCGGCGCCACCCAGATAGGCTTCCGGCTGCTGCATCATCGGCACATTCAGAAACACCATGGATTGACGCAGGTTGTGATTGGCACCAAACCCGCCGACGGCCCCCGGCGAAACACTGATAACGGCGCCGGGCTTGCCACTCCACGAACTCTTGCCATAAGGGCGAGAACCGACGTCAATCGCATTCTTCAGCGGCGCCGGCACCGAACGGTTGTATTCCGGGGTCACGAACAACACCGCGTCGGATGAGCTCACCTGTTGTCGGAAAGTGCTGTAGGCTGCCGGCGGTGAAGCGCCATCGATGTCTTCGTTATAGAGCGGCAGATCGCCAATTTCGACGATGTTGAGCTTGAGATTGGCCGGCGCCAGCTCTATCAGGGCCCGTGCGACCTTGCGGTTGATCGATTCCTTTCTCAAGCTGCCGACCACGACGGCGATCGTATAGACGTTGCTCATAAGAGTTTCTCGACTGTCCGATAGGAAGAGCTTGTAGTTATAGATGACGATTCAAGCAGCGGGCGAGCGAAAATACCGTCCCTGACTATTTTTTTCCCGTAGGAAAACTTACCTCGCCCAAGCACGGTCTACAGTGCCGCAAATTGAGTGATTTATCTCCAGAGGTTCTAAGCAGATGGCAGCAGTACTCGTCGGTCAGTTCCATGCAAGAGACGCGCAAGGCCGTATTTATTCGGTGCACGAGTTCCAGGACTCCACCCCGGCGGTAGATGGTTCAGGCCCTGTCACCACCTACAAACTGGCCATTGGCGACCGTGTCAACAAGGTCGACGACAATGAATTCATGCTGGTGCAAACCGGCGTGACCATTACCCGCGAACCGCAAACCGTCAGCGTTTCATAACCCGTCGTTATGAGCAGAAGTCATATGCGCGGACTTGGGGTAGGATTCAGCCACTGACTCCTCCACCTGCTGAACATGGACTTCACGCATGCGCTTACGCCATATCGAAGTGATCCAGGCGCTCTTGCAGACCGGTCACCTGGGCACCGCCGCCGAATGGCTGCAGTTGCCAGTGGCCGAAGTCGAGCGCTTGCTGCGCGACGCCGAGGATCAGTTGGGTTTCATGCTGTTCGCCAGCGTGCGCGGGCGATTGCAGGCCACCCGCGAAGCACGGGAACTGCAGGTGGAAATTGCCCGGGTCTACGACGCGCTCGAACCGGTGCAGCGCCTGGCCAACAGCCTCAGGCAATACCTGGCGCCGCCGCTGCGCATCATCTGCACCCCGCCCCTGGCCAACCAATTGCTGCCACACAGTATCGCAGCCCTGCGCCGACGCCTGCCCGACGCGCCTTGCACTCTGCTGAGCCAGCCCACCCGCGACATCGTCAGAAGCCTGCTGCTGCGTGAAAGCGATCTGGGCCTGAGCCTGCATGACCCCGATCACGCCGACCTCGATTGCCAGGTGATTGCCCAGGGCAAACTCCAGCTGCTCGCCCCCCATGGCTGGCTGCAACCGAAACAGAAATACATTTCACTGCAGGATCTGGCCGGTCAATCGATGATTGGCCTGGAGGGGCACGACCCGTTGAGCCCGGCGCTGGAAAACAAACTGCATGGCTTGCGGCCTGCCCCGGTGATCCAGACCCGGGTCCAGACGCATCAGATGATGCGCAGTATGGTCGAGGCCGGCGAAGGACTGGCCATCGTCGACCCCTTCACCGCCCTCGGCGCCAAAGCCTCGGGCCTGGACGCCTGCCCGCTGGCACCAGCGATCCCGGTCAGTCTCTACGCCCTGACCCTGAAAAACGCCGAACCCTCTCCGGCGGTTCAGGCACTGTTGGCCATTGTCACGGAACAAGCCGCGGCGATGCTGACGAACTGAACGGGTTTTCCAGCGGATTTTCGAACAATCGATACCAGAACAGCGCCACTTCGGCGGTGTTCGGATCGATGCCCCGATAGCGCAGGTGGTCGATCCCGCCGATCACATAACCGCAGCGCTCATAGAGCCTGCAGGCCCCCAGGTTGTTGTTCTGGGTTTCGAGCATGATGCCCGGGAGTTTTTTCTTGCGGCTCCAGAATTGCGCCACATCCAGCAGGGCCTTGGCCACACCATGTCGCCGGGCCGGTGCGTGCACCGCCAGTTCGTCGATATGGGCAAATCCGTTCCAGTTGGTACTGACCACCAGGTGCCCCACGGGCTGGTCATCCAGATACGCCATGAAAATCGCGCTATCGGCAGCATCGCGATAGCTGCTGAATTCCTCGGGATCGATGCCGTAGCACTTGCGATAAGGCGTGATCGGGGTGACCTGCCACTGGGCCACCGGCGCTCCTATTTGTGCCGCACCGTAGGCCGCGACCTCAAAACTGAAATCACTGCCCCAGATATAGGCGGCAAAACCTTCGTCGGCAACCCGTACCGACAACCCTGGATAATTCGGATTTATTACCGGTTGCATACTGGGAAAGGTCCTCATTCCTTGATGCAATCGACGGTATAGCACCGTCCACTGCCCTGATCTTCATGTTGCAATCCGTGCACATCAGCGACGAACCCCGGAAAACTGCTATCAAACGTGCGGGCAAACGCCAGGTAATCGATGATCGAGCGGGTCGACTCGGTAAAACGCTCGCCCGGCATGATCAGCGGAATGCCGGGCGGGTACGGCACCAGCATCACCGCGGCGATCCGCCCGTCCAGCGCATCGATCGACACGGCTTCGACTTCACCTCGCACCAATTGATCATAGGCGTCCGCCGGCTTCATCGCGACTTCCGGCAGTACGGTGTACATGCGCTTGAGGTGCCTGGCGGTGGCATTGCTGCGATAACAGGCATGCAACTGATCACACAGATCACGCAGCCCCATGCCCTGATAGCGAGCGACATTCTCTTGCGCCACGCAGGGCAGGCAGTTGGCCAGACTGACGTTGGCGTCGTAGCTGCGCTTGAACTCCAGCAGCTCGGTGAGCAGCGTACTCCACTTGCCCTTGGTGATGCCCATCGAAAACAACACCAGGAACGAATACAGCCCGGTCTTCTCGACCACCAGGCCGCGCTCCCAAAGGAACTTGCTGACCACCGCCGCCGGAATCCCGCGCTCGCTGAGGGCGCCACCGGCGGTCAACCCCGGCATCACCAGCGTGACCTTGATCGGGTCGAGCAGCACATAATCGTCGGTCACGCCGCCAAAGCCGTGCCAGTCGGCATCGGGTTGCAGCAACCAGTCCTCAGTGACGACCCGCTCGATGCCTTGCGCCGTCGGCGGTTGCCAGATCGAGAACCACCAGTCATCCGCGGCAATGTGCTGGCGCAAATTGGCCAGCGCCCGGCGAAAACTCAGGGCTTCGTCGAACATTTCCTGCAACAGCGAACGCCCGGCCGGCCCTTCCATCATCGCCGACGCCACATCCAGCGAGGCGATGATGCCGTACTGCGGCGAGGTCGAGATGTGCATCATGAACGCTTCGTTGAAGCGATCCCGGTCCAGTTGCCGCGCACCGCCATCGCGCACGTGAATCATCGATGCCTGGCTGAAGGCCGCCAGCAACTTGTGGGTCGAATGGGTGGTGAACACCAGTGGGCTGTCCTCATCACGGGAGGTGCCCATACCGTAGCGCCCGGCAAAGAACTCATGAAACGCCGCATAGGCGTACCAGGCCTCGTCGAAGTGCAACACCTCAACGCTATTGCCCAGTTGCTGCCTGATCAGCTCGGCGTTGTAGCAGAGGCCGTCATAGGTCGAATTGGTCACCACCGCGAGCTTGACCTTCGGTGAACGGCCCTTGGTCAGCGGGCTGGCGTCGATCTTGGCCTGGATCGATTCGCGACTGAACTCACTCAGGGGAATCGGGCCGATGATCCCCAGTTCATTACGCTCCGGACACAGGTACAGCGGGATCGCGCCGGTCATGATGATCGAGTGCAGCACCGACTTGTGGCAATTGCGATCCACCAGCACCAGGTCATCGCGGGCGACCACCGAGTGCCAGACAATCTTGTTGGCCGTGGAGGTGCCATTGATCACGAAAAAGGTGTGATCGGCGCCAAAATTGCGTGCCGCGCGGGCCTCGGCTTCAGCCAGGGGACCCGTGTGATCGAGCAAGGAGCCGAGCTCCGGCACGGACACCGAAAGATCCGAGCGCAGGGTGTTTTCCCCGAAAAACTGGTGAAACGCCTGCCCGACCGGACTTTTGTGATACGCCACGCCACCGCCGTGACCGGGGGTGTGCCAGGAGTAATTGGAATCGGCCGTGTGTTGCACCAGCGCCTTGAAAAACGGCGGCAGCAAGCCATCGAGGTATTTGCGCGCGGCGCGGGCCACCTGCCGGGCGAGAAAGGGCACGGTGTCCTCAAACAGATAAAGAATGCCGCGCAACTGATTGAGCTCGGCCATTGCATCGGCGGGCGCGTTTTCCAGGGTCACCTTTTCGCCCAGGGCGAAGATCGGCAGATCCGGCGCACGCACCCGCGCCAGGCCGATCAGTTCGGCCATGTTTTGTAACAAATGGGAGTGGGTACTGGCGTCCTCGGAGGCAATCAACATGCAGGACAGGCCATGGTAAGTCGATGCCACCAAACGTCCTTCGGTGTAGTCCACCGCCGAAACGACGCTGAACCCTTCCTGCTCCAGCTCCCGGGCAATCCCCCGCACGCGGTCGCCGGCGACGCTGTCGGCCTTGATGTCGCGATGGACAATCAGCACCGGGAATTTCAAGTCTTTGTACATGAGGCTCTGTGTCCCGAGGCGGCAGACCAGAGCCTGCCAATCACCTCAGGGTAGAGTGTTGCAGAGAATGTGGCGAGTGTGATGCCCATGTTCGGTCACCGCACGCACCATTCTGTGGCAACGGAGAGCTTCCCTGTGGCGAGGGAGCTTGCTCCCGCTGGATCGCGAAGCGGCCCCCGGCGTACTTTCAGACATACTTTGCATGCAGGTTTCACGTCGGCTTCGCCGCCGAGCGGGAGCAAGCTCCCTCGCCACAAAGAGTGTGCGTTTGAAAATGTGGGATTACGCCTGCGCTTCAGCCTCGGCCAGTTGCACCCACAACGCCGGGGCACCCGCGGATTTGCCGATGACTTCCAGGCGGGCCGCGTGGCGGGCCAGGTCGTCTTCGCTGGCGCGGATGATGCGCGTCGGCTGGCGGTTCGCCGGCAAACGGCGAATCTCGGTAGCCGAGTTGTCCGCCCCTTCACCGGAGCCATTGCCATCGGAGGCGTTGCCGGCCAGGGACAGACTGGTCTGCCCCCCGGTCATGGTCAGGTAGACGTCGGCGAGAATCTCGGAGTCGAGCAAGGCGCCGTGCAGTTCACGGCCGGAGTTGTCGACGCCATAGCGCTTGCACAGGGCATCGAGGCTGTTGCGCTGCCCCGGGTGACGTTCCCGGGCCATCATCAGGGTGTCGAGGATCGAGCAGTGCTGCGTGATGTCCGCGCGGTCCTGCTGGCCCATCAGAGCGAATTCGTTGTTGATGAAGCCAACGTCGAACGCCGCGTTATGGATGATCAGCTGCGCGCCCTTGATGAACTCGAAGAACTCTTCGGCCACCTCGGCAAAACGCGGCTTGCCCACGAGGAACTCGTTGGTGATGCCGTGGACGCCGATGGCGCCTTCGTCACTTTCGCGATCCGGTTGCAGGTACACGTGAAAGTGCCGGCCCGTCAGGCGTCGGCCGATCAACTCGACACAACCGATTTCGATAATCCGGTGGCCGTCGGTCACCGGCATGCCGGTGGTTTCGGTGTCGAGTACAACGGATCTGGTGGCCATCAGTGCTCAGCTCTCAATCGGTATTCGGGCAAAAGCCGCGATATTAACACGGTCCCTGTAGGAGCTGCCGCAGGCTGCGATCTTTTGCTCTAGATCTTGAAAATCGAAGTCAAAAGATCGCAGCCTTCGGCAGCTCCTACGGCAGCTCCGGCAGACATTGCGATCAGCCCTGCTTGTACCCACGAACTTCATCCACGCCACGGTTGGCCAACTGGTCGGCCCGTTCGTTGCCGTGATGGCCAATGTGTCCGCGCACCCATTTCCAGGTAACCTTGTGGCGGTTGACCTGCTCGTCGAGCAGCTTCCACAGGTCAGCGTTTTTCACCGGTTCCTTCGCCGCGGTTTTCCAGCCGCGCTTCTTCCAGTTGTCCATCCACTCGTTGATGCCTTTCATCACGTACTGGGAGTCGGTCACCAGCAGCACCTCGCAGGGACGCTTGAGCTCTTCCAGGCCACGAATCGCGCCCATCAGTTCCATGCGGTTGTTGGTGGTGTTGGCTTCGCCGCCCCAGAGTTCCTTTTCGACGCCCTTGCACACCAGCAGTGCGCCCCAGCCGCCAGGGCCCGGGTTGCCTTTGCAGGCGCCGTCGGTGAACAGTTCTACGCTATCGCTCATGCCAATCTATCCAGGAAAATGCGCTGGCCCGCCGATCGCTGATCGACGACGCCCGAAGCCGGGACAGGCCCGGCTGCAAATGAAAAGTGTGTATTACGGTTCGATGTTGCGCCGGTTGACCTTGGCCATCGGCAACGGGATCAGCTTGCCCATCGGTTCGCGCCGCTCCTGGCGGACAGGTCGCAGGCCCACCACGATCTTGCGCGCCACCAATAAATAGAAGCCGCCGCCCGACAGTTGCCAGTCACCGGCCTTGCGCTCCCAACCGGCCAGGCGGGTCTGCCACGCCGGCGACGCAAGCGGCGGACGATAGCACCCGAAGCGACGTTTCTCCAGTGCGAAGCCCAGCAGGTTAAGCCAGTCCGCGACCCGTGACGGCGAAATGCAGCGCGCCTTGCGCAGCGCATCCTGGGCAAACACATGCCGCAGCCCCCAACTGCTCCAGGGATTGATGCCAATGATCAGCAAATGCCCGCCAGGGCGTACGCTGCTGGCCGCCTCGCGCAGCAGGCCGTGGGGCGACAGGCAGAAATCCAGGCCATGTTGCAGCACCACCACATCGGCGGCATGCTCGCTCAATGGCCAGGCCTGTTCCTCACAAACGATCTCGACCCCCGGCAACGGCGCGCCAAGGCGCACATTGCGCTGCACCTGCGGGGCCGACGGCGGGGTCTGGGCCGAGGGACCGTAATGCACCAGATAGCCACCAAAGAACCGCCCGAGCTCGTCTTCGAGCATCCGCCGCTCTTCGTCCAGCAGAAATTGCCCGAGGGGACCGGCCAGCCACTCGCGGGCCGCGCTGATCAACGCCAGCCAGTCAGGATCGGCTTGTGCGAACGCTTTATCAGTCATTGCATTCTCCAACGCGCCAGGAAGTTCTAAGATGCGCCAATGTTTTCCGCTTGGCGAATCCGACGATGATACAGATCACTGCCCTGCCCGCCTTCACCGACAACTACATCTGGTTGTTACAAGACCACGGCAGCAAGCGCTGCGCGGTCGTCGACCCGGGTGATGCCGCCCCCGTGCAAGCCTGGCTCGCGGCCAATCCGGGCTGGGTACTGAGTGATATTTTGACCACTCATCACCATCATGACCACGTCGGCGGCGTCGAACAGCTGAAAAAAGCGACGGACGCGAAAGTCTATGGTCCGGCCAGCGAAACGATCCCGGCGCGGGACGTTGCACTCAAGGACAACGACAAGGTCAGCGTGCTCGGCTGGGACTTCGACGTCCTCGCGGTCCCTGGTCACACCCTGGGGCACATCGCCTATTACCATCACGGCTTGCTGTTCTGCGGCGACACACTGTTTGCCGCCGGCTGCGGACGCTTGTTCGAAGGCACGCCACAGCAAATGTACAGCTCGCTGACACGCCTTGCCGGCTTGCCTGACGACACGCTGGTCTACTGCACCCACGAATACACCCTCGGCAACCTGAAGTTTGCAGCGGCCGTCGAACCGAACAACCCGGACACCGCCGAGCGCCTGGCCAAAGTCACCCGCCAACGGGAATCCGGGATCATGACGCTGCCCTCGACACTGGCACTGGAAAAGCTCACAAACCCGTTTTTGCGCTCTGGCGAAACATCCGTTAAAGAAAAAGCGGACGAACGGACCGGCACCGATAACTCGGCGCCCGATATGGTTTTTGCTGCGCTTCGAGCGTGGAAAGACAGGTTCTAAAGGGGCTTCTCGAGATTGCAACAATTCTGAAAGGTTGACCGCACAGGGTGCGCTTTCTAGAATCGCCCGACATTTTTGCCCGGAACTTACTTCCAGCCAATGTCGTCACCTATTCGCAAAGCCATCAGTTCAGACGCATTGACCCGCTTGGCTCAAGCCATAGCGGTGGCTGTGTCCGCCACCCTGGCGGGCTGTTCCAGCCATGCGCCGCAGACCGATGCGGCGCACGCGCAGAACATCGCCGCGCGCGCCAAGCAGAAGCCGATCTGGCTCAGCGAAAAACCCAGCCCGCAAATTCCCCAGGACGTCTGGGAGCGCATGCGCCAGGGCTTCCAGCTGCAGGACGGACTGGGCGTCAACCCGCGCATCGAGCAACAGCGCCTGTGGTTCGCCAGCAATCCATCTTTCCTCGAAAACGCTGGCGAGCGTGGCAGCCTCTACATTCACTACATCGTCGAGCGCCTTGAAGAACGCAACATGCCGCTGGAACTGGCCCTGCTGCCAGTGATTGAAAGTGCCTACAACCCGATGGCCTATTCCCGGGCCAACGCGGTGGGTCTTTGGCAGTTCATCCCATCCACCGGGCGTTACTTCAACCTGCGTCAAACCCGTTTCTATGATGGTCGTCGCGATATCACCGCGTCGACCACCGCAGCGCTGGATTACCTGACCCGCCTGCACGACATGTTCAACGGCGACTGGATGCTTGCCCTGGCGGCCTACAACGCCGGCGAAGGCACCGTCAGCCGGGCCATCGAGCGCAACGAGCGCCTCGGCCTGCCAACCGACTACTGGAACCTGCCGCTGCCCGCCGAAACCCAGGCCTACGTGCCCAAGTTGCTGGCACTGTCGCAGGTGGTGATGGCGCCGGATGCCTATGGCGTGAACCTCAACCCGATCGCCAACGAACCTTATTTCAAGGTCGTCGAAATCAACCAGCGCATGGACCTGTCCAAGGTTGCTGAAGTTGCCAACATCGACGAAGACGAACTGTTCCAGCTCAACCCGGCCTTCAAGCAACGCACCACCATCGACGGCCCGCAACACCTGCTGGTCCCGACCTCCAAGGCGCAACTGCTGACCAGCAGCCTGCAGACCATGCGCCCTGAAGAACTGATCAGCAAGAAATCGCTCAAGCCGGTCTTCGAAGGCGCCGACGACCCCCAGGTCGCCAGCGTCAAGCGTTCCTACCGGGTCAAGCGGGGTGACAACCTGGGCTCCATCGCCAAGGCCAACAACGTCGACGTGAAGGACCTGCAACGCTGGAACAAACTGACCGGCAAGAACCTCAAGCCCGGCCAGACCCTGGTCATGCAGGACACCAGCAAGCGCAACTCCGGGCGCGTCAACACCGTGGTTGCAGCCAATACCAAGAAGCAGCAGACCAAGTACAAGGTCCAGCAAGGCGACTCGTTGTACATCGTGGCCAAGCGCTTCAACGTTGAGATGCAGCACCTCAAGCGCTGGAACCCGCGTGTCGGCCAGGCGCTCAAGCCTGGTCAGATGTTGACGGTGGCCAATCCGCATTAAAAAAACAGCCCCTCAATCCAGGGGCTTTTTCATACCTTCACAGTTTTGTGGGCAGCACAAAAACCTGTGGGGATTGTTGCTTGGCCAATACTGCGCATTAAGCCCCCGTCTTTTTCCTGTCCATACAAGCTGTTACTGTACGGTCCACAAAGCCCAAGCCGCCTGGATCGGATCCCCCTATTTGAAGCGTCCCCTCCTCTTCCTGATCAGCCTGGCCTTGAGCTCCACCGCAAGCGCGACGATCAGCGAAAGCCATGGTTATGCGCAGTTCGGCACGCTCAAGTACCCGGCCCGATTTACCCACTTCGACTGGGTCAACCCGCAAGCGCCCAAGGGCGGTACGTTGCGGGTCATGGCGTTCGGCACCTTCGATACACTCAACCCCTACACCTTCAAGGGCACCAGCCCGGTCACCACACCGAGTTTCCTGCAATACGGCATCAACGAACTCAACGAACCGCTGATGGTCGGCACCGGGCAATACGCGCCGTCGGGCGACGAGCCCGCGTCCAGCTATGGCCTGATCGCCCAGTCGGTGGAGTACAACGAGAACCGCAGTTGGGTGGTGTTCAACCTGCGTCCCGAAGCACGCTTCCATGATGGCACGCCGATCACCGCCTACGACGTCGCGTTCTCCTATCGCGTGCTGCTCAAGGAGGGCCATCCGCTGTACCGCACCAGCCTTCAGGAAGTGTCGCGGGTCGACATCCTCAACCCCCTGCGCATCCGTTTCGTGTTCAAGCGTGCCGGCAATCCGCTGCTGATCCTGCGCCTGGGTGAAATGCCGGTGCTGGCGCAGCATTACTGGAAAGGCCGCGATTTCAAGGCCACCACCTTCGAGCCGCCGCTGGGCAGCGGGCCGTATCGCATCACCTCGGTCATACCAGGGCGGCAGATCGTCTTTGAACGGGTGAAGGATTACTGGGGCAAGGACCTGCCGGTCAATCGCGGCAAGTACAACTTCGACCGCATGGAGGTCGAGTTCTACCGCGACAGCGACGTCGCGTTCGAGGCATTCAAGGCCGGTGAATTCGATATCTATATCGAGCATCAGGCGAAGAACTGGGGCAGCGGCTACAACTTCCCCGCCATACGCCGCGGCGAGGTGATCAAGGCACAGATTCCCCATCAGATCCCGACCCAGACCCAAGGCTTGTTCATGAACAGTCGCCGTCCGGCTTTCTCGGACGCCAAGGTCCGCGAAGCCCTGGGGCTGATGTTCAACTTTGAGTGGACCAACCGCACCCTGTTCGGCGGCGCCTACCAACGCGCCATGAGCTACTACCCCAATAGCGAGTTCTCGGCCAGCGGTTTGCCGGTCGGGCATGAATGGCTGTTACTCAAGCCCTATCGCGAGCAACTGCCGGCCAGGCTCTTTACCGAACCGTTCAGCCTGCCGCAGACCGACGGCCGCAGCATCCCCCGGGAGACCTTGCGCAAGGCCCTCGGCTTGCTCGCCGAAGCCGGCTGGAAGCTCAATGGCCAGCACCTGCAAAACGCCGCAGGACAACCGTTGCGACTGGAGCTGCTGCTGGTCAACCCGAACCTGGAACGCATCCTCCAGCCTTACGTCGAGACCCTGGCCAGTATCGGTATCGATGCGCGGCTGCGTACAGTCGACCGTGCGCAATACAAGCAGCGCCTCGACCAGTTCGATTTCGACATGATTCTGATGACCCTCAACCAGACGCTCAGCCCCGGCCTGGAACAATGGCAGTACTTTCACTCCAGCCAGGCAGGGGTCAAGGGCAGCAAGAACTTCGCCGGCATATCCAACCCGGTGGTCGACCACTTGCTCGAGCAGTTGCTGGCCGCCCGGACCCGCGATGAGCAAGTCGCCGCCGGCAAGGCTCTCGACCGCGTGCTGCTGTGGCAGCACTACATCGTTCCCAACTGGTACCTCAATTATCACCGTCTGGCGTACCGCAACCGGCTCGCCTTCGTCACCACGCCGCCCTACACCCTGGGTCTGAACGCGTGGTGGCTGAAATCTTCGGAGAAAGATCAATGAGACCCATCCGTGCCCTGCTCCTGCAGGCCAGCGGCCTGCTGTTCGCCGGGCTGGCCTGCGCCGCCCCGCAACATGCCGTGACCCTGTACAACGAGCCGCCGAAATACCCGGCCGATTTCAAACACTTCGACTACGTGAATCCGGACGCGCCCAAGGGCGGGATTTTCCGTCAAGCCGGTTTCGGTGGCTTCGACAGTCTCAACCCCTTCATCAGCAAAGGCGTGCCCGCGGACGATATCGGCAACATCTACGACACCCTGGCCAAACAAGGCCTGGACGAGCCGTTCACCGAGTACGGCTTGATCGCCCGCCTGATCGAGAAAGCTCCGGACAACGCCTGGGTGCGCTTCTACCTACGCCCGGAGGCACGCTTCCATGACGGCCATCCGATTCGCGCCGAAGACGTGGTGTTCAGCTTCCAGATGCTGACCAAGGACGGCGCGCCGATGTACCGCGGCTACTACAACGACGTGGCCGAAGTGGTCGCCGAAGACCCGCTGACCGTACTGTTTAAGTTCAAGCACACCAACAACCGCGAGCTGCCGCTGATCCTCGGCCAGTTGCCGGTGCTGCCCAAGCACTGGTGGGCCGACCGCGACTTCAACAAGGGCAATCTGGAAATTCCGCTGGGCAGCGGCCCGTACAAGGTCAGCGAAGTGAAGGCCGGACGCTCGGTGCGTTACGAACGGGTCAAGGACTACTGGGGCAAGGACCTGCCGGTCAATCGGGGCTTCTACAACTTCGACGTGATGACCACCGATTACTACCGCGACAACACCGTGGCCCTGGAAGCACTCAAGGCCGGACAGTTCGACTACTGGCTGGAAATGACCGCGAAGAACTGGGCCAATGCCTACAACGTTGCGGCGGTCACCGAAGGTCGACTGGTCAAGGAACAGATTCCCAACGGCAATCCCACCGGCATGCAAGGCTTCGTGTTCAACATGCGCCGCCCGGTGTTCCAGGATGTGCGTGTGCGCCAGGCCCTGTCACTGTTGCTGGATTTCGAATGGACCAACAAGCAACTGTTCAACGGTGCCTACGCGCGCACCCGCAGTTACTTCGAGAACTCGGAAATGGCCGCCACCGGACTGCCTGACGCCGATCAACTGGCGATCCTCGAACCGTTGCGCGCCAAGCTGGCGCCGCAAGTGTTCAACGAAGCGTTCCAGAACCCGACCACCGACGGCAGCGGCATGATCCGCGCCCAGCAACGGCAAGCCTATCAACTGTTGCAGGAGGCCGGCTGGCGCATCGTCGATGACAAGATGGTCGACGCCACCGGCAAGCCCGTGGTCATCGAGTTCCTGTTGGCCCAGACCGAATTCGAACGGGTGCTGCTGCCGTTCAAGCGCAACCTGAGCGACCTGGGCATCGACCTGGTGATTCGCCGGGTCGACGTCTCGCAATACATCAACCGTGTGCGCTCCCGGGACTTCGACATGATCGTCGGCAGCTTCCCGCAGTCCAACTCGCCGGGTAACGAACAGCGGGAATTCTGGATGTCGGACGCCGCCGACAAGCCCGGCAGCCGCAACTCCATGGGCCTGAAAGATCCGGTGGTCGATCAACTGGTCGAGCAACTGATCAACGCCGATTCGCGCAACAGCCTGGTGGCCCACGCCCGTGCGCTGGACCGGGTGCTGCAATGGGGCTATTACGTAATACCCAACTGGCACATCAAGACCTGGCGCGTGGCGTACTGGAACCACATCGGCCATCCCAAGGTCTCGCCCAAGTACGACATCGGCACGGCCACCTGGTGGGTCAAGCCCGATATCAAGCCGGCAATAGAAGTCGAAACCACACTGCAGGCCGATCCTGCGGGCACGGAGTAATCAGATGCTGGCGTACATTTTTCGGCGACTGTTGCTGATCATTCCGACCCTGTTCGGCATTTTGCTGATCAACTTCGTGATCATTCAGGCCGCCCCGGGCGGGCCGGTGGAGCAGATGATCGCCAAGCTCGAAGGCTTCGAAGGCGCCACCAGCCGCATCGCCGGCGGGGGTGCCGAAGTCTCGGTGGCAGGCTCGGCCTATCGCGGCGCCCAAGGCCTGGACCCGGCGCTGATCAAGGAAATCGAGCACATGTACGGCTTCGACAAATCGGCGCCGGAACGCTTGTGGATCATGGTCAAGAACTATGCGTCCCTGGATTTCGGCGACAGCTTCTTCCGCGACGCCAAGGTCATCGACCTGATCAAGGAAAAGATGCCGGTGTCGATCTCTCTCGGGCTGTGGAGCACGCTGATCATGTACCTGGTGTCGATCCCGCTGGGGATCGCCAAGGCCACGCGACACGGCAGCCACTTCGACGTCTGGACCAGTTCGGCGATCATCGTCGGCTACGCGATCCCGGCGTTCCTGTTCGCCATCCTTTTGATCGTGGTATTCGCCGGCGGCAGTTACCTGGACTGGTTCCCCTTGCGCGGGCTGACCTCGAACAACTTCGATGAACTGAGCATGGGCGGCAAGATCCTCGATTACTTCTGGCACCTGGCGCTGCCGGTGACCGCGCTGGTGATCGGCAACTTCGCGACCATGACCCTGCTGACCAAGAACAGCTTCCTCGACGAAATCAACAAGCAGTACGTGATTACCGCCCGGGCCAAAGGCCTGACCAACCACCGCGTGCTGTACGGCCACGTGTTCCGCAATGCCATGCTGCTGGTGATCGCCGGATTTCCCTCGGCCTTCATCGGCATATTTTTCACCGGTTCGTTGCTGGTGGAGGTGATCTTCTCCCTCGACGGCCTCGGCCTGATGAGTTTCGAGGCAGCGATCAACCGCGATTACCCGGTGGTGTTCGGCACGCTGTTCATCTTCACCCTGCTCGGGCTGGTGGTAAAACTGATCGGCGACCTCACCTACACCTTTGTCGATCCGCGCATCGACTTCGAAAGCCGGGAGCATTGAGATGAACCTGTCCCCTCTCAATCGCCGACGCTTCGAACTGTTCAAGGCCAACAAGCGTGGCTGGTGGTCGCTGTGGCTGTTCCTGGTCCTGTTCGGCGCCAGCCTGGGCGCCGAGTTGATCGCCAACGACAAGCCGCTGGTGGTGCACTACGACAACAACTGGTACTTCCCGGCGCTCAAGCGCTACCCGGAAACCACCTTCGGCGGCGAATTTCCGCTGGAGGCCAATTACAAGAGCCCGTACATCCGCGAACTGCTCAAGGCCAAGGACGCCTGGGTGCTGTGGGCGCCGATCCCCTACAGCTACCAGAGCATCAACTACGACCTGAAAGTCCCGGCCCCGGCCCCGCCCTCGGCGGACAATCTGCTGGGCACCGACGATCAGGGCCGCGACGTGTTGGCCCGGGTGATCTACGGCTTCCGCATTTCGGTGCTGTTCGCCCTGACCCTGACCGTGTTCAGCTCGATCATCGGCGTGATCGCCGGCGCCTTGCAGGGCTTCTACGGGGGCTGGGTGGACCTGGCCGGACAGCGCTTCCTGGAGATCTGGTCCGGACTACCGGTGCTGTACCTGCTGATCATCCTTGCCAGTTTCGTGCAGCCCAACTTCTGGTGGTTGCTGGGGATCATGCTGCTGTTCTCGTGGATGAGCCTGGTGGACGTGGTGCGCGCCGAGTTCCTGCGCGGGCGCAACCTGGAATACGTGCGCGCCGCCCGCGCCCTGGGCATGCAAAACGGCGCGATCATGTTCCGCCACATTTTGCCCAACGCGATGGTATCGACCATGACCTTCATGCCGTTCATCCTCACCGGCGCCATCGGTACACTGACCGCCCTGGACTTCCTTGGCTTCGGTTTGCCGGCGGGCAGCCCGTCTTTGGGTGAACTGGTGGCCCAGGGCAAATCCAACCTGCAGGCGCCGTGGCTGGGTATCAGCGCCTTTGCTGTGCTGGCCTTGATGTTGAGTCTGCTGGTGTTCATCGGCGAGTCCGCTCGCGATGCCTTCGACCCGAGGAAGTGAAATGAATCAGGACAATCTGATCGAAGTGCGCGACCTGTCCGTCGAATTCGTCGTCGGCAATCGCTGCCAACGGGCGGTCGAAGGCGTCAGCTTCGACATCAAGCGCGGCGAAACCCTGGCCCTGGTCGGCGAGAGCGGTTCCGGCAAGTCGGTCACCGCACACTCGATCCTGCGCCTGCTGCCCTACCCGCTCGCCCGGCATCCGTCCGGCACCATCGAATATTCCGGGCAGAACCTGCTGGACCTGAAAGAAAAAACCATCCGCCACATTCGCGGCAACCGGATTGCGATGATCTTCCAGGAGCCGATGACCTCGCTCAACCCGCTGCACTCGATCGAGAAGCAGATCAACGAGGTGCTGGGCATCCACAAGGGCCTGACCGGCAAGGTCGCGACCAAGCGCACCCTGGAACTGCTGGAGATGGTCGGCATCCCCGAGCCGCACAAGCGCCTCAAGGCCCTGCCCCACGAATTGTCCGGCGGCCAGCGCCAACGGGTGATGATCGCCATGGCCCTGGCCAACGAGCCGGAACTGCTGATTGCCGACGAGCCGACCACCGCGCTGGACGTGACCGTCCAGCTGAAAATCCTCGAATTGCTCAAGCAATTGCAGGCCCGTTTGGGCATGGCGCTGCTACTGATCAGCCATGATTTGAACCTTGTGCGAAGAATTGCGCATCGCGTATGTGTCATGCAGCAAGGTTGCATCGTCGAACAGGCATCGTGCGAAGAACTGTTCCGCGCGCCGCAGCATCCGTACACTCGGGAACTGCTGGCAGCGGAGCCCGACGGCAAGCCTGCAAGCAACGTGATCGGCCCGCCCTTGCTGGCGGTCGAAGACCTGAAAGTCTGGTTTCCGATCAAGAAAGGCCTGTTCAAGCGCACGGTGGATTACGTCAAGGCGGTCGACGGCATCAATTTCAGCCTGCCCCAGGGGCAGACCCTGGGGATCGTGGGAGAAAGCGGTTCCGGCAAATCGACCCTGGGCCTGGCGATTTTGCGGTTGATCGCCAGCAAAGGCGCCATCCGCTTTGAAGGCCAGCCGCTAGACTGCCTGACGCAGCAACAGGTACGGCCGCTGCGGCGGGAGATGCAAGTGGTGTTTCAGGACCCGTTCGGCAGCCTGAGCCCGCGGATGTGCGTGAGCCAGATCGTTGGCGAGGGCCTGCGGATCCACAAGATGGGCACCGAGGCGCAACAGGAACAAGCGATTATTGCGGCACTCAAGGAGGTAGGTCTGGATCCGGAAACCCGGCACCGCTACCCCCACGAATTTTCCGGCGGGCAACGGCAGAGAATCGCCATTGCCCGGGCATTGGTGTTAAAACCGGCGTTGATTTTGCTGGACGAGCCGACTTCGGCCCTCGACCGCACGGTACAACGCCAGGTAGTGGAGCTTTTGCGTTCACTGCAAAGCAAGTACAACCTGACGTATCTGTTTATCAGCCATGACCTGGCTGTGGTGAAAGCGCTGAGCCACCAGTTGATGGTGGTCAAGCATGGCCAAGTGGTCGAACAGGGAGACGCGCAAAGCATTTTTGCCGCCCCCCAACATCCGTATACACAGCAGTTGCTGGAAGCCGCTTTTTTGGCTCCGGCCACTGCGCAATAACCTGAAAGAGGAGCAACACATGGGTTTTCTCGCCGGTAAGCGCGTACTGATCGTCGGTGTCGCCAGCAAGCTGTCCATCGCATCCGGCATCGCTGCCGCCATGCATCGCGAGGGCGCTGAGCTTGCCTTCACTTATCAGAACGACAAACTCAAGGGTCGTGTCGAAGAGTTCGCACAAGGCTGGGGTTCGAACCCTGAGCTGTGCTTCCCGTGCGACGTGGCCAGCGATGAAGAAATCGCCAAGGTCTTCGAAGCACTGAGCAAGAAGTGGGACGGCCTGGACTGCATCGTGCACTCCGTCGGCTTCGCCCCGGGCGACCAACTGGACGGCGACTTCACCGAAGCCACCACCCGCGAAGGTTTCCGCATCGCTCACGACATCAGCGCCTACAGCTTCGTGGCCCTGGCCAAGGCCGGCCGCGAAATGATGAAAGGCCGCAACGGCAGCCTGCTGACCCTGTCGTACCTGGGCGCCGAGCGCACCATGCCGAACTACAACGTCATGGGCATGGCCAAGGCTTCCCTGGAAGCTGGCGTACGCTACCTGGCCGGCTCCCTGGGCCCGGACGGTACTCGCGTCAACTGCGTATCGGCAGGTCCGATCCGCACCCTCGCCGCTTCCGGCATCAAGAACTTCCGCAAGATGCTGGCCGCCAACGAAGCGCAAACCCCACTGCGCCGCAACGTCACCATCGAAGAAGTCGGCAACGCCGGCGCCTTCCTGTGCTCGGACCTGGCGTCCGGCATCAGCGGTGAAATCATGTACGTGGACGGTGGTTTCAACACCACGGCCATGGGCAGCATCGAAGAGTAATCTTCGGTCAGCCCATAAAAAACCCGCCTGTTTTGGCGGGTTTTTTATGGGCACCACAATCAAAAGATCGCAGCCTTCGGCAGCTCCTACACAGATCTCTGTAGGAGCTGCCGAAGGCTGCGATCTTTTGACCTTCAGAGCAAGCAGTTCGCAAACAACCGCTGAATCGGCTGATTACGCTGGCTGTAACGCTGCAACAAGACAATCTCTCGAAAGAAGGTCAGCTCGCCCAATCGGATCACCCTGACCTTCGCCCCATGCTCAAGCCACAACCCGGCCTCCGGCAACAGGGAAACCCCCAAGCCACACTCGACCATTTTCACGATGGCCTCCAGTTCATCCAGTTCCAGCGCCACCTTTACCTCGATCTGCCGCTCCCGCAGAAACCGCGTCACCAGCCGCCCGCCGAATGAATTGCGGTCGTAGCGCACATGAGGGTGCTCGGCGAGCAGTTGCAGCGGATCATCTCCGTCCAGGCCCGCCGGTACGATCAGCACGAAAGGCTCCCGGCGAATCACCTGCGCGGACAACTCCTTGGGCAACTCGAACGGCGGCTTGATCAGGATCGCCAGGTCCACTTCTCCGGTGTCCACCTGACTCAGCAGGTTCAGTGACACGCCAGGCACCAGCTTGGGCTCCAGCAAGGGCGCCTGTTGGCGCAAGCGCACCAGCGCCTGGGGCAGGAGCCCGGTCTGGGCGGTGGCCACTGCGCCGATTTTCAGTTCGCCACGGTACTCGCTGACATCGTCACTGACGGCCATGCGGCTGAAGGTCTCGAGCATTTCCCTGGCCATCGGCAACGCTCGCTGCCCCGCCGCATTGAGCAGCGCCTGGCGGCCGGTGCGGTCGAACAGATGGATGCCGAGAGCCTGTTCCAGGTTGCGAATCTGCGCGCTCACCGCCGACTGTGTCAGGCCGATGTGCATGCCGGCGGCGGCGAAGGTTCCGTAACGCGCCACGGCGATAAAGGTTTTCAGTTCTCGCAGCATGGCGACCTCGATTGATCGAAATAATTTGAGCTCGATGCAAAAATTATCGTCTTTCAATCAAGAATCACAGGACTAAACTCGACACATTCCCAGCCACACCGAGGTAAGCCTGATGCAACTGTCCCCTTTTCACTTGGCCATCCCGGTCTACGACTTGGCGGCCGCCCGACAATTCTATGGTTCAGTGTTTGGCCTGGAAGAAGGTCGTTCAAGCGAGCATTGGGTGGATTTCAATTTTTTCGGCCATCAACTGGTGATTCATCTGGCACCGAAAAACCCCGCGCAAGAAGCCGCGCACACCAATGCCGTGGATGGTCACGATGTACCGGTGCCGCATTTTGGCGTGGTGCTCGGGATGGCCGAGTGGGAGGTGCTGGCCGAGCGGTTGAAGTCACAGGGGACGCGCTTCGTGATCGAACCGGGGATTCGTTTTCAGGGGCTGGTGGGCGAACAGGCGACGATGTTTCTGTTTGATCCTTGCGGGAATGCGCTGGAGTTCAAGGCGTTCAAGGACATTGGGCAGTTGTTTGCCAAGTGAAAGTTGTGGTGCCTGTTCGGGCCTCTTCGCGGGCAAGCCCGCTCCCACAGGGATTGAGTGAACAATACTGGCCTGTGTGGGAGCGAGCCTGCTCGCGAAGAGGCCCGCTAATACAACACCGCCCTAACGGCTCATCACCCGCTCGGCCTCCTCAAGCAGCTCCTCGATTGAGTCATGAACAATGGGGTCATATTCGACCTGGGTAACGCTGAACCGAATGTCATAGCTGCGATGCGCCGTGGCGTTGCGCTCATCGAGCATCTCAGCGAGCCGTGGCTTGATCGCCGCAATCTCCACGGCGCTGGACCCGGTCAGCAGCGCCACGAACCGGTCGCCGTCGAGTCGGCCGACCACATCGTTTTCACGAAAGCCGATCCGCAGGACATCGGCGAACGTCCTGAGTGCGTCGTCACCTTTGTCCCGGCCATACAGATAGCAGATGAGCTTGAATTCATCGAGGCTGAAGTACAGCAGCGTCGCCGAGGTCTCCAGCTGTCGACAGACGTCCAGCCCGAGTTGGGCCAGAGCGATGAAACCATGGCGATTGGACAGCAGCGTCAACTCGTCCATGCTCGCCATCTGCACCCCTGCCAGTTCTTGTTCTGCCTGGCGAGCCAGTTCGCGCAAGCGTTCACGCTCTTGCTGTGGCGTGAGCAGCGGGTTGGCTGGTCGGCCCGATTTGCCTGTTTTGCCTGAGATCAACATCGTTCACTCCCTTGGCGGGTATGTACGTTAGAGTCGCCCATACCCACATTGACTCCCTGTAAGCGTGCCGCTGGTCAGCTACCCGCCACCGGACACGGTCCTCCCGCATCGGCCCAGCGCTTGAACCGGGTGACGAAAATATCGTGAGGAACCGGCACCGGCGCGCGATTGCCGCCGGGGTTCCAGCCCCACAGCACCAGCTTGTCGTCGCTGACGTGCTTGATCAGCGCGGCAAAATCCCGATCGCCGTTGCTGGAGCGATCCTTGATCATCGCGCACAGCCGGTCGGCGGGCAGGCCGATCCAGGCCATGCGGTGCGCGGCCGCAGGCAAACTCCAGTGCGGCGCACCCGGTGGCGCGTGAGGTCCGTAACTGGCCGGCGGATTGCTTTCGGCATGACATGTGGCACAAGGCAACCCGGCCGAGCCCTTGCCGTCCATGCCCCGCACGACATTCATGGCATGGGGAACGCCGGCATCGAATTGCAGCGGCGATTCCCCGGGAATGTGGCAGTTCTGGCAACGGGGGCTCTGGAAGACCTTCTGCACAGTATCGAACGCCTGCAAGGCCTCGCGGTCATCGGCGAACACGTGGGAGGCGTAGGCGACGAGAACGATCAGGATCACCGTCCCAACCAACCAGTGATGTCGTTTCATTTCACACCCCCGACAGCTGCAAGGGCAGCTCCCGCAGGCGCTGCCCGGTCAAGGCAAACACCGCGTTGGCCACCGCCGGCGCCATGGGTGGCACACCGGCCTCGCCGATACCGCCGGGTTTGTCACTGCTGGGCACGATATGCACTTCGACCACCGGCATTTCGTTGAGCCGCAGCACCTGATAGTCGTGATAGTTGGACTGCACCACCTGCCCGTCCTTGAGCGTCAGCTTGCTGTGCAAGGCGAAGCTGAGGCCAAAGGTAATGCACGACTCCATCTGCGCGGCGATGCTCTGCGGATTGACTGCAATACCGCAGTCCACCGCACAGACCACCCGGTGCACGCGGATGGCGAGGTTGTCCTGGGACACCTCGGCCACCTGGGCCACGTAGCTGCCGAACGACTCATGCACCGCCACACCCAGGGCATGGCCGTCCGGCAGTGGCGCCGTCCAGCTGGCCTTCTCCACCGCAAGGTTCAGCACACCGAGGTGGCGCGGATGGTCCTTGAGCAAGGTGCGCCGATATTCCACCGGATCCTTGCCGGCCGCCGTGGCCAGCTCATCGATCAGCGACTCCATGACAAACGCGGTGTGGGTGTGCCCCACCGAACGCAGCCACAACACGCTGATGCCGGTTTGCGGGGAGTGCAGTTCGATCTGGTGATTGGCCAGTCCTTCGAAGTAAGGGCTGTCGGCCACGCCTTCGACGGAGGTCTTGTCGATCCCGTCCTTGACCATGGTCGCTTCAAGCGAGGTCCCGGCCATGATCGACTGTCCGACCATCACATGTTTCCAGGCCAGTGGCAGACCGTCGGCGCCCACCCCGATAAGCGCATGGTGCAGGAACGCCGAGCGGTAATAGCCGCCCCGGATGTCGTCCTCCCGCGCCCACACGGTTTTCACCGGCGCACCGGCGGCCTTGGCGACATACACCGCTTCACTGACGAAGTCCGACGTCGGATTGGCCCGGCGCCCGAAGCCGCCGCCGAGAAACTCGGTATGGATCACCACCTGTTCCGGTTTGAGACCGGTGATTTTCCCGGCGACTATCTGGTCCAGGGTCTGGAACTGGGTGCCGGTCCAGATTTCGCATTTGTCCTGGGTAATGCTCACCGTGCAGTTCAGCGGTTCCATCGGCGCGTGGGCCAGATACGGCACACTGTATTCAACGTCAATCTTCCTGGTCGCTTTCGCCAGCGCAGCCTGGGTATCCCCCGCCTGACCGGCGTTGGTGCCTGAGGTGGTGGCGAGTTTGCGGAAGCTTTCCAGCAGCGCCTGGCTATTGAGCCCGGCGTTCGGTCCCGGATCCCACTCGATTTTCAGCGCATCGCGCCCCAGCTTCGCCGCCCAGAAATGATCGGCAATCACCGCAATACCCGTCGGTACTTGCACCACTTTGTGCACCCCCGGAATCGCCAGCGCTTCGGCGCCCTCAAAGGATTTGACGCTGCCGCCGAAGGTGGGTGAGCGGGCGACCATCGCAGTCATCAGCCCGTCAAACTGCACGTCCATGCCGAATTTCGCACGGCCAGTGATTTTTTCCGGTGTGTCCAGACGCTTGGTGGGCTTGCCGATCAGCCGCCAGTCTTTCGCGTCCTTGAGCTTGATCGAAGCCGGATCTGGCCGTGGCAACTGCCCGGCGTCATCGGCCAATTCGCCATAGGTGGCACGGTGTTCACCGGCAATAACCACCCCCGATTCGGTATGAATCTCGGATGGCGCGACGCTGAAACGCTTGGCCGCCGCGTCGATCAACATCAAGCGCGCCGCCGCGCCGGCCTGGCGATAGCGGTCGAACTCCATCCAGGTGGACGTCGAGCCGCCGGTGATTTGCATCCCGCCAAAGCCTGGCAGGCCGTAGTCGGCGGCCGAGGCCGGGGAATGCTCGACGCGGATTTTCGTCCAGTCGGCGTCCAGTTCTTCAGCGATCAGCATGGTCAGACCGGTCCAGATGCCCTGGCCCATTTCCGAGTGGCCGAGCAACACGGTGACACTGTTGTCATTGCCAATGCGCAGGAAGGCGTTGGGCGCAAACACGTTGCCCTGGTTCTCCGCGCCCATGGCGAAACGGTGCGCACCGGGCATGGCAAACGCGACTACCAGTCCACCGCCCAGCACGGCACTGCCCTTGAGAAAACCACGACGGGATAATGCGTTGATGATGTTCATGGCCACCTCAACCCAGCTCGGCGGCGCGTTTGACCGCCGCGCGGATCCGCGGGTAAGTGCCGCAACGGCAGATGTTGCCGGACAGCGCCTGATCGATGTCGTTGTCGGTTGGCTTCGGAATCTTCGCCAGCAATGCCGCCGCCGACATGATCTGCCCGGACTGGCAGTAACCACACTGAACCACGTCAAGCTCCGCCCAGGCCTGTTGCACCGGGTGCGAGCCGTCCGCGGAAAGGCCTTCGATGGTGAGAATTTTTTGCCCATGGGCCACGGCCGTGGCCGGTGTGATGCACGAGCGCAGCGGCGCGCCATCGACGTGTACGGTGCAAGCCCCGCATTGGGCAATGCCACAGCCGAACTTGGTGCCGGTGAGGTGGGCAACATCGCGCAAGACCCAGAGCAGCGGCATGTCGGCGGGGACATCCAGCTCCTGATCCTGGCCATTGATGTTCAGGGTCAGCATGGCGCAGTTCCTCAGACTCAGGGTGATCTGAAGGGGCGTCGCTGCGGCCTTGTAAAACCTGCGCGCGCCTCAGGCTATCCCTTCAGCTAAGCGCAAATTTGCCGGCAGGCCGTGGCGCATCGACCACCGGTCATGAAAAAGCCGCCTCGAAAGGCGGCCCTGAAGGTCTTGGCTAGAGCCTCGGCCCCAATAAAATGCCGGTGTAGCGCCAGACAAAAACACCGAAAGCGCTACACCACAGCAACGCCGACAGCGCCAGGCCATGACTGGAAAACGGCACCAACCACACCCGAAGTACACCCGCCAGCAGCAACAGGGAAAACCCCGCGACGATCGCTTTGGACGGCTGCAACAAGCGCCCGGTATGCCCCAGGCTGACCCGGGCGATCATCGCCAGAACCAGCCCGCCGATGCCGCCGACGGCCAGCGCATGGGTGGCCAGGCTTTGTTGCGGCATCCAACCCAGGTGCCACAGCGCCATGGCCAGCGTCGCCACCGCTAGCCAGGCGTAAGCCAGGTACAGCGACCACAGCAGCGGTACGCGCCACAGGCCGCGATCATGCCAGCGCCACAATCGCAGCAGATGCAAACCGCTGATCAACGCAAACATCAGCGCCAGCCACACCCGTGGGACGTCATTCAAACCGACGGCAAAGGACACCGCTGCCAGCATGGCGCTGATCAGCAACACCTTGCCCGGCAATGGATGGGCAGCAGGCGTTGCGGGACGGTTCAAGCCGCGCTGGATAAAAAACGGAATCACCCGCCCGCCGATCACGCTCATCAGCGCACCCACCAGCCACAAGGCAGCCAGCACGCCATGACGTTGCAGATTGGCGTCTTCAACGGCGAGCCCCAGCAACGTCAACGCCTGACACCCGGCCAGCAGCGTCACCATCAACAGAATCGGATAATTCTCGCGCTTGCCCGCCGCCAGCAGATCGCGCCCCAACGCCCACGCCAGCAACGGCAGAAACGGAACCTGCAAGGCCAGCAGCCAGGGCGCAGGTATCGGCAGGCACCAGGCCAGCCGTGCCAGCAGCCACACCAGCACCAGGCCGATCAGCGGCCAACCCTTGAGCCCTGGCCGGCCGGTCCAGTTGGGCACCGCCGTGAGCAGGAACCCGGCAATGATGGCCGTGGCAAATCCGAAAGGCATTTCATGTCGATGCCAGGCGAGCATGCCGCCCACCGGCTGCGCAGCGGGCAAGCGGCCGTACAGCCACAAGGCCCAGATCGCGATGGCGAGGGCCGCGAACCCGGCCCCCGCCAGAAAGAAGGGGCGAAAGCCCAGGCTGAAGACTGGTGCAACGGCAAGCCGACGCATCAAGCCACCACTCGAGCCGGGAACTGGCTCAGGCGATACGCGCCGAGCATACGGCTCGACCATTGAAGAACGTTCCGAGGGTTGCTGAAGAAGTTGAACATTGTGCGTACTCCTGAAGGCGTTCAGTTGCACCTTTACCTCTTCAAGTCCCGTGCCAGCTTTTTGCCCCTTTAAATCCAGGCACTTGCGCATATACGAGTCATAAAGACCCACGGCAAAAATAGTCTGTTTGACTCCACTTAAAGTCATTTTGACTACCGCCACGCTACCCTGCGGCAATTTTCTCGATCTACGGTACGGCCAGACGACCAGAGGCTGACTACGCTGAAAGTCCGGAACATGCGTTACCTGCAGAGGAGCTGGCGCCATGCTACGCGTACAAAAACTCACGCCCTGCCTGTGGTTCGACGATCAGGCCGAAGAGGCGGCGAAATTCTATTGCTCGATCTTCGACCACTCGAAAATCACTGCCATCACCCATTACGGCCACGCCGGATTCGAGTTCCACGGCCGGCCCGTGGGTTCGGTCATGACCGTCAGCTTCGAGCTCGACGGGCAGAGTTTCACCGGCCTCAACGGCGGGCCTTTGTTCAAGTTCAGCGAGGCGGTTTCGTTTCAGGTCAATTGCCTGACACAGGATGAAGTCGATCATTACTGGGGCAACCTGTCGGCCGGTGGCGCGCCCGAAGCCCAGCAATGCGGTTGGCTCAAGGACAAGTTCGGGCTGTCGTGGCAGATCGTCCCCGTCGCGATGATGGACATGATCAAGGACCCCGACACGAAGAAATCCCAGCGGGCCATGCAGGCGATGATGCAGATGAAAAAACTCGATATCGCCACACTGCAACGAGCCTTTGACGGCGAGAGCTAATACACTCGGGCGCTGACCTGCCGAGGAGTGAGCATGAAGCACGCCGTTGCCAAGAACGCCGACAAGGCCCCGCGCTTCTGGCGTGATGATGCCCTGCCCTTCATCGAAGCCCGCTCCATCGCCGACGGGCGCGAAGTCTGCTACACCCGGCACGCCCACGAGCACTTTTCCATCGGGGCGATCACCGCCGGGCGCAGTACTTATCTGCATGAGCAGTCGGCGTTCGAGGTCGGCGTCGGCACGGTGGTGCTGATAAACCCCGGCGACGTCCACGCCTGCAACCCGATCGAAGACCAACCCTGGTCGTACCTGATGCTGTACGTCGATACGCCATGGCTGACCGATTTGCAGCATCAGCTCGGCTTCAGCGATGACGCGGCGTTTCGCCGCTTCTCGCTGACCCACACCCGGGACGCCCAACTGTTTGCCGGCCTCGCGGGCTTGCATGAGGTGCTGGTCGATCCCCAGCAGGACGTGCTGCGCAAACACAGCGTGGCCGTCGAGTTCTTTACCGAGGTTCAGCTACGACTCAACCCGGCCAACCCGCCGCTGCGCGAACCCAATTTCAAGCTGGAACGCGCAGCCGATTACATCCGCGACCACTGCACGCAAACCCTCAGGCTCGAAGACATATGCGAGGCGGCGCAACTGTCACCGTCCTACCTGATCCGCGCCTTCAAACAGCATTACGGCATGACGCCCCACGCGTTCCTGGTCAACCGGCGCATCCAGTACGCCCAGGATCAATTGCGCAGCGGCAAACTGATCGCGGACGTGGCGCTGGAAGCGGGGTTCTCCGATCAGGCGCATTTTCAACGGGCCTTCAAACAGCATCTGGCGGCTACGCCGGGGCAGTATCGGGGGTGAAGCGTTGTATGAGTCTGTGGCCTTACAGAACCTGTGATTTGGTTGAACCTGCGGCGAGGGAGCTTGCTCCCGCTCGGCGGCAAAGCCGTCGCAAAACCGGCATGCAAGATTTGTCTGAAGGAAAGCGGGGCCGCTTCGCAGCCCAGCGGGAGCAAGCTCCCTCGCCACAAAAGCTGTAACTTCGCCACAAAACCGTGGTGACTGCCGTTACGGCAACACCAGATACACCGCACTCACCACCAGCAACAACGCCATGGCGCGATTGAACAGGCGCATACCCGCCGGGTTGTTCAGGAAGCCGCGTAAAAACGTCCCGGCATACGCCCAGCAACCGACCGACACATAACAGATCACCAGATAGATCGCGGCGAACTGCCAGACCAGGCGCGCCTCGCCATCGGCGACGAACGCGCCCATGCCGGCCACGCAGGCCAGCCAGGCCTTCGGGTTGAGCCATTGCATGATGGCGCCATACAGCATCGATGGCGACTGGGCCGACTCACTGGCCTGCACCTGCCCATTGTCGGCCGCCAGCTTGTAGGCCATGTACAACAGAAAGGCCACCCCCGCCCATTGCACCACCTGGGTCAGTGCCGGCCAGCGTTGCAACACCTCATGCAGGCCCAACCCCATCAGCACCAACAGCAAGACAAACCCCAGCGTCGCCCCGGCCACGTGACGCTGGCTGGCCCGGAAACCAAAGCGTGCGCCGGAGCTCAACGCCACAATGTTGACCGGCCCCGGCGTGATGGAAGCGACCAGCGCAAACGCCGCCATGGACATCATCAGATTCATTGCACACCTTCTTCCATCGGATTGAACAAGGCCCCCAAGGTAAAGAGCCGAGCGGCTCGCGTATTGAAGAAAACTGCCCTGCAGCGCTATGAGTAATAGCCAACGATCTTTTCAACCTTGCCCAAGGCAATACGCAGCGAATCCATGTCCACCGAACCCAGGGCCAGGCGTATCGCGTGCGGTACATAGGCCGAAATCGCAAAGGGCTCGGCCGGCGACACCGACACCTGCTCGCGCATCAGCGCCATGGCGATCTGGTCGGCCCGGGCGTCTTCCGCCAACGGCAGCCAGATGAAATAAGAGTTCGGGTGGCTGACGGTCCTGAGCCCGGCCAGCACCTCGCGGGCCAGGGTTTGCCGGGCCCGGGCATCCGCGCGTTTTTGCGCCTCCAACTGGCTGACGGTGCCGTCGTCGAGCCAGGCCGTGGCGATGGCGGTCATCACGCCCGGGGTGTTCCAGGTGGTCGCCATGATCGTGCGCTCGAAGGCGGCGACCCATTGCGCGGGTGCGGCGATGAAACCGACGCGCAGCCCGGTGGCGACATTCTTCGACAGGCCGGACACGTACACCGTTCTCTCCGGTGCCAGCTCGGCCAGCGGTGGCGGTACGTCTTCGGCCAGGAACGCGTAGGCAGCGTCCTCGATGATCGTCAACTCATGCCGACGCGCAATCGCTACCAACTGCTCGCGCTGATCCAGATCCATCACCCAGCCCAGCGGGTTATGCAAGGTCGGCATCGAGTACACGGCCCGTACCGATCGGCTGCGGCAGAGTTTTTCCAGGGCAGGCAAATCAGGCCCGGTATCGGTGACCGGAATCGGCAAGACTTCCAGATGCAGGGTTTCGGCCAAGGTCTTGAAACCGGGATAGGTCAACGCATCGGCGGCAATTACATCGCCGGGCTTGAGCAGCGTCATCATCGCCACCGCCAAGCCATGCTGGGCACCGCTGACGATCAACACCTGCTCGGCCGGCACGCTCAGCCCGCGGTCAAGCAGATGACGCGCGACCGAGGCCCGCTCATGCAGGCGTCCCGCGTGGGGCTGATAGCGCAGGAGCGATTCCAGGTCCCCGGACAACGCCAGCTGACGCAAGGCCGTGCGCAACAGGTCGGCCTGGCCCGGCAATGACGGGTAGTTGAAATTCAGGTCGATCATCCCCGCCGCCACCACGTGCTGCGAGATGCCCTGCCCCGGCGGCAGCGAGGTTTCCCTGACAAAGGTACCGCGCCCGGTTTCGCCGCTGACCAGGCCCATGCCATCCAGCTCGGCATACACCCGGCTGGCGGTGACCAGCGCCAGACCGTGCTCGGTGGCCAGTTGCCGGTGAGTCGGCAGGCGCGTGCCGGGCGGCAGACGCCCGGAGCGGATGTCGGCGGCAAAGGCATCCACCAGGGTTTTGTAGCGGGATCGAGGCATGTCGAGATGTATCCATGACAATTTTTTGATTGTATCGATAGTCGCTCATAGGATGAGTTTCGTGCAATCAGACAATGAGCGTGAGCCAAATGGAACGGACTTCGAACCTGCAACACCGGACGCTGGAAAACAGCACCAGCGGCTGGATCAACGGCCTGATCGGCGTGGTGATCTTCAGCGGCTCGCTGCCGGCGACACGGGTGGCGGTGCTGGAGTTTGACCCGGTGTTCCTGACCGTCGCACGCGCGACCATCGCAGCGGTCCTGGCGCTGTGCCTGCTGTGGCTGTTCAAGGAAAAACGCCCGGCGCGCCAGCAACTGATACCGCTGCTCATCGTTGCCCTGGGCGTGGTCATCGGCTTTCCCCTGTTGACCGCGCTGGCGCTGCAATACGTGACGTCCGCGCACTCGATCGTCTTCGTCGGCCTGCTGCCCCTGGCGACAGCGGTGTTCGGCGTCCTGCGCGGCGGCGAGCGGCCACGGGCGGCGTTCTGGATTTTCTCGGTGCTGGGCAGCCTGCTGGTGGTCGGGTTTGCCCTGTCCCAGGGGCTGACCGCTTCCCCCCAGGGCGACATCCTGATGCTGCTGGCCATCCTCGCCTGCGGCCTGGGTTATGCCGAAGGCGCGAAGCTGTCGCGCACCCTCGGTGGCTGGCAGGTGATCAGCTGGGCGCTGGTGCTGTCGCTGCCGATCGTGGCGGTGCTCAGCTGGATGCGCATGCCGGCCTCGTTCAGCGGCATCAGCACGCCGGCCTGGTTCAGCCTGGCTTACGTCTCGCTGTTCAGCATGCTGATCGGTTTCGTGTTCTGGTATCGCGGCCTGGCCCAGGGGGGCATCGCCGCCGTCGGGCAATTGCAGCTGCTCCAGCCGTTTTTCGGGCTGACGCTGGCCGCCACCCTGCTGCATGAACATGTCAGCATCGGCATGCTGGGTGTCACCGTCGCCGTGATCCTCTGCGTCGCCGGGGCGAAAAAGTTCGCCAGATAGCCCTGTGTACGGTGGTTTGCGCCCATGACTGTATGGGTCTGGCCACCGCTGAGCCGTGATAAAAATAGCGCTCTTGCTACAGGAGCCCACCATGGACCTCGCCACCCTCACCCTGTTCCTGCCGGCCTGCTTCGCCCTCAACATGGCACCCGGCCCCAACAACCTGCTGTCGGTCAGTAATTCGACCCGCTATGGCTACCGCACCGCGTGTGTGGCGGGGATCGGCCGGCTACTGGCGTTCGCCGGGATGATTGCCCTGGCCTCGGCGGGGCTGGCGGTGGTATTGCAAACCTCCGAGCTGCTGTTCTACGCGATCAAGATCCTCGGCGCGGCCTACCTGTTCTACCTCGCCTGGCAATTGTGGCGCGCCGATCCGGGCGTGGAAAACGTCGTGGCCTCAGCCCCCGTGGGCACGCTGGCGCTGGCCCGGCAGGAGTTCCTGGTGGCGGCCGGCAACCCCAAGGCCATCCTGATCTTCACCGCGTTCCTGCCGCAATTCGTCGACTCGACCCACGCCATCGGGCCGCAATTCGTGGTGTTGGGCGCGCTGTTTCTGGTGCTGGAATGGATCGCCATCGGCGCCTACGCCTACATGGGCCTGCACATGCGCCGTTGGTTCGCCCGGCCGTCGGGCAAGCGGATGTTCAACCGTTGCTGTGCGGGGTTGCTGTCGGCGGCGGCTTCGGTGCTTCTGATGGCCAGACGCGCCTGAAGTCGATATTTTCCCCATGTGGGAGCGAGCTTGCTCGCTCCCACATTGACTCGCAGTGATCAAAGGAGCGAAATTCACTGTCGATTCTCCGGTGGAGGTCGCCCATGACGCGATCTATGCTGCGCCCATGAACCTACAGAAAACGCTGCTTCCACCCCGTGCCGAGATGGTTCGCGCCATGCTCGAGCGAGACACCTCCTACGAGGGGGTGTTCTTCACGGCGGTCAAGACCACAGGCATCTTCTGCCGCCCCGGCTGCACCGCCCGCAGCCCGAAGCCTGAGAATGTCGAGTTCTTTGCCAACGCCGAACAATGCCTGGCGGCGGGCTATCGCGCCTGCCTGCGCTGCAAACCGCTGGACACCGCCGCCAGCGCGCCGGACTGGGTGCAGACACTGTTCAAATCGCTAGACGCCGACCCGGAGCAGCGCTGGACCGACGCCCAACTACTGGCCCAAGGCATCGAACCGCTGAAACTGCGCCGTTGGTTCAAGCAGCATTTCGGCATGACCTTCCACGCCTGGCTGCGCGCCCGACGCCTGGGCATGGCGTTGGGCGGGATCAGACAGGGCGACTCCATCGACGACGTCGCGTTCGATTCGGGCTACGAGTCCCTGAGCGGATTTCGCGATGCCTTCCAGAAATCGTTTCACATCACCCCGGGCCGCGCGGCCAACAGCGAGCCGCTGCTGTTCACGCGCCTGACCACGCCGCTGGGACCGATGATCGCCATGGCCGAGCGGCGTGGACTGGTGCTGCTGGAGTTTCTCGGCCAGGCCTCGCTGAACCCAGCGGTCGAAGCGCTGCAAAACCGTTTCGGTTATGCCGTGGCACCGGGGCACAACGCGCATTTGCAGCAGATCGAAGAACAATTGTCCGCGTATTTCGCCGGCACGCTCACTGAGTTCAGCGTGGCCTTGCACATGCCCGGCAGCGAGTTCTCCCGCCGGGTCTGGGCCGAACTGGCGAAGATCCCCTACGGCCGGACCACCACCTACGGCGCCATCGCGGCGAGCCTGGGCAAGCCAGGTGCCAGCCGGGCGGTGGGCCTGGCCAACGGGCACAACCGCTTATCGATTGTCGTGCCCTGCCACCGGGTGATCGGCGCCGACGGCTCGTTGACCGGCTACGCTGGAGGCCAGCCGCGCAAGGCGTTTCTGCTCAGGCTGGAGAACGCGGCGGTGCAGCTCACGGAGCAACTGGCGTTCTGATCCCCACGACTTATTCAAAAGGAAGGAAACCCGATGGACAGGCTCGACAATCAATTGCACCAACTGCATCACGAGGGTTTGCTGATCCTCACCAACGTCGCGGATGCCGCCGGGGCTCGGTTGGTAGAACAACTGGGCAACAAGGCCGTAGCCACCAGCAGCGCAGCAGTGGCCTGGGTGCATGGTTATCCGGACGGCAACACCCTGCCCCTTGAGCGCCTGGTCTCGACGGTCGAGTCGATTGCCCGGGTCATTTCGGTACCGCTGACCGTGGACATCGAGGCCGGTTATTCCGATGACCTGGAACGGGTGACCCAGGTGGTTGATGCGGTGATCGCCGCCGGCGCTGTCGGGATCAACATCGAAGACGGTTCCTCACCGCCGGAGTTGCTGGTACGCAAGATCGAAATCGCGCGCCAGGTGGCCGACCGGCGCAACGTGAACCTGTTTATCAATGCGCGCACCGATGTTTACCTGCGGGGCCTGGTGCCCGCCGAAGATCGCGTCGCCGAAACCCTCAGGCGCGCCGCGCTGTATCAGGCCGCCGGTGCCAATGGCCTGTTTGCCGCCGGCGTTACTGCAGAGTACGAGATCAAGGCGTTGTGCCAAGGCACCTCGCTGCCACTGAATGTGCTGGGGTTCCCCGGCCTGCCGTCCCCCGAAGCGCTTGAGGCACTCGGTGTACGCCGCCTGACTGCGGGTTCAGGCATTGCCGAATTCCTCTACGGTGCCATGGCCGGTATCGCCAAAAGCTTTCTGCAAACCGGCAAGTTCGATAGCCACGACCTGAAGGCCTTGACCTACGGCGAAGTGAACGCCCTGCTGCAACCGTCCGGGAAAGCCTGAGCCCATGGTCGACGGCTATCAGGCGGCCAGTGCGTTCCTGGCGGCCATCGATGATGACTGGCGCCGCCACATCGACGCCATCGGCCCGTGCCTGCACCAGCCGCATGCGGCACATGATCCGTATGAGTCGCTGGTGCGGGCGATTGCCTATCAGCAACTGCATGCCAAGGCTGGGGATGCGATTGTCGGCCGGTTGCTGGCGCTGTTCGGTTCGGGTTCGTTTCCCAGGCCGGAACAGATCGTCGCCACGGATTTCGACCGACTGCGCAGTTGCGGGTTTTCCGCGAGCAAGATCGCGACTATCCAGGGCATCGCACAGGCGTCGCTGGACGGCGTGGTGCCGGATTACGCCACGGCGCTGGCCATGGACGATGAAGCGCTGATCGAGCGCTTGATCACCCTGCGCGGTGTGGGTCGCTGGACCGTCGAGATGCTGCTGATCTACAGCCTGGAGCGGCCGGATATCCTGCCGGCCGATGATTTTGGTGTGCGCGAGGGTTATCGACGACTCAAGGGCCTGGAGATGCAGCCGACGCGCAAGCAGATGATCGAGATCGGGTTGGCGTGGAGCCCTTACCGGACGGTGGCCTCCTGGTATTTGTGGCGGGTGCCCAACCGTTAGACCACATCGCGGTCCCTGTAGGAGCTGCCGAAGGCTGCGATCTTTTGATCTTGATCCTGAAAAACAAAATCAAAAGATCGCAGCCTTCGGCAGCTCCTACAGGGGTCGGCTTGACCTCACAACCCCGACTTCAACCGACTGAACGCCCTGATCAACGCCCGGTTGAACGCCTTGCCATTGTCATTCTTGCTGTACAGCGAAGCCCTGACCGCCGCCGGCGGATACGTCCCCGGATCGTTGCGAATCGCCGGATCGACCAGGGCGTCCGCCGCCGTGATCGCATTGGCGTAATGGATAGTGTCGGTGATCGGCGCGATCACTTGCGGGGTCATCAGGTAGTCCATCAATGCCAGGCCGGCCTTCGGGTGCGGCGCATCCTTGGGAATGACCATGGCATCGAACCAGATCAACGTGCCCTCCTTCGGAATGCGGTACTTGAGCGAATACGGCTTGCCCGCCGCCTCGGCCTGGCCCGCCGCGATGGCCACGTTGCCGTTCCACGACATCGCCACGCAGGTGTTGCCGTTGGCCAGGTCACTGATGTTCAGGTCGTTGTCGAAATAGCGAATGTACGGCCGAATCTTCGCCAGTTGCTGCTCGGCCAGCTTCAGGTCATCGAGGTTCTGGCGGTTGATGTCCAGGCCCATGTACTTCATGACCGCCGCAAATACTTCGTTGGGGTCGTTGAGCAGGCTGACCCCGCAATCGGCGAATTTCGATACCACGGCCGGGTCGAACAGCATCGCCCAACTGTCGGTCGGCGCGTCGGGCAGCCGCTGTTTGACCGCCTGCTCCTGATAACCCACGCCCGTGGTGCCCCAGGCGTAGATCCCGGCATGGCGGTTGCCCGGATCGAACACCGCCATGTGCTGGCGGAACTCCTCGCCGACCCCGGCGAAATGCGGCAGTTGCTGCTTGTCGACCGGCTGCACCGCGCCACTCTCGATGGCCCGGGACAGATGCTGCCCCGCCGTCAGCACCAGGTCGTAGCCACTACGACCGGTCAGCAGCTTGGTCTCGACGGTTTCCAGGGAGTCGAAGTGGTCGACCACCACATGGATGCCGGTTTTCGCTTCAAAATTCTTCAAGGTGTCCGGGGCCAGGTACTCGCCCCAGATGTACAGGTTGACCACCGGTTTGGCGGTGTCGGCGGCCTGCACACACAGGGGTGCAAGCACCAGCAGTATTGCTTGAGTCAGTTTGTGCAGGCCCACGGTCACGCTCCTTTCTTGTTGGAGTGGGGGGCGGCGTACTGCGGCATGGTGATGCACGCGACGTTGCCGCCACCGAGAAGGATTTCCCGGGAGTTTTCGATGCCGACGATGCTGTGTTTCGGGAACAGCTCGGCCAGGGTCGCCAGCGCCACCTTGTCGTTGCGATCACCGAACAGCGGCACCACGATCGAACTGTTGCCGGCGTAGTAGTTGATGTACGACGCGCAGATCTTCGTCCCGGCCTGGCGGGTATGGGTGCTGTCCTGCTGGTCCAGGCCTTCGGCTTCTTCGGCGGTCCACTCCAGCACATCCGGCTGCGGCAGCTTGTGCACGATCAATTCGCGGCCGCGACTGTCGCGGGTGCTGCGCAGGATGTCGTAGGCCTCCTGATAGATTTCCCACTGCGGGTCGTCGCGGTTGTCGGTCCATTGCAGCACCACTTCACCGGGGCGCACGAAGCACGCGAGGTCGTCGACATGGCCGTCGGTTTCGTCGAACTTGCAGCCCCGTGGCAGCCAGATCACCTGCTCGGCGCCGAGGTAATCGGTCAGGCGACGGGTGACTTCGTCCTTGCCCAGGTGCTGGTTGCGATTACGGTTGAGCAGGCATTGTTCGGTGGTCAGGATGCTGCCCTGGCCGTCGCTCTGGATACCCCCAAGTTCGGCGATCAACGGCGCACGGTAGCGGTCGAAGCGTTCGATTTCGAGGATCTTGCCGGCGATCTGGTCGTCCTTGTCCCACGGGTAGTACAGGCCGCCATCGAGGCCGCCATAGGCGTTGAATTCGAAGTCGACGCCGCGCACTTCGCCGCTCTGGTCATTGACCACGAAGCACGGGCCGCTGTCGCGGAACCAGGTGTCGTTGCAGGTCATTTCCACCACGCGCACTTGCGACGGCAGCTGGCGACGCGCAGTGGCGAACTGTGCCGCCGAGGCGCACACGGTGACCGGTTCGCTCATGGAAATGGCGGTGACGATCTGCACCCAGACTTTCTGCGCAGGCTTGGCCCCGTTGCGCCAGACGTCGGTGCGCTCCGGCCAGCCGAGCCAGCAACCGGACTTGGTTTCGAATTCGCCGGGCAGACGGAAACCGTCCTGTTTGGGAGTGGTGTCGAGCAAGCGGGCCATGGTCAAACCTCTTCAACGGGGATTGGAATGACCACAGGCTAAGGGCGTTGGCGACTGGCTCGCCAACGATGATTATTTCGGAATACTTGAATCTAACTCATCAATCGAGCAACTGATCGTTGAACCACTCCAGCATCTGCGCCACCGCCGGGCGCTCCAGCCGCAGCCGCTCGCACACCAGCGCGTATTGCCCCAGCGCAGTCATGCTCGACGTAAACGGCCGTACCAGCCGCCCACTGAGCAAATCTTCCTGGGCTGTGAGGTTGTCGCCCATGGCCACGCCCTGCCCTTGGGCCGCGGCCTCCAGTGCCAGCCCGGCGTGGGCGAAATACAGTTGCCGGTCGGGGCGCTGATCACCGGCATGGCTGGTGAGCCACGCGGTCCAGGTCTTGCCGTCCTGGTCGTCGTGCAGCAGACAGTGGCGAGCCAGGTCCTTCGGGGTTTTCAACGTGCCCTGGTTGAACAGGCCGGGACTGCACACCGGGAAGAACTGCAACGCCGGCAGCGGCCGGACGAAATACGCGGAGCTGTCCACCGGGCCGGTGCCGTAGGTGATCGCCAGGTCGATATCTTCTCCGGGCGCCGTGGCGTCGATCGGCTGTTCGTACAGATGCAAGGTGATGTGCGGGTAGCGCGCGTAGAAATCCGTGAGCCGGCTCATCAGCCACTTTTGCGCAAGCTCGGCGGTGACCGCCAGACGCAATACCGCCAGGGATGAAGGGTCGCGCAGTTCATCGCAGGCATCGCCGATCAGTTCGAAAGCCTGCTGCAAGCTCTGCATCAGGCGCCCGGCAGCCAGGGTCGGGCGAATCTGCCGACCCTCGCGCACGAACAGCGGCACGCCGAGTTGCTCTTCGAGCTGGCGAATCTGGTGGCTGACCGCGCTGTCGGTGACGCACAACTCAGCCGCCGCCCGACCGAAATGGGCGTGGCGGGCGGCGCATTCGAAGGTTCGCAGGGCGGCCAGGGAAGGTAAACGTCGCATCAGGTCATGTCCCGGTTTCGAGGGGGACATGCTGGATTGGCTGGCGGTGGCTGTCCAGCGGGACCGCGTTATTGTTCTTCGCGAGCAAGTCGAAAGGGCCAGCCCATTCACCGCCAACCCACCTGCCCATCACCTTCCCTTATGGACCATGACATCCACCCGCACCCGGCGCATGTTGAACCCTCAACCGCTGGGCCGGCAAGAAGCAGGTGTTCGCGCAAACCGGTGATCAACTGAAACTGGTGGCGACCGGCGACGCGATCCTGGTGCCGGTCGAGTAGCCCTGACGGTCTAGGCTGTCCGGGGTACGTTCCAGACAGCCGGAGGCTCCCATGCAACTCGAAGGTTCCTGCCATTGCGGCGCGGTGTCGTTCAGTTTGACCAGCGTCCACCCCTACCCTTACCAGCGCTGCTACTGCTCGATCTGCCGCAAGACCCAGGGCGGCGGCGGTTATGCGATCAACCTCGGTGGCGATGCCCCCAGCCTCAAGGTTCGCGGACGCAAACACATCGCGATTTACCATGCGCGACTCAAGGAAGAAGGCGACAAGCGCGCCCACAGCAGCACCGCCGAGCGGCATTTCTGCTCGGTCTGCGGCTCGGGCCTGTGGTTGTTCAGTCCGCAGTGGCCGGAGTTGATTCACCCGTTCGCCTCGGCCATCGATACGCCGTTGCCGGTGCCGCCGGAACACACGCACCTGATGCTGGGTTCGAAGGCGCCGTGGGTAGAGGTCCAGGCGCAGCCTGGAGATCTACAGTTCGATCTGTACCCCGAAGAGTCCATCGCGCAGTGGCATGAACGCTTGGGTCTGCGTTGCTGATGGCCCCTTCGACTTGCTCGCGAAGGCGTCCGCCAGAACAACACCGAATAATCAGGCCGCCGCCGGCACACCACTATGAAAACGGAATTCCACGTCCGGCGACTCGATCAGTTCCTGCTCGGCGGCGCAAACCTTGTCGATCACCTGGGCGATGTCCTTGGCGTCGCCGTACTGGTAGGCCAGTTTCAGGTAACCCTGGAAATGCCGGGCCTCGCTCTTGAGCAGACCGAAGTAGAACTTGCCCAGTTCTTCGTCCAGATGCGGCACCAGGGCTTCGAAACGCTCGCAACTGCGAGCCTCGATGAACGCCCCCACCACCAGGGTGTCCACCAGTTTCACCGGCTCGTGACTGCGTACCACCTTGCGCAGCCCCGATGCATAGCGCCCCGCGGACAACTGGCGCAGTTCGATCTTGCGCCGTTTCATCAGGCGCATGACCTGTTCGTGGTGCACCAGCTCTTCCCGGGCCAGGCGCGACATCATGTTGATCAGATCGACGTGGGAGTGATACTTGGCGATCAGGCTCAACGCGGTGCTGGCGGCCTTGAATTCGCAGTTCTTGTGGTCGATCAGCAGGGTTTCCTGATCGGCCAGCGCGGCCTGGATCCAGCCGTCGGGGGTGCGGCAGCCAAGGAACTCGTGAATTTCGGGAAGGATCATGGGGCTCACGGAAAAATAGGTTCAAAACGAAGGGCGCCGATTATACCGGCCTGCCCGCAGACCACCAGTCGCCAACCGTTGATATGCATCAAGTCCCCGAATCGCAGACAGCAACTATAGTTGTGCAACGCCGTGCTTTTTTATTTTCAGGAGATCCCGCACATGCAAGCCATTCGCAGCATTCTGGTGGTCATCGAACCCGAGCACTCGGAAAGCCTGGCGCTCAAACGGGCCAAACTGATTGCCAGCGTGACCCAGGCACAGTTGCATCTGCTGGTGTGCGACCGCAAGCATGATCACAGTGGCATGCTGGGTGTGCTCAAGGCCGCATTAACGGAGGACGGCTACGTCGTCACCACCGAGCAGGCCTGGAACGAGAGCCTGCACGAAACCATCATTGATGTGCAGCAAGCCGAAGGCTGC
Source organism: Pseudomonas sp. IT-P4 (assembly GCF_949767755.1). Lineage (NCBI taxonomy): Bacteria > Pseudomonadati > Pseudomonadota > Gammaproteobacteria > Pseudomonadales > Pseudomonadaceae > Pseudomonas > Pseudomonas sp. IT-P4. Next base: position 153,734 of record NZ_CATKPX010000067.1, on the reverse strand, counting down.
GGTCTGGTGGTCAAGCAGCACTTCCCCGACAGCCCGTTGAAAAAAGCCCTGCTGACCCCAGAGGACTGGAAACTGTTGCGGTCCTGCCCGACTCCGGTGCTGCTGGTGAAAACCGCCGGTTCATGGAAAGACAAAGTGATTCTGGCAGCCGTCGACGTCGGCAACACCGACCTCGAACACCGCCACTTGCACGACACCATCATTGATCATGGCTATGACATCGCCACCCTGGCCAAGGCCCACTTGCACGTGATCAGCGCCCACCCGTCGCCCATGCTTTCGGCGGCCGACCCGACGTTTCAACTCAGCGAAACCATCCAGGCGCGCTATCGCGAACAGTGCAAGGCGTTCCAGGCGGAATTCGACATCGACGATGATCACCTGCACATCGAGGAAGGCCCGGCGGACGTGTTGATTCCGTTCATGGTGCACAAGCTGCAGGCGGCGGTGACAGTGATCGGTACCGTGGCACGTAGCGGGTTATCAGGGGCACTGATCGGCAATACGGCGGAAGTGGTGCTCGATTCGGTCGAGAGCGACGTGCTGGTGCTCAAGCCGATGGAAGTGGCGGATCATCTTGAGGAGATTACCGACAAGCATTGAGATCTTTGCTGTTTGGCCGGACGCCATCGCGAGCAAGCTCGCTCCCACAGAGGATTTGTGAACGATACAGATCCCCTGTGGGAGCGAGCTTGCTCGCGATGCTTTTAAGGGCTACCCACCAAAGGCATCTTTCAGGAACCCCGGCGCAATGTAGCGCTGGTAATGGGCTTCGGAGAGCAGGAAAAATTCCCGATCAATGGCGTCGCGCAATTCCGGCAGGTTCCACTCACGAAACTCCGGCAGCAGCACCATCCCGTAGGCTTCCAGGTTATTGATCACCCGCGCGCCTCGCGCAATCAACTGATAGGCCCAGCAATATTCCGACTGATGGGGCACGAAGCGGATCTTGCGTTGCTCCAGCTGCATTCTGAGCAGCGCCGGATCGAAAATTTCCACCTTGGCGGCCATCACCTGCGACAGCAACTGCTCAAGACGCAGCCATACCGCGCGCTTTTCTTCCTCGTTGTAACCGTTCCAGTGGATCACTTCGTGGTGGAAACGCTTGCAGCCACGGCACACCAGGTCACCGTAAACGGTGGAGCAGAGGCCGACGCAGGGGGTCTTGATGGTCTGATTGGGCATAGATAGGCAAAAACGCGAGAAAGCAGAACAGGCCCGCATGTTAGCCCTTTGTCGGCCATTGATCACCCCTCAAAGTTCAGGGCCCATGGAGAATCGGGCTCTGCTGAGCGCCTCCACCAAAGTCCAATAAACACTGACTTACCTTTAATTTTTTTTTGCCGTAGAATCAGCCTGCCTTTTTAGGCGCCAATGTCCGTTAGAAGCTGTTTTCAAAGCGTCACGAGCACAGTCGTTCCTTCAGAGCGGTGTTGGCGAGGGGTTTTTCCAGCGGGGAAAAGCCCAACGCCAACCCTCATCAGCTCCCGTTCTGCAGGCGTAAAACTTTGAAAGCAGCTTCTGTAAGGAATTGCCGGTAATTCTGGCTAAGTGGCTCACAACGCCATGCAGCGCATGAGTACGGCAATTTCGGGATGAGCGTCCCGGACACCCATTTGGGACCACTGATGAGGGTAATAACTGTGCTTGAAGCCTACCGCAAACATATCGAAGAGCGCGCAGCACTGGGTATCGTTCCCCAGCCGCTAAACGCCGAACAAACTGCAGGCCTGGTCGAGCTGCTGAAAAATCCCCCGGCTGGCGAAGAAGCATTCCTCGTTGACCTGATCACCAATCGCGTTCCGCCTGGAGTGGACGAAGCTGCCTATGTAAAGGCCGGCTTCCTGTCCGCCATCGCCAAAGGCGAAGCCAAATCCCCCCTGATCGACAAGAAGCGCGCTGTTGAACTGCTCGGCACCATGCAGGGCGGCTACAACATCGTGACTCTGGTTAACCTGCTGGACGACGCCGAACTGGCTCCAGTAGCGGCCGAAGAACTCAAGCACACCCTGCTGATGTTCGACGCCTTCCACGACGTCGCTGAAAAAGCCAAGAACGGTAACGTTCACGCCCAAGGCGTGCTGCAATCCTGGGCTGACGGCGAGTGGTTCGTGAAGCGCCCGACCCTGGCCGACAAGATCAGCCTGCGCGTGTTCAAGGTCACCGGCGAAACCAACACCGACGACCTGTCCCCTGCGCCTGATGCCTGGTCCCGTCCAGACATCCCGCTGCACGCCCTGGCCATGCTGAAAATGGCTCGCGACGGCATCGTGCCTGACGCACAAGGCGTCACCGGTCCGATGAAGCAGATCGAAGAAATGCGCAACGCCGGCTTCCCTATCGCCTACGTCGGCGATGTGGTCGGTACCGGTTCTTCGCGTAAATCGGCGACCAACTCCGTACTGTGGTTCTTCGGCGACGACGTTCCTTACGTACCGAACAAGCGTGCCGGCGGTTTCTGCTTCGGCAGCAAAATCGCTCCGATCTTCTACAACACCATGGAAGATGCCGGCGCACTGCCAATCGAATTCGACGTTTCCAACATGCACATGGGCGACGTGATCGACCTGTACCCGCATGCTGGCAAAGTCTGCAAGCACGGCACCGACGAAGTCCTGACCACCTTCGAAATGAAGACTCCGGTGCTGTTGGACGAAGTTCGTGCTGGCGGCCGTATTCCGCTGATCATCGGCCGTGGCCTGACCGAGAAGGCTCGCACCGAGCTGGGTCTGCCACCTTCGACCCTGTTCAAGAAGCCTGAAGCTCCGGCTGAAAGCACCAAGGGTTTCACCCTGGCGCAGAAAATGGTCGGCAAGGCGTGCGGCGTAGCTGGTGTGCGTCCAGGCACCTACTGCGAACCGAAGATGACCACCGTCGGTTCCCAGGACACCACCGGTCCAATGACCCGTGACGAACTCAAAGACCTGGCGTGCCTGGGCTTCTCGACCGACCTGGTGATGCAGTCCTTCTGCCACACCGCGGCTTATCCAAAGCCGATCGACGTGACCACCCACCACACCCTGCCTGACTTCATCATGACCCGCGGCGGCGTTTCCCTGCGTCCGGGCGACGGCATCATCCACTCGTGGCTGAACCGCATGCTGCTGCCAGACACCGTCGGTACCGGTGGTGACTCCCACACCCGTTTCCCGATCGGCATCTCGTTCCCGGCCGGTTCCGGCCTGGTTGCGTTCGCCGCTGCCACCGGCGTCATGCCGCTGGACATGCCTGAGTCGATCCTGGTTCGCTTCAAAGGCGAACTGCAACCAGGCGTCACCCTGCGTGACCTGGTTCACGCCATTCCTTACTACGCGATCCAGGCTGGCCTGCTGACCGTAGAGAAGAAAGGCAAGAAGAACGCGTTCTCCGGTCGCATCCTGGAGATCGAAGGTCTGCCTAAGCTGACCGTCGAGCAAGCGTTCGAACTGTCTGACGCCTCGGCTGAACGTTCGGCTGCCGGTTGCACCATCCAGCTGTCCAAAGAGTCGATTGCCGAATACCTGCAGTCCAACATCACCCTGCTGCGCTGGATGATCGGCGAAGGCTACGGCGATGCACGTACTCTGGAACGTCGCGCTCAAGCGATGGAAGCCTGGCTGGCCAACCCTGAGCTGCTGCAAGCGGACAAAGACGCCGAATACGCTGAAATCATCGAGATCGACCTGGCCGACATCAAGGAGCCTGTGCTCTGCGCGCCAAACGACCCGGACGACGCCCGCCTGCTCTCCAGCGTTGCTGGCGAGAAGATCGACGAAGTGTTCATCGGTTCGTGCATGACCAACATCGGTCACTTCCGCGCTGCCGGTAAGCTGCTGGAACAGGTCAAGGGTCAGCTGCCAACCCGTCTGTGGCTGTCGCCGCCGACCAAGATGGACGCTCACCAACTGACCGAAGAAGGCTACTACGGCATCTACGGCAAGGCTGGCGCGCGCATGGAAATGCCGGGCTGCTCACTGTGCATGGGTAACCAGGCACGTGTAGAGCCGAACTCGACTGTGGTGTCGACTTCGACCCGTAACTTCCCGAACCGTCTGGGTGACGGCGCGAACGTCTACCTGGCTTCGGCTGAACTGGCGTCCGTGGCTTCCATCCTGGGTCGCCTGCCGACCGTCGAGGAGTACATGGAATACGCCGGCAAGATCGACAGCATGGCGGCCGATGTCTACCGCTACCTGTCCTTCGACCAGATCGCCGAGTTCCGTGAAGCTGCTGCGAACGCCAACATCCCGGTCGTTCAAGCCTAACGTAGCAACGCAATGAAAAACGCCGCCCATCGTGAGATGAGCGGCGTTTTTTTATGCCTTCAATTTGAACACCGCCCACACAGAGGGTCATGCATTCAACTGGAGGGCCTGTTGCACCGCCCCATCCACACTCAACCCACTCAGCACCACCCCACTAACCTCCGCCTGCGGCAACACCGCCAACGCCGCTTGTGCGTCGTCTTTCAGGCGCGCCAGAATCAGCTGTTTGCCCCCCTGATGCACCCGCACAAAAAACTCCTGCAACGCCTCAATGCTGGTGCCATCCAGATCGGGCGATTCCTCAAGACTGAGGATCACCGTATGAACCGGCGTTTGCGAATGCCGGATCAAGTGCAAGGCACCGCCAAGAATCCGCTCGACGTTGGCAAAAAACAACGCCTCACCCGGCCGCACAATCAACACGCCCGGCACCGTTTGCGCCGTTGGATGGCGCTGCAGGTCGACAAAGTCGTGCCCGATATCGATGCGCCCCAGGATCTGGATATCCGCCGCCGACATCTGCTTGAGCATCAGCAACACACTGATCGCCACCGCCACCAGCAAACCGTCCAGTACCCCCAGCAGCAACACAGCCCCCACGGCGCAGATCACCAGCAAGCGGTCTCGGCGCCAGATGAAATAGCGTCCCAGCGGCTGCAGGCTCAAGCCCCGCCCCAGGGCATGAATGACGATGGCGGCGAGGATCGGTTCCGGGGTCAGGGCGATGTAAGGCAGCACCGTCAGGACAATGACCAGCACCACCAGCGCCGCCACGATACCGGCCAGGCGCGAAGTGGCACCGGCTGCCTCATTGGCCGACGTCGCCGAATACCCCGCGCCCGCCGGCATGCCGTGGAACAGGCCGGACAACAGGTTGGAAGCCCCCAGCGCCAGCAGGTCGCGGTTCGAGTTGACGCGGTCGCCATGCTTGAGCGCATAAGCACTGATCGAGCCATAGGATTCCGCATACAGAATCAACACCATGGCGAACGCCAATTCCCCCAGACGCAGCCAGTCGGCAAACGGCAGCACCGGCAGCTTCGGCACCTCCAGGCTCAGGTCGATCACACCGATCAGCTTCACGCCATAGGCCGGCAGGTCCAGCCACTGTCCTGCCGCAATGCCGATCACCACCACCAACAAACCACCCGGCAAACGCCGAAACCGCGCAAACAGCCATAACAGGGCCAACGCCACGGCACCGACCACCGCTGCGGTCCGGTTCCATTGCGGCAATTGCTCCAGCAGCTGCGGCAGAAACCCCACCAGATTGGCATCGGTCAAATGCACGCCGACCACGCTGGCGACCTGCTTGAGGATGATGGTCAGCGCCAGGCCAAAGGCAAAGCCGCGCAGTACCGGCTTGGCAATGAACGAGGTCACGCCGCCGAGCTTGAACATCCCGGCCAGCAAAAAAAACACCCCGGTCACCAGCACCAGGCCGAGGGCCAGGGTCGAGCGAAGCCCGGGGTCGCCATTGGCCAGGGTGGCGGTCGCCGCAGCCAGTACGGCGGCGGAGGATGAAGTGGCCGAGACAATCGCAAAGCGGCTGGTGCCGAACAGGCCATAACACAGCAGCCCGGCAAACAAGGCGATCACCCCGGCCTGAGGCGCCAGTGCGGCGATGCTTGAATAGGCGACCGCTTCGGGCAGCAACAGGCCGGCAATCGACAAACCGGCCAACAGGTCCTGCCAGCGGTTGGGTTGCTCGGTGGGATTAGCCTTTGGGGCGTTCGACAATCCAGTGCCTCCAGGCGAAAAAAAACCACTGCACGTATCACGTGCAGCGGCCACTGTAGCTGTCAATCCGGCACTGCGCGAGCAGGCCGGTCGATCATGCGGTCAGCGAGTAGATCAACGCCGTGATCGCCACCAGGCCCACCGCCGTCACGAAGACGTTGGATGCCTGACCGCGATAGCGTGCCATCGCCGGCACCTTGCGGATGGCGTACATCGGCATCAGGAACAGGATCGCCGCGATCACCGGGCCGCCGAGGGTTTCGATCATGCCGAGGATGCTCGGGTTCAGCGTAGCGACGATCCAGCACACCACCAGCATGAACGCGGCAGTCATACGGTCCAGGGCCTTGGCGGACGGACGCTTGCCGCTCTTGACGATCAGGCCCTTGAGGCCTTCGCTGGCGCCGATGTAATGCCCCAGGAACGACTTGGAAATGGCCACGAAGGCAATCAACGGCGCCGCGAAGGCGATGGTCGGATTGCTGAAGTGGTTGGCCAGGTACGACAGGATCGACAGGTTCTGCGCCTTGGCTTCAGCCAGTTGCGCTGGCGACAGGGTCAGCACGCAACTGAAGACGAAGAACAGCACCATCACCACCATCAGCAGATGGGCGCGGGACAGGATCTGCGAGCTGCGCTCCTCGGCGTGTTCACCGTAGCGACGCTTCTGGTCCACGGCGAACGCCGAGATGATCGGCGAGTGGTTGAACGAGAACACCATCACCGGAATCGCCAGCCACAGGGTATGCAACAGCGCCGACGGCGCCGGCACGCTGCTCGCGGTGGTGAGTATGCCGCCGTTCCAGTGGGGAACCAGGTACACCGCCAGGAACAGCAGCGCGACGATGAACGGATAGACCATCAGGCTCATGGCCTTGACGATCAACTGCTCACCACAACGCACCACCGCCAGCAGGCCGAGGATCAGCACCAGCGACAGCACGGCGCGCGGTGGCGGCATGATGTGCAGTTGATGTTCCATGAAGCTGCCGACCGTGTTGGTCAGGGCCACGCTATAGATCAGCAGGATCGGGAAAATCGCGAAGAAGTACAGCAAGGTGATCAGCGCGCCGGCCTTGATGCCGAAATGCTCTTCCACCACCTCAGTGATGTCGGCGCCTTCGCGACCGGACAGCACGAACCGGGTCAGCCCGCGGTGCGCGTAGAACGTCATCGGGAACGCCAGCAACGCCAGGATCAGCAGCGGCCAGAAGCCGCCCAGGCCTGCGTTGATCGGCAAAAACAGGGTTCCGGCACCAATCGCCGTGCCAAAAAGGCCCAGCATCCAGGTGGTGTCCTGGCGATTCCAGCTTGAAAGCGTCGCGGGTGTCGCTTCTACATAGCGTTCGTTAACGCTATTGGCCTGATCATTCATCCGGTGGGATCTCCACATTCCGGTCACTTGCCACCCGGCCAGGACGCGTCGGAATACCCGACAGGCGGCGTCCGGCCGAAACAGGGGCGGCATTCTGGGGGATTAGTGAGCAGAAGCAAAGACTTAGGTGAGGAACGGTGGTACCAGATAGACGAAAATCCTCTGTGGGATATCCCCTGTGGGAGCGAGCTTGCTCCGGGCGGCGTTCCGACGATAGCGGTGTATCAGTCGGAGAATAGGTTGCATGTGCCGCAGCCATCGCGAGCAAGCTCGCTCCCACAAGGACCTGCGGTGCAACTGCGCGTCATCGCCAAAACGCAATGCGCGCTTGATAAAGGTCTACCATCATGTATTTATAACCGACCAGCATTCCTTCCGGAGTCTTCCCATGCCACTGGTTCGCGTCGACATCAAAAAACACCGGGACCCCACCCACGCCAAACGCATCGGGCAACTGATCTATGCCGCCATGCGCCAGACCATTGGCGTACCGGAACACGACAACTTCCAGATCCTGGCCGAACACGACGAGCAGCATTTCATCTTTGATCCCGAGTATCTGGGCATCAACCGCAGCGACAACCTGGTCGTCATCCAGATCACCCTCAACGAAGGGCGAACCCTGGAGCAGAAAAAAAACCTCTACAAAACCATCGCCGAAAGCCTTAACGCAGAGCTGGCGGTGCGCCTGGAGGACGTTTTCATTAATCTGGTGGAAGTGAAAAAAGAGAATTGGTCATTCGGCAACGGAGTTGCCCAATACGCCCTCTGATGTCCAACCTGCAAACCGAGAATGACCCATGCCCCGAGTTTCCCGCAAACAAGCCGACCTCAACCGCGAGACCATAGTCAATGCCGCCACACGGCTGTTTCGTGAACGCGGCTTGCACGGGATCAGTGTGGTCGATGTGATGGCCGCCGCGGGCCTGACCCACGGCGGTTTCTACGGGCACTTCGAATCCAGGGAAGCCCTGGCGCAAGAGGCCAGTGGCCGGGCTTTCGATCAGGCCGCGCAACGCTGGCTGGGACGGGTGGCCGAGCATGACAGCAAGGACGCCGCCCGCCGCGCCGTGGTCGAAACCTACCTGTCCAACGAAAGCCGGGACAATCCGGGCGACAGCTGCCCAGTGGTGGCGTTTGCCGGGGACATGTGCCATGAGGCCGCCGAGAGCGGATTGCGCCAAACCTATCTGCAAGGCCTGAACAACCTGCTTGATTCCCTCGGCTCGCTGCTGGACGCAGAGGACGAAGCCGGCAAACGGCAGCAGGCGCTGGTGCAGTATTCGCTGATGTTCGGCGCGCTGATGCTGTCCCGGGCCACCCGCGGCGATCCGCTGTCGGATGAAATTCTCGAAGCTGCCCGGGCCGCCCTCACGCCGTCGAAGTAAATCGCCCGCCCCCACGCAATAAAAAGATCGCAGGCTTCGCCAGATCCTACACTCAGCGCAGTGCCCTCAACGGCGCAGGAGCTGCCACGGGCCGCGATCGCTGGTGGTTGCCAAGCCACCCTGAAATCAGCAATCTCAAGTGACGTTCGAACCGATTTTTCGATGCCCAGGGAGCCAAGCATGCCCGTAACCGTTCTGGTACTGGTTGAAACCATCAATGATTACCTGCCTATCCTTGAACATCAGGGCTTTCACCTGATCCTGGCCCCGACGCCCACCGAGCGCGCCGAAGCCATCGCCCGCCACACCGGGCAGATCGACGCCGTCCTCACCCGTGGCCCTCTGGGGCTATATGCCGATGAAATCGCCGCCCTGCCCAACCTCAAGATCATCTGCGTGATCGGCGCCGGCTATGAACACGTCGACCTGCAGGCCGCAGCGAACCGGGGCATCACCGTCACCAATGGCGCCGGGGTCAACGCCTCGTCCGTCGCCGACCATGCCATGGCGCTGCTGCTGTCGCTGGTACGCGACATTCCTCGCTGTGACGCCGCCGTACGGCGCGGTGAGTGGCCGAAGATCATGCGCCCTTCCCTGGCCGGCAAACGCCTGGGCATCCTCGGCCTCGGCGCGGTCGGCATGGCGATTGCCAAACGCGCCAGCGCCGGTTTCGACATGGACATTTGCTACCACAATCGCCAGCGTCGCAGCGATGTGTCCTACACCTTCTGCTCGACCCCGACCGAACTGGCACGGGCCTCGGACTTCCTGATCGTCGCCACCCCCGGCGGCGTGGGCACCCGGCAACTGATCAATCGCCAGGTACTGGACGCGTTGGGCCCCAACGGGTTTATCGTCAACATCGCCCGGGCCAGCGTGATTGCCACGGCCGACCTGATCGCCGCCCTGGAGCAACGCCGGATCGCCGGGGCCGCGCTGGATGTGTTCGACGCCGAGCCGAAGGTGCCGGATGCACTCAAGACCCTGAGCAACGTGATCCTCACTCCCCATGTCGCCGGGCTGTCCCCGGAAGCCACCCAGGGCACAGTCGAACTGGTGGGCAAGAACCTCGTGGCATTTTTCTCCGGCCAACCGGTGCTCACACCGATCGAACTACCGTCGGCCGAGAGCCAGCTCGCCCATTGAGGGCGAGTCAAACAGCTGTATCAAAAACAATGATTGGCCGGCAACACGCTCACCTATAAGAGCCGTTCGCGGTTGTAGGTGCGCAGTGTGCGCATTAGATTAGCCAATAGTTCAAGGCCTCCAGAATAAGCAGAAGGGATAAGCATGGCGCTTAACGACCAGTCCACCCGTATCCGCACCGGCGAAGAGCTCGATGCCAGCCTGATCGATCCGTATCTCAAGGCCCATATTCCGGGGCTCAGCGGCTTGCCACGGATCAGCCAGTTTCCGGGCGGCGCTTCAAACCTCACCTACTTGCTGGAATACCCCGAACAGGAATTAGTCCTGCGTCGCCCGCCCTTCGGCCACAAGGCCAAGTCGGCCCACGACATGGGCCGTGAATTCCGCATCCTCAATCAACTGCGCGACGGTTTTCCGTACTGCCCGAAAGCCTACGTGCACTGCACCGACGAATCGGTGATCGGTGCCGAGTTCTATGTCATGGAACGGGTCAACGGCATCATCCTGCGCTCAGACCTGCCGCCGGAACTGGGCCTGGACTCGGCGAAAACCGAAGCCCTGTGCAAGAGCTTCATCGACAAGTTCGTAGAGCTGCACCGCGTCGACTACAACGCCTACGGCCTGGGTGACCTGGGTAAACCCGAAGGTTACGTGGCGCGCCAAATCAAAGGCTGGAGCGATCGCTACGAAAAGGCCCTGACCCCCGATGCGCCACAATGGGACACGGTGAAGGCCTGGCTCAACGACAAGATGCCGGCCGACCATCCGACCTCCAGCATCGTGCACAACGACTACCGCTTCGACAACGTGATCCTCGACCCGAACAACCCGATGCAGATCATCGGCGTGCTCGATTGGGAACTGACCACACTGGGCGATCCACTGATGGACCTGGGCAATACCCTCGCCTACTGGATCGAAGCCGATGATCCGGCGCCGGTGCAGATGATGCGCCGCCAGCCGAGCCATGCACCGGGCATGCTGACCCGCCGCGAATTCGTCGACTACTATGCCGAGCGCTCGGGCATCCGCATCGACAATTTCGACTTCTACTACACCTACGGCCTGTTCCGCCTGGCCGGCATCGTGCAGCAGATCTACTACCGCTTCTACCATGGCCAGACCCAGGACAAACGCTTCGCGCAGTTCATTCACATGAACAAGCTGCTGGAGCAGATGAGCTTGCAGGTCATTTCGAAATCCAGCCTCTGATCAGCTTCATCACAAGGCTTAATAACAAGGGAATCCCATGTCCAAGACTCAGTTGTTCGACCTCGATGGCAAGATCGCTTTCGTCTCCGGCGCCAGCCGTGGCATCGGTGAAGCCATCGCCAAACTGCTGGCCCAGCAAGGCGCCCACGTGATCGTGTCGAGCCGCAAGCTCGAAGGCTGCCAGCACGTCGCCGACGCGATCATCGCCGCCGGCGGCAAGGCCACCGCCGTTGCCTGCCATATCGGCGAAATGGAACAGATCAGCCAGGTCTTCGCCGGCATCAAGGAACAGTTCGGCCGCCTGGACATCCTGGTCAACAACGCCGCGACCAACCCGCAGTTCTGCAACGTGCTGGACACCGACCTCGGCGCCTTCCAGAAAACCGTCGACGTGAACATCCGCGGCTACTTCTTCATGTCCGTCGAAGCCGGCAAGTTGATGCGCGAAAACGGCGGCGGCAGCATCATCAACGTGGCCTCGATCAACGGCGTTTCACCGGGCATCTTCCAGGGCATCTACTCGGTGACCAAGGCGGCGGTGATCAACATGACCAAGGTGTTCGCCAAGGAATGCGCGCAGTTCGGGATTCGCTGCAATGCCTTGCTGCCGGGCCTGACCGACACCAAGTTCGCCTCGGCACTGGTGAAAAACGAAGCCATCCTGAACACCGCGCTGCAGCAGATCCCGCTCAAGCGCGTGGCCGACCCGAGCGAAATGGCCGGCGCAGTGTTGTACCTGGCCAGCGATGCTTCCAGCTACACCACCGGCGTTTCGCTGAATGTGGATGGCGGTTTCCTGTCCTGATCGTCTGAACAGCACAAATCCCTGTGGGAGCGAGCCTGCTCGCTCCCACAGCGTAAAAACCCGATTTACTGCGTGACGCAACGCGTCGTGGTGGTGACTCGGGTCACCTGCCCGTCTTCAGCCCGTACATCGCCCAGGACATCGGTTTTATCCATGGCCTGGCAGGTGCGTTCAGGAGGGGGTGGAGTGACCACAGGCGGGGGTGGCGGACTGGAGCAGCCGCCGAGGATCGCCACGCACAATGCCAGCGACAAGGGTGAGATAACGCGTTTCCCAAGAGTTTTCATAGGTTGACCCGCGATAAGTGATAGACACATTTTTTGTGACAACAAAACCGGCGCGCAAAGTCCATACACCTGTCAAAAAAAATAAATATCTGCGAATCACTCATAGCGCAGCCCGTGGCCAACACCCGTAAAAGCTGACAGTTCTTACATCGCCGTATCAGGCCGTTGCAAGGAATTACTGTCCAGTTCGTAACGCAGTTCTTCGATCAATACAGTGACCGACTGCGCCGTCTGCAACGTGCTCATGTGCAGGCCACTGACCACCAGGTCCACCTGGCCCGACACCGGGTGGTAGAGCTTCACGGTCAGCGAATGGTCGCCGGTGACACTGCATTCGCAAGCCAGGGGTGAAAAACTGCGCTCGATCAGCATCCGCAGTTGCGCCTGGGTAATCATTGCAGCGAGGCCTGGCGGGTTGAAGCATCGGGTAACTGGCTCATGAGGCTGTTCCTTTTGGCGGTTTACCAAGGCGGTGCCGACGACTTGAAGCCATCTGCCGCACCTCCTCAGCCTAAAAACCACCACACCGGGTCGACACATGAATTTGCACCCTGCGTTCTAGTGCATTTGCACCTTAACGCTACCCCCTGGGTCGCCATTCACTGGAGAACAGTCCCCGCTCCCTCGCCCAGACAATCGCCTCGCTGCGGCTGTGCACACCGAGCTTGGAATACACCGTCGCCACATGGTTGCGCACCGTGTTCGGCGCCAGCTTCAGGCGCGCGGCGATTTCCTTGTCGGCCCGGCCTTCGCAGATCAGCCCCAGCACATCGCGCTCCCGGGCGGTCAGGTCGGCGAAGGACACACCGGGCAGTTCCGGTGAGTTGAAGCGCTTCACGTTGGCCAGTTTTTCAATCAGCGTGCGGCTGAACCATGAGGCGTCCTTCATCACCTCCTCGATGGCCGACACCAGTTCCAGCTCGGTGCGCTTGCGCTCGGTGATGTCCATCAGCACCAGCAGATAACAGGGGATGCCCTGAATGTTCACGGTGTCCGCCGACACCGCGCAATCGATCAGCCCGGCGTCTTTCCTGCGCAGGCGCACGTCGATGCGATCCAGGCTGCCGGTTTTCTCCAATGCGGCGAACAACCGAGTGCGTGCGCCCTTGTCGTCGATGAAATCGATCTGCGCGATGTTCTCGCCCAGCACCTCTTCACCCGGATAACCGAGCGTATCGAGGAACGCCTCGTTGACGTCCAGCACCACCTGGTCACCCGCGCCACACACCAGTATTGGCACCGGAGACAGCCGAAACGCCTTGGCAAAGCGTTCTTCGCTTTGGCGCAGAGCCACTTCGGCCTTGTGTCGAGGCTCCATGTCGACGAAGGAAAACAGCATGCAGGCCTCATCGTTGAGTTCCAGCGGCTGGCCGGCGACGATGACCTGCTTGCTGCCGCCATCCGGTAGCCGCAATTCGGCCTGCATCTGCGCGATGGTCCCCCCTTCGCGCAAACATTGCTTGGCCAATGCCTTGTTTTCGGCTTGCTCCAGTACATCCAGTTCGTAGGTGGATGTGCCGATCACCTGATCGCGGGAGTAGCCGGTCATTTCAAGGAAGCCGGGATTGACCTTGATGTAGCGCAGATCACTGAGGCGACAGATCACCGCTGGCGCGGGGTTGGCAGCGAAGGTTTTCTCGAAGCGCTGCTCGGCGCTGGCCCACTCGGTGACATCGTCCATGATCAGCACCAACGACTCTGGTTCGCCCTGGCTGTCGGCCAGTACCAGGCTGCGCACGCGATGGACCCAGTTGTGCTCTTCTTCATCGGCCGCCGATGCCACCACCACCAGCACGTCACTAAACGTCTCGCCACGGGCCACACGGTTGATTGGATAGCTGTCGACCGGCACCAGGTGATTGTTGCGATAGCGCAGGACGAAGCGCTTGGCGTAGGCCTTGGCATCGGGCCCCAGATCGCTGACCTGCGAGACGCCGTGCATGGCCAGGGCAGCCTCATTGGCCCAGCGAATGGTCTGGTCGGGATCGAGCAGGATCACCCCGTCGGACAGCCCGGCGATGATCTGCTGCAACTGGCGACGATTGGTTTCGGTGGTCAGGACGTCCTGGCTCATTGCGACCCCACAAGTATGGTGACCCTGTGAAGAGTACGACCTTCGAGCTTAAGGTTAGTGCAACGAACCCTGTGGGAGCGGGCTTGCCCGCTCCCACAGGAATTAGTGTTCAGTTGGAGTTTTGCAACACCAGTTCGCGCAACGTATCGAGAAACAGCTTGAGCACCGGCGAATCATCGTCCGCGCGGTACGTGGCGTACAGCGGCACCTCCGGCAACGCCGGGGTCAGGCGCCGGAACACCAGGCCCGCCGGCGCCAATTGCTCGATGGATGCCGGCAGCAACGCCACGCCGAAACCTGCCCGCACCAGGCTGAGCAAGGTTTGCACCTCGATCACCTGCTGGCGGATCTGCGGGGTGAACCCGGCCTGGATGCAGCACTGGAAGAGAAAATCGGCGAACCGCGATTGCTTCAACTCCAGGGCGACGAATGGCTCCTGAGCCAGATCCGACGGCGCCAGGGTTTCACGCTTTGCCAACGGATGATCGACCGGCATAACCACCCGGATCGGCTCGTAGATCAGCAGTTCATTGCGCAACTGCGGGTCGTCATAGCCGACCCGGAACACACAGGCGTCGATGCGCTTTTCCTTGAGCGCCTTGACCTGCGCCGCCGGAGTCATCTCATGCAGGCGCCAGTTTACTTGCGGATAACGCTCGCGAAACAGGTGCAAAGCCCGTGGCAGCACCCCGACCATCACTGAGCTGATCATGCCGATTTCCAGTTCGCCCAACTGGCCACGGCCGGTCTGGCGCGTCAGGTCCAGCGCGCGGTTGAGTTGTTCGAACACCAGCGGCGCCTGTTCCTTGAGCATCTGCCCGGCGGCGGTCAACTCGACCCGGTGATGGCTGCGCTCGAACAATGGCGTGCCCAATTCCTCCTCCAGCAGACGGATCTGCTGGCTCAGGGGTGGCTGGCAGATATGCAAGCGGGTGGCGGCCCGGCCGAAATGCAGCTCTTCAGCCAGGGCCATGAAGTACCTCAGCAAGCGCAAGTCCATGCCCGTTATCCCAGGTTCAGCGGTGTAGAGCGCTGGCGCACGCCGGTCAGGCTGAACAGGGCATTGGCAATAGCCGGGGCCACCGACGGGCTGCCCAGCTCACCGACACCACCGGGCTTGGCCGGATCGCCGTCGACCAGCAGGATGTCCACCGCCGGCATGTCCGACATGCGCGTCACCCGGTAATCATGGAAGTTGCTCTGCACCACCCTGCCTTGCTTGATGTCCATCCGATCGAACAACGCGTGGCCGAGCCCCCACATCAAGCCGCCGTAGATCTGCTCTTCAACGCCGCCGGGCGACACCGCCAGGCCGCAATCGACCACGCAGGTGAGCTTCTCGACCTTGATCACGCCATCCTTTTTCGACAGGCGCGCAACCACCGCAATGAAGCTGGTGTAACCCTGATTCGTGGCGATTCCCAGCGCCGTGCCTTCGGGCAGCGGCTGCGCCCAGCCGGCACGCTCGGCAGCGCTTTTCAAAACAGCGACATGCCGTGGCCGGTCCTGCATGTTGGCCAGGCGAAAAGCCAACGGGTCTTGCCCGGCGCCATGGGCCAGTTCATCCATGAAGCTTTCCACGGCGAACACATTGGGGATGAAGCTCACCGAGCGATACCAGCCACTGGGCACCTGGCTCTCGTGCCTGACCCATGTCAGGTCGAGGTTGGCCGGGCGATAGGCGAAATCCCAAGCGGTGATGGCTTCGGTGGTGCTGTAGTCCATTTTGTCGGGGCGCTCGAAATAGCCCGGCTCCCACTGCTCCGGCGAGGCCGGCGACACCGCGTCGAGCTGCAGCGCGGTCAAGCGACCCTGCGCATCCAGCGCACCTTTGGCCCGGTGCAGCGTGGCCGGGTGCATGAACAATGAACGCATTTCGTCTTCGCGGCTGTTCATCAGTTTCACCGGCACCCTGGCTTGCTGCGCCAGGTAGGCCACTTCGAACAACCAATACTTGGCCTCCCGCGCTCCGAAGCTGCCGCCGGACACCCGTTCGTTGATGGTGACTTTGTCCTTGGTGAACTTGCATATGACTTGCGCCGCTTCCAGCGCCGACGAAGGCACCTGCACCCCGCCCCAATAGGTGATGGCGTTGTCCTTGACCTGCGCGGTGATGCAGATTGGCTCAAGCGGGTTCTGCACCTTGTAGGGCATGCGGTAATCGGCTTCGAGCAGCTTTGCCGCATTCGGCCATTGTGCGTTCACATCACCCGCAGCCATCGCGGACACCCGTTGCGCGCCTTTGTCCGCCAGCGCCGCTACCTGGGCCTTGGCCAGTTCATCACTGTCGAAACCCGCCAGCGGCGAGTCGCTCCACTGCACCTTGAGCAATTCGCGCCCCTGATGCGCGGCCCAGTAACTATCCGCCAATACCGCCACGCCTTCGACGTTACCGCCGAGGACATCGGGACGCCCCGGCACCTTGATCACCTTACGCACGCCCGGCACCTGCAGTGCAACCGCGCTGTCCACCGACACAACGGTCGCCCCCAGCACGGGAGTGCGTTGAATCACCGCCACCAGCATCTCCGGCAACACCACGTCAATGCTGTATTTGAAGCGCCCGCAGACCTTGGCCTGGGCATCGCGCTTGTGCCGCAGCTTGCCGATGTACCTGAACTGCGCCGGGTCCTTGAGTGTGACCTTGGCCGGTGCCGGCAGATGCGCGGCGACACCCACCAGTTCGCCATAACCGAGGCTGCGCTTGCTCGCCCCATGAACCACGCGGCCTTCTTCAGTGATGCAACTGTCGGGGCTGACTTTCCACTGTTTGGCAGCCGCCGTGACCAGCAACGCCCGGGCCGTGGCACCGGCCATGCGCAGGCGGTCGTATTCCAGCGAGACGCTGGTGCTGCCGCCGGTGGAGAAGACTTTCCAGATCGGGTGAATGTAGGTTTCGAAGAACGGATCTTCCGGCGAGATCACCTGCACGGTCATCGGATTGACGTCCAGTTCCTCGGCCACGCAGGCGGCCAGGGCCGTGTGTGTTCCAGTGCCGGAATCGTGTTTATGCACCACCAGCTTTACCGTGCCGTCGGGCAGGATACGCACCCAGGCGTTGGGTTCGAATTCACCGGCAGGTGCCGGGGCTTTCGGGTCAGTCGCGGCAAGGCTCGAAGGCAGGTAAAAGGCAATGGCCAGGCCGGAAGCAACAGTCGCGGTTTGCTTGAGAAACACCCGTCGCGAAACATCCATCGGGGAGATCGTCATCACGCCTCCTTCGGCGCGTTGGCCGCGCGCTTGATCGCTTTGTTGATCCGCCCGTAAGTGCCGCAGCGGCACAGGTTGCCGGACATGGCATTGCGGATCGAATCGTCGGTCACCACGGCACCAGTGTTGAGCAACGCGGCGGCGGACATGATCTGACCCGATTGACAGTAACCGCATTGCGGCACATCTTCGGCAACCCAGGCCAGTTGCAGCGGATGCTGCTCAGTCGGCGACAAGCCTTCGATGGTGGTGATGCTGTGCCCCGCCACGGCGGCGACCGGCAGTTGGCAGGAGCGCACCGCGACGCCGTCCAGGTGTACGGTGCAGGCACCGCACAGGCCCATGCCGCAACCGAACTTGGTGCCGGTGAGTTTCAAGTGGTCACGCAGCACCCATAACAAGGGCATGGAGGGCGATGTCTCTGCCAGCTCGCGTCGTTCGCCGTTTACCGTGAATTCGATCATTGTCAGGCTCCAAGAGAGCGGCCCGTCTTTGTGCAGGCCTGGTGATCGATTATTGGAAGCCTTGGGAAAAACGGGCCAGCGACGATTTCTGCCATCCTGTGTAAGTAGGACTAACAGCATGTACAAGCGATACCCGTCGGTGCAGTCCATGAGCGCGTTCATCCAGGCGGCGCGCAGCGGCAGTTTCTCCAGCGCGGCGCGCAAACTCGACCTGACCCACAGCGCCATCAGCCAACAGATCCGCTCGCTGGAAGACTTCATCGGCCAGCCGCTGTTCGTGCGCGAAGGCGGCGGCAGCAACCTGACCGATGCCGGGCAACTGTTCGCCAGTGTGTTGTCCGACGGCTTGGCGCAGATCGACCGGGCGCTGTCTTCGGTGAAGAACCGCAGCGTGGCCCAGCGCCTGACCCTCGACATCGACAGCGAACTGGCCCAGAGCTGGCTCAATCCGCGCCTGCCGCAACTGCTGGACCTGTTGCCCGACCATGAGGTGGTGCTGTTGTCGATGCCACGCTCGGACCGCAGTGCATTCGAACGGGTGGACCTGGCCTTGCGCTACGGTTATGGCGACTGGGACGACTGCGAGATGACGCAGATTTGCGGGGACCGGGTGATGGCGGTGGCTTCGCCGGAACTGCTGAAACGTCATGGTCTGGAGCTGCCGTTGAGTCCGGCGCAGATCCTTCAACTGCCATTGCTGGGGTATACGCGACGGTCATGGATTCCGTGGCTGGATGCGGCCGGCATGCCTCCCGTCGAACCTGCGGCGCGGGTGGTGTTCGATAACGCAGCGAACCTGATTGCCGCTGCCGAGGCCGGCGTCGGTGCAGGATTGGTGCGTGGGTTGCTGGCGGCGGATGCGTTGCGCAGCGGTCGGCTGGTGGTGCTGAACGAGGCGCAGATTGCGGCGCATTACAACCTGTATGCGGTGTGGCCGCCGGGGCAGGCCGAGCGGGTGGCACCGGTGGTTGAGGCGGTCAAGCAGTTGGCTGAAAACACATTGCTTTAGGGTCAAAAGATCGCAGCCTTCGGCAGCTCCTGCACTCGTCTCCCGTAGGAGCTGCCGAAGGCTGCGATCTTTGATTTTCCTTCCCCCATATCGAACGCATATCAACCCCTCGCCCAATTAATATTGTACGAACCCGACACCCCCTTCCAATACTTGCCCCCAAGCAGCCAGCGTCCCGAGCCGGATGCGACCAGGCGAGGGAATGCGTGATGCTTTGCGCATAGAAATGGCCGATTACCCGGGACGTGGCTGCTGTGAACCGCAAGGTTCCCTTCCCCGCTATCAGGAGATCGACTTCAATGATCATCGATATCAGCTGCTATCCCACCGATCTGGTGGACCTCGCCTGGAGGCATGACGGTGACCCGTTCACCGGCGAGCGTCTGCTGGAGATGATGGATGGCCCGTACATGGTCAACGGCAAACCTCGCCGCATCGACAAAGCCTTCATCCAGCCACCCCAGGGCAACACCATCTACACCTGGACCGACGGCGATCTGACCGGCCGCGAGTCCATCGACGCCTACATGGCCTACACGCTGAAAATGGTCCAGACCTACCCGGACCGTTTCATCGGCTGCTTCGTCTACAACCCGCGCTGCGGCGTGGAGAACGGCGTCGAGGCCATCGAGCGCTATGTCAAGGAACACGGCTTCAAGATGGTCCAGATGCAGGCCAACATGCACGCCTACCGTCCGGACCGCGCCCTGGACTGGGTGCGCCCGGCCTTCGAGAAATGCGCCGAGCTGGGCATCCCGGTCAAGCTGCACACCGGCGACGGGCCTTACAGCATCCCGTCGGAATGGGTGCCGATGATCAAGGAATTCCCCAACGTCGATTTCATCATGGCCCACTTCGGCGTGCAGACCGGCGGGGTCTACGTGTTCGAGCCGATGCAATGGGCGATGGAATTGCCCAACGTCTACTGCGAATCGGGCTGGTGCCTGCAGTCGCGAATTGTCGAGTTCGCCAAGGTCCTGCCGACCCACAAGATCCTGTTCGGAACCGATACGCCGCCGAACGAACCCGGCATGTGGCTGCGCCTGCTGGAAGTGTTGTGCCACGAACCGCCGCAGGGCCTGAACCTCGACGAGGACACCCTCGAAGAGTACCTGGGCAACAACACCGCACGGATGATCGGCCTCGAACCGACCCCGCCACCTCGTTCCGTTTGCGAAGCAGAGGCGCAGCTCAAGCGCCCCGTCACCACGCAACTGGCCAGGAGCTGAACCGATGATTATCGATACCCATCTGCACCCTACCAACCTGGTCGACGAGGCCTGGCGCCACACCGGCGAACCCTTCACCGGCGAGCGCATGCTCAAGCTGATGGACGGCCCGTACATGATCAACGGCAAGCCGCGCCGCATCGACATGGGCTTCATCCAGCCGCCACCAGGCAACACTGGTTATCGCGACGGCAACCGCCGGGGTCGTGAGGGTGTGCGTGACTACATGTCCTACGTCGCCGAACTGTGCGTGAAATACCCGGACCGCTTCATCGGCAACTTCAACTTCAACCCGCGCTGGGGACCGGAAAACGGTGCGGCGGAGCTGGAATTCCACATCAAGGAATACGGCTTCAAGATGCTCAAGCTGCACGCCAACATGCACGGCTATCGCCCGGACCGGGCGCTGGACTGGTTGCGTCCGGCGATGAAGGTCTGCGCCAAGTACAACATCGTGGTGCTGATCCACACCGGGGACGGGCCGTACACCATCCCGACGATGTTCTACCCGATCATCCGCGAGTTTCCGATGGTCAATTTCATCATCGGCCACTTCGGCATCCAGACCGGCGGCAACTACTCGTTCGAAGCGTTCTGGATGGCGATGGACACGCCGAACGTCTATTGCGAATCCGGTTGGTGCTTCCAGTCGCGGATCGTCGAGTTCGCCAAGGACCTGCCGCGTAACAAGATCGTGTTCGGCACTGACTCGCCGCCGAATGAACCGGGCATGTGGCTACGCGAACTCGAAGTGTTGTGCTCGCCTGCGCCGCAAGGCCTGGGCATCGATGAGGATCACCTTGAGGACTACCTGGGCAACAACATCGCCCGGTTGTGCGGCATCGAACCGACACCGCCGCCCAAGGACCTGATCGAGGCGGACATTCGTCTGACCACGACTTACCTCTAGCGCCTCGGAACCTGTGGGAGCGAGCTTGTTCCGGGCGGCGTTCCGACGATGACGGCGTCACATTCAACACTGACGTCAACTGACCCTCCGCTATCGCGAGCAAGCTCGCTCCCACAGGGTTCTCGCTAGCTTCAAGAGTTACTTGAACGCACAGCATTGCTTTTCACGAGGTGAAACCATGACCCTCTCGACGCTCGGCGATACCCAGGATTTTCACGATTTTCTAGACGCCTATCGCCGGCAATACCCGGACGATGTGCTCACCGTCCGGCAATCCCTTTCAGCCGACCAGGACGTCACCGCCCTGGTCGACAACCTCGCCACCCAGGGCCGCGATCCGCTGCTGATCTGCGAAAAAGTCGGCAACTTCGGCGCGCCGGTGGTCACCAACCTGTTCGCCTCCCGCACCCGCATCGCCCGGATGTTCGGCGTTGCCCCGGCGCAATTGCACGAGACTTTCCAGAAGCGCGCCAACAACCCCATCGCCCCGCGCTACGTGGAAACCGGCCCGGTGCTGGATGAAATCTTCGAAGGCGAAGCCGTGGACCTTGCGCTGCTGCCAATGCTCAAGCACTTTGACAGTGACCGCGGCCCCTATATCACCAACGCGATCATCATTGCCGAAGACCCGGTCACCGGCATTGCCAACATGAGCTATCACCGCTCGATGCGCCATGCACGGCAGACCCTCGCCACCAGCCTGCATTCACGCGGTCACCTGTGGCGCATGCTGCAAACCGCCCGGGAGCGCGGCGAAGAATTGCGCGTGGCCATGGTGGTCGGCGCGCACCCGCTGTTCATGCTGGCGGCGGCGGCACGCTTGCCGTTCGGTAGCGATGAGCGCGCGGTGGCCGGCGGCTTGTTCGGCGCGCCGCTGGAGCTGGTGAAAACCCCGCGCTACGGCATCGGCGTGCCGGCCTTTGCGGAGTTTGTCCTGGAAGGCGCCATCGATCCGACGGCCTATGCCGAAGAAGGCCCGTTCGGTGAGTTCAGCGGCTATTCCTCGGATCGTTCGACCAACAATGTGCTGCGGATCGACACCCTGATGCGGCGCAAGGATGCCTGGCTGGTGGACGTGGTCGGTGGGCGCTACGCCGAACACCTGACCCTGGCGCGGCTGCCCCGGGAAGCGGAAATGAGCGAGAAACTCAAGGCTCGCTTCCCCGCCGTCACCGCCGTGCACTACCCCAATTCCGGCACCCATTTCCACTGCTACGTCGCCCTGGACCAGAGCCGCGACGGCGAGGCGCGGCAGATCATGCTCGCCCTGCTCGGCTGGGACCCGTACCTGAAGACCGTGATCGCGGTGGACAGCGACATCGACATCGGCGACGACAGCCAGGTGCTGTGGGCGCTGGCCACGCACTTCCAGCCGCATCAGGACATCTTCGTCATCGATGGCCTGCCCGGCAGCCCGCTGGACCCGTCGTCCTCGGTCAACGGCACCACCTCGCGCATGGGCCTGGACGCCACTCGCGGCTCTGGTTTCGACGGGATCAAGGCGCAGCTGGACCAGGAGGTGGTCGAGCGTGCCCGCCAACTGCTCGCAGGCCTGCAATCATGAACCGCCAGCGCATGGTGGTCGGCATCAGCGGTGCGTCGGGCTTTATCTACGGCGTGCGCCTGCTGCAATTGCTCGCCGAGTTGAACATCGAAACCCATCTGGTCATCAGCCGCGCCGCACTGCTGACCATGGCCCACGAAACCGACTACAAACTGGCCGACGTCACCGCGCTGGCCAGCCATTACCACCGTGCCGACGACGTGGCCGCCGGGATCGCCAGCGGTTCGTTCCGTTGCCTGGGCATGGTGGTGGCGCCCTGCTCCATGCGCACCCTGGCGGAAATCGCCACCGGCACCTCTTCGGGCCTGATCGGCCGCGCCGCCGACGTCACCCTCAAGGAACGCCGCACCCTGGTGCTGATGGCCCGGGAAACCCCGCTGACCCTCGCCCACCTGCGCAACATGACGGCAATCACCGAGATGGGCGGGATCATCGCCCCGCCCGTGCCGGCCTTTTACGCCCGCCCGCAAGACCTTGCGCAAATGGTCGACCACAGCCTCGGCCGTGTCCTCGACCTGTTCGGCCTCGACGCCGGGACAGCGCGACGCTGGAGAGAACACCCAACCCCCTGTGGGAGCGAGCTTGCTCGCGATAGCGGTGGGTCAGTCCGCATCAACGCCAGCTGATATGGCCTCATCGCGAGCAAGCTCGCTCCCACAGTTGAAAGCACTCCGACCGATCGTTATCAAGGAGCATCACATGAACACCCCATTCAACGCCCCGACCCCGAACACCAAAATCCCGGTGACCATCCTCACAGGCTTCCTCGGCGCCGGCAAAACCACCCTGCTCAACTACATCCTCAAGGAAAACCACGGACGCAAGATCGCCGTGATCGAAAACGAATTCGGCGAAGTCGGCATCGACGGCGACCTGGTGCTCAGCTCCGAAACCGAAGAAATCTACGAGATGGTCAACGGCTGCGTGTGCTGCACCGCCGAGGTCCGCGAGGACCTGGTGCGCATCGTCCGCGAACTGGTGGCGCGGCCCGTGCGGCTAGACCACATCCTGATCGAAACCAGTGGCCTGGCCGACCCCTACCCGGTAGCCCAGAGCTTCTTCATCAACGACCCGATTGCCGATGAAGTGGAACTGGACGCCATCGTCACCATGGTCGATGCCAAGCACATCGCCCAGCACCTGGAAGACCTGCAACTCGACGGCGTGGACAACCAGGCGGTGGACCAGATCGTCTGCGCCGACCGCATCGTCATCAACAAGGTCGACCTGGTCAGCGCCGCCGAAGTGGCGTCCCTGAGCGACAAAATCCGGGGCCTGAATGCCACGGCGGACCTGGTGACCTCGAGCTACGCCGAGATCGATCTGTCGAAGATCCTTGGTATCGGTGCCTTCGAGTCCACGCAGAAACTCATGGAAATCGGCGCCGAACACGACCACCACGGCGATGAGCATCATCACGACCATGACGAGCCCGACCATGAGCACGACCCGAGCGTGTCGTCGGTGGGCATCGCCGTGGACGGCGCGGTCAACCTCGGTGATTTCCATCGCTGGATCACGAAACTGCGTACCGAGCAGGCCGACAACCTGTACCGCATGAAGGGCGTGCTGGCGGTGGCCGATCAAGACCAGCGCTATGTGCTGCAAGGGGTGCACAGCCTCGTCGAGTTCCGGGCCTCCACTTCATGGGGCACCGAACCGCGCTCCAGCAAGATTGTGTTCATCGGCCGCGACCTGGACCGCGCGGCCCTGAACCAGGGCTTTGCCGCCTGCCTGGCAGGCTGAAAAAAGGCATCGGAGCCGGTGGATGGCGGTTCCGGGCACACGAATGACTGATGCCAATCGGTCAAGGCAACACAGAACCTGTGGGAGCGGGCTTGCTCGCGAAGAGGTCGTCACACTCAACATCTTCGTTGACTGACACACCGCTTTCGCGAGCCCGCTCCCACCGGGATCACTGTGAACCCGAACTCTCCGGCATCAGAACGAATACCCCTCTCTACAGCATAAAAACAGCAAGAGGTGATTCCCCATGTCGTCAGCCAATACCCCTGTAACGTCCACCATCCACCCCGTCGACCGGATTCTGCCGGTACGGCAAATGCTCACCCTCGGCCTGCAACACATGGCCGTCTCGTACATCGGCGCCATCGCCGTGCCGTTGATTGTCGCCAGCGCCTTGAAGATGTCCCAGGCCGATACCGTGGTGCTGATCAGCACCACGCTGTTCTGCTCGGGCATCGCCACCCTGCTGCAAACCGTCGGTTTCTGGAAATTCGGCGTGCGCCTGCCGATCCTGCAGGGCGTGGCGTTCAGCAGCGTGGGGCCGGTGATCGCCATCGGCACCAACCCGCAAGTCGGTTTCGCCGGAGTCTGCGGCGCGGTGATCGGCGCGGGGATTTTCACCATGCTGATGGCACCCTTCGTGGGTCGACTGCGGCGCTTCTTTCCACCGGTGGTCACCGGTTGCATCGTCACCGTGATCGGCTTGCAGTTGTTCCCGATTGCCTATGAGTGGGTCGGCGGCGGGCGGCATGCCAGCGACTTCGGGGCACCGGCGTACCTGGCTGTTGCGGCAGTGGTATTGCTCAGCATCCTGCTGGTCAACCGCTACGGCAGCCCGATGCTGCGCAATATGGCGGTGCTGGTGGGCATGCTGGTGGGCGCGGCGCTGGCCTACGGGCTGGGCATGGGCAGTTTTCACAGTGTGCAGGAGTCGCCATGGCTCACCGTGCCGTACCCCTTCTACTTCGGCTTGCCGACCTTCAGCCTGATCCCCATCGCCACCATGGTGGTGGTGATGATCGTGCAGATGGTCGAGTCCATGGGGCTGTTCGTGGCCATCGGCGACATCGTCGACAAACCGGTGGAAGAAAAACAGGTGATCAACGGTCTGCGCGCCAATGGCCTGGCCAGCACCATCGCCGGGATGTTCGCGGCGTTTCCGTTCATTGCCTTCATGGAGAACGTCGGGCTGGTGATCCTCACCGGCGTGCGCAGTCGCTGGGTCGTCGCGGTCAGCGGCCTGCTGATGTGCTCGGTGGCGCTGGTGCCAAAGGCCGGCGCGATCATCGCCTCGATGCCGACCGCAGCCCTCGGCGGTGCCGGGATCGCCATGTTCGGCGTGGTCGCGGCGGCGGGGATCCAGACCCTGGCCAAGGTCGACTACGAGCGCAATCGCTACAACGTGCTGATCGTCGGCTTCACCATCGCCGCCGCCCTGGTGCCGGTGCTGGCCCCGGCCCTGTTCAAGCAACTGCCCGAGTGGTCGCAGCCGTTCCTGCACAGCAGCGTGGTCATCGCCTGCCTGGTGTCGGTGTTGCTCAACGCCACCCTCAACGGTGTCAGCGTGCCTGATGCCGCCGCCAGCAAATCCGCCACCCACAGCCTCTGACCGGAGCCGACCATGACTGAACTGCAAAACATCCTGATCAAGAACCCGCTGGCGGTAATGACCGGCCTGCGCGGCCCACGGGCCCGGGCCGGCGCCGTGGATATCCGCATCGTCAACGGTCGCATCGCCGAAATGGCCGCCGGCCTTGACGCGCAACCCGGTGAACGGGTGATCGATGCGCGCAACTCGGTGGTGTATCCGGGCTGGATCAACACCCACCATCACCTGTTCCAGAACCTGCTCAAAGCCGTGCCCGAAGGCTTGAACCAGGACCTGCAAGGCTGGCTGGCCAGCGTGCCCTACCCGCGCCTCAACCGCTTCACCCCACAATTGGCGCGGATCGCCGCACAACTGGGCATGGCCGAGTTGCTACTGTCGGGGGTGACCACCTGCGCCGATCACCATTACCTCTACCATGCCAACGGCAGCACCGAGACCGGTGACCTGCTGTTCGACATGGCCGGGGAATTCGGCCTGCGTTTCGTGCTGTGCCGGGGCGGCGCGCTGGAGTCGTCCAGCGCCCATCCGGGTTTCTCGAAGACTGCGCTGCAACCGGAAACCCTGGACCAGATGGTCGGTGACATCGAACGACTGAAATCCCGTTATCACCAGGACACCCCGGACGCCTTGCGCCGGGTGGTCGTCGCACCGACCACGCCGACTTTTTCCCTGCCGCCGACGCTGCTGCGGGAACTGGCCCACACCGCCCGGGGCCTTGGCTTGCGCCTGCACACGCACCTGTCGGAAACCCAGAACTACGTGAATTTCTGCCGCGAGAAATATAACTGCCTGCCGGTGGAGTTCGTCGCCGAACACGAATGGCTCGGCCCGGACGTGTGGTTCGCCCACGCGGTGCACCTGCAACCCGGTGAAATCCGCATGCTCGCGCAAACCGGCACCGGCATTTCCCACTGCCCGGTGAGCAATGCGCGCCTGGGTAGCGGCGTGGCACCGGTGCCGCAGATGTTCGAAGCCGGGGTGCCGATTTCCCTCGGCGTGGATGGCGTGGCGTCCAACGAATCCGGAAGCATGGTCGGTGAAGCGAACACCGCGTGGCTGATTCACCGGGCCGGGCAAGGCGCCTCGGCCACCACCGCCGAAGATGTCATCCACTGGGGCACGGCGGGTGGTGCACAGGTGCTGGGGCTGGGTGCGGTCGGCACCCTTGAAATCGGTCAGGCGGCGGACCTGGTGATCTACGGTCTGGACCATCCGCGCTTCTTCGGCTTCCACGACATTGCCGTGGCGCCCGTGGTGGCGGGCGAACCGATTGCGGTGAAGTACAGCCTGGTCGGTGGCCGGGTGGTGGTCGATAACGGCGTGATTCCGGGGCTGGATGTGCAGCGGATGCGGGCCGAGGCGTGGGATGGGGTGCGGCAGTTGATGAGCGTGGACGACTGACCCACCACCAACACAAATCCCCCTGTAGGAGCTGCCGAAGGCTGCGATCTTTTGATTTTGCTTTTTTTAAGATCAAGGTCAAAAGATCGCCGCCTTCGGCAGCTCCTACAGGATCGCGTTCATTTTCAGGAAGAGATGCCATGTCCGGCCTCAATGATCTTCTACAAGCCATCGACACCGGCGCCCAGGCCGGCGAAGAAACCATCCTCGCCACCGTGGTCAAGGTCGAAGGCTCGGCCTATCGCCGCCCCGGCGCACGAATGCTCATTCCCCTGCACGGCCGCACCGTCGGCACCGTCAGCGGCGGTTGCCTGGAGCAGGACCTGGCGAAAAAAGCCTGGTGGCTGACCGACTCCGGCGAACCCGTGGTGCGCCGCTACAGCACCGGCGCCACCGAGGATGAGGACGATGAGCAAAGCGCCCTGACCTTTGGCCTGGGTTGCAACGGCACGGTATTCGTCATGCTTGAACGCCTGCACGCAAAGTCGCCCTCACCTGCAATCGAACTGCTGCGCCGTGTACGTGACAGTCAACAACCGGCCGCCATGGCCACGGTGATCGCCACGTCTCGCAATGCCTCGGCGCGGGTCGGTGACCGTCTGCTGTCCGACACCGATGGCACCCTGCGCAACCTGCCATTGAAAATCGCGATTCGCCAGGACCTGCGCAAGACACTGGCGCAAAAAAAATCATCGATACGCCTCTACACCGACGCCCGTGGTGAAGTCGAAGTGTTTTTCGAATACATCGCCCCGCCACCTCGTTTGGTGATCTTCGGTGCCGGCCACGACGCGCAGCCCTTGGTGCGCATGGCCAAACTGCTGAACTGGCACGTCTCGGTGATCGACAGTCGCAGCCACTTCGCTCGCCCCGAACGCTTCCCCCAGGCCGATGCGGTGATCTTCGCCAGCCTCGACAACCCGTTCGACCTGCGCCCCCTGACCGACGGCGCCGCCGTGACCGTGATGACCCACAGCTATTGCCAGGACCGGCACTGGCTCGGACAACTGTTGCAAGCCGCGCCCGCCTACCTTGGCCAACTCGGTCCGAAGGAGCGCACGGAGCGCTTGCTGGCTGAAATCGGTCCGGGCACGTGCGCCCTGCATTACCCGATGGGCCTCGACCTGGGTGGCGATGCACCGGAAAACGTGGCGCTGTCGATACTCGCGGAGATAACGGCGGTGATGAATCAACGCCAGGGCGGGATGCTCAGGCATCGGCGCAAACCGATTCACCTGGCGGATCTGTCGGTCAGTGAAAAGCTTGAGGTCGTAGCGGTGGGTTGAAGATCAAAAGATCGCAGCCTGCGGCAGCTCCTACGGAGAATGCATCCCCTGTAGGAGCTGCCGCAGGCTGCGATCTTTTCAAGTTACTCGAAACAAACCGAAAAACCTCGGGCAAATGGAGCGAAAACTCTCGGCTAGTGTTCAATGATCCACTCGTTCAAAGAGGGCAACGGAATGCCTATCGCTGCAAAAGGATGCCGTCTGCGTAAAGCTCGGGTTTCCGAATCAGGGCGTATCTATCTGCTGACCGCAGTCACTCATCAACGTCGACCAGTGTTCTCAGACGTTCATTTGGGACGTCAGCTTGTCAGTCAACTGCGCAGTGCCGATGAAAGCACCACCGTAAATTCCTTGGCCTGGGTAGTGATGCCGGACCATTTGCATTGGTTGGTCGAACTGAACCAAGGCACATTGGCCGAGCTTATGTGTCGCATCAAATCCAGAAGCAGCCGGTCGATCAATCTGATGTTGGGAGACTTAGGCCAAGTGTGGCAACGCGGCTACTACGATCGGGCACTGCGCAAAGAGGAAGACATCAAAGACGCTGCCCGCTACATCGTTATGAATCCCTTGCGCGCAGGGCTGGTGAAGCGAATTGGGGATTATCCGTTGTGGGATGCCATTTGGGTTAGAAGAATCACGATCAAAAGATCGCAGCCTGCGGCAGCTCCTACGGAGAATGCGTCCCCTGTAGGAGCTGCCGCAGGCTGCGATCTTTTGCTGATCAAGCAGCCAATGCCGCCGAAGCCGCCAGCATCGCCCGCAACAACACCGCACAACCGGCCGCGAGGTCATCCGGCGCGGCGTTTTCGATTTCGTTGTGGCTGATGCCGCCTTCGCAGGGCACGAAGATCATCCCGGCCGGGCCGAGTTCGGCGAGGAAGATTGCGTCGTGGCCTGCGCCGCTGACGATGTCCATGTGCGACAGGCCCAGGCCTTGGGCGGCGCCGCGCACGGCTTCGACGCAGCCTTTGTCGAAGTACAGCGGCGGGAAGTCGGCCGTTGGCGTGAGTTCGAAGGTCAGGCCGTGTTCTTCGCAGGTGGTTTCGATGACTTCGCGCACTTCAGCGATCATCGAGTCCAGGCGCGCCGGTTCCAGGTGCCGGAAGTCCAGGGTCATGCGCACTTCGCCGGGTATAACGTTGCGCGAGCCGGGATAAGCTTGCAGGCAACCCACGGTGCCGCAGGCATGAGGTTGGTGGCTGAGGGCGGCGCGGTTGAGCGCACCGACGATCACCGCGGCGCCGACCAGGGCGTCCTTGCGCAGGTGCATCGGGGTCGGGCCGGCGTGGGCTTCGACACCGCGCAACTTGAGGTCAAACCATTTCTGCCCGAGGGCGCCCATGACCACGCCTATGGTCTTGTGTTCGTCTTCAAGGATCGGGCCTTGCTCGATGTGAGCTTCAAAGTAGGCACCGACTTTGTGGCCGCTGACGTTGCGTGGGCCGGCATAGCCAATGGCATTCAGTGCCTCACCCACGGTCACGCCCTCGGCATCGACCTTGGCCAGGGTTTCCTCGAGGGTGAATTTTTCCGCGAACACGCCGGAACCCATCATGCACGGGGCGAAGCGCGAGCCTTCCTCGTTGGTCCAGACCACCACTTCCAGCGGCGCTTCGGTTTCGATGTTCAGATCATTGAGGGTGCGCAGCACTT
This sequence comes from Pseudomonas sp. IT-P4, assembly GCF_949767755.1. Classification (NCBI taxonomy): domain Bacteria; kingdom Pseudomonadati; phylum Pseudomonadota; class Gammaproteobacteria; order Pseudomonadales; family Pseudomonadaceae; genus Pseudomonas; species Pseudomonas sp. IT-P4. The sequence goes on along the minus strand of NZ_CATKPX010000067.1, from coordinate 123,379 downwards.
CGACGCCCGCCAGCACCCCGAAGCAGCCATCGAACTTGCCGCCGGTGGGCTGGGTGTCGATGTGGCTGCCGGTCATCACCGGTGGCAGGTCGGGATTGCGCCCGGGACGACGGGCGAAGATATTGCCGACAGCGTCGATGCTGACGGTGCAGCCGGCCTCCTCACACCACTTGACGAAGATGTCCCGGGCCTGGCGGTCGAGGTCGGTCAGGGCCAGGCGACACACGCCGCCCTTGACCGTGGCGCCGAGCCTGGCCAGTTCCATGAGCGATTGCCACAGGCGGTCGCGGTTGATGTGCTGATGGCTGGACTGCAGAACGTCTACGGCCGCGTTCATGATGATCTCCTCAGGCTGTTCTTGTGTGTTTCTTCAGGCAATTTGTTGGTATTTGTGCGGCCGTCTTCGCGAGCAAGCCCGCTCCCACATTTGGAATGCATTCCCCTGTGGGAGCGGGCTTGCTCGCGAAGAGGCCATCAGCTACACCGCAGATTTCGCAACGGATGGGCTGGGCCGCATCACACTCAACCCGTAATAAATAACCCCACCCAGCGCCGAGCCGGTGAACCAGCCATAGCTGTAGAACCAGCTGAACGCATCGCTGCCCAGGGACAACAACGTCAGCACCACCGGCACACCAAACGCGATGAACCCGCTCCAGTTCCACGCCGGATACACGTCATCGCGATACAGGCCCGCAAGGTCCAGTTGCTGTTTCTTGATCAGGAAATAGTCCACCACCATGATCCCGGCGATCGGCCCCAGCAGGCTCGAATAGCCAAGCAACCAGTTGGAATAGACGGTTTCGAGACTGACGTCCGAGACAATCAGGCCCAGTTTTTTCAGCAGCTCATGGGCCATCAATGCCAACCCGACAAACCCGGTGAGCAATACTGCCTTGGTGCGGTTGATCGCCTTGGGCGCGATGTTCTGGAAGTCATTGGTCGGCGACACGATGTTGGCTGCGGTATTGGTCGACAGCGTGGCGATGATGATCAGCGCCATTGCCAGTGCGACCCAAACGGGGCTCTGGATATGGCCGATCAAGGTCACCGGATCGGACACCGTCACCCCCACCAGTTTCACCGACGCGGCGGTCATCACCACGCCGAGGGACGCGAACAGGAACATGGTCAGCGGCAAACCGATGATCTGCCCGACGATCTGGTCCTTCTGGCTTTTCGCGTAGCGACTGAAGTCCGGGATGTTCAGTGACAGCGTGGCCCAAAAGCCGACCATCGCCGTCAGCCCGGCGGCGAAGTAGCTGGCCACGCCGGCGCCTTCGGGACGCTTGGCCGGAATTGCCAGCAATTCGGTCATCGACACGTTGGGCATGGCCCAGACCAACAGGCCTACGCCCACCAGCACCAGTAGCGGAGCCGACAGGGTTTCCAGCCATTTGATCGACTCGGCGCCGCGAATCACCACCCACAGGTTCAGCGCCCAGAACACCATGAAGCCGATGACCTCGCCGGTGCCGCCCAGGGATTTCCAGCCCTCGAACACCGAGCCGAGGAACAGGTGAATCGCCAGCCCGCCGAACATGGTCTGGATGCCGAACCAGCCGCACGCCACCAGGGCGCGAATCAGGCACGGAATATTGGAACCGAGCACGCCGAAGGACGAGCGCAGCAGCACCGGAAAGGGAATGCCGTACTTGGTGCCGGGAAAGGCGTTAAGCGTCAGGGGAATCAGCACGATGATGTTGGCAAACAGAATCGCCAGCAGCGCTTCACCGACGGACAGGCCGAAGTACGCGGTCAGCACGCCACCGAGGGTGTAGGTCGGCACGCAGATCGCCATGCCGACCCACAGCGCGGTGATGTGCCATTTGTTCCAGGTGCGTTCGCGCACCTTGGTCGGTGCAATGTCGTGGTTGTAACGGGGACTGTCGAGGACATCGCTGCCGGCTTCGAGCTCGAACAAGCCGTCGCGCTCGGTCACTTGCGATCTGATCTGTTGCATGGCCGCTCCACTGTTCTTTTGATTATTGTTGCTCATCGGGGGCTGGCGACATCAATAAACGTGCCGTGTACCCCGAATACGCATCGGGCAGTTCCATAAACACATTGCAACCCACTGATGTTTATCAGTTTTATTCGCTGACTCGACTATTTGTCAGGCCACTCAGGCCGAATGCCAGGCAAGTTGTCGAAACAGTCAGGACTCAAACTGGTGCATTGATCTTTTTTTCAATGGCTGCGCATCAACCATAGACCATACTCAAACAGCTGATTTCACATAAGAAATCTTGACTATTTTTCGATCCTGTCAAGTGCGTCAAAATGGTGAACAGCCTCACCATTTTGGTGATTCTTAAATTTAATCATTAAATATCAATTAGTTAGTAACAGAATAAGCTTATAAAAAATATTCTTGCCGATTCGGAAAACTGCAGCTAGCGTTTAATCCTGACAGCACTGACAGGAATCAATCTGGCCGGGCTGTTTTTAAAATAGAACATCTAGAACCGGCATAAGCCGGTCATTGCCTGCGAGGAACTCGGAATGTCTCTGTTGATCCGTGGCGCCACCCTTATTACCCATGATGAAAGTTATCGCGCCGATGTGTATTGCGCAGACGGCGTGATCAAGGCCATCGGCGAAAATCTCGATGTACCCGCAGGCGCCGAAGTGCTCGACGGCAGCGGCCAATACCTGATGCCCGGCGGCATCGACCCGCACACCCACATGCAACTGCCCTTCATGGGCACAGTGGCCAGCGAAGACTTCTTCAGCGGTACGGCGGCGGGACTGGCCGGCGGTACCACCTCAATCATCGACTTCGTGATTCCCAACCCGCAGCAATCCTTGCTCGAAGCCTTCCATCAGTGGCGCGGCTGGGCCGAGAAGTCGGCGTCGGACTACGGCTTTCACGTCGCCATCACCTGGTGGAGCGAACAGGTCCGCGAGGAAATGGCCGAGCTGGTCAGCCAGCACGGCGTCAACAGCTTCAAGCATTTCATGGCCTACAAGAACGCGATCATGGCCGCCGATGACACCCTGGTGGCGAGTTTCGAACGCTGTCTGGAATTGGGCGCGGTGCCGACCGTTCACGCGGAAAACGGTGAACTGGTGTATCACCTGCAACGCAAGCTGATGGCCCAGGGCATCACCGGGCCGGAAGCGCATCCCCTGTCGCGTCCTTCCCAGGTTGAAGGCGAAGCCGCGAGCCGGGCGATCCGCATCGCCGAAACCCTGGGCACGCCGCTGTACCTGGTCCACGTCTCGACCAAGGAAGCCCTGGACGAAATCACCTACGCCCGGGGCAAGGGCCAGCCGGTCTACGGCGAAGTGCTGGCCGGGCACCTGCTGCTGGACGACAGCGTCTACCGCGATCCGGACTGGCAAACCGCCGCCGGTTACGTGATGAGCCCGCCGTTCCGTCCTCGCGGCCATCAAGAGGCGCTCTGGCATGGCCTGCAGTCGGGCAACCTGCACACCACCGCCACCGATCACTGCTGCTTCTGCGCCGAGCAAAAAGCCGCTGGCCGCGACGACTTCAGCAAGATCCCCAACGGCACCGCCGGCATCGAAGACCGCATGGCCGTGTTGTGGGAGGAAGGCGTGAACAGCGGACGCTTTTCGATGCAGCAATTCGTCGCGCTGACCTCCACCAACACAGCGAAGATCTTCAACCTCTACCCACGCAAAGGCTCGATACGCGTGGGTGCCGATGCCGACCTGGTGCTATGGGACCCGCAAGGCACGCGGACCATTTCCGCCAAGACCCACCATCAGCAGGTGGACTTCAACATCTTCGAAGGCAAGACCGTGCGCGGCGTGCCCAGCCACACCATCAGCCAGGGCCGAGTGGTCTGGGCCGACGGCGACCTGCGGGCCGAACGCGGCGTCGGGCGCTATATCGAGCGGCCGGCGTATCCGGCGGTGTTTGATTTGCTGAGCAAGCGGGCTGAGTTGAATCAGCCGGTTGCTGTGAAACGCTGAGAACGACCCATCCCTCTGTAGGAGCTGCCGAAGGCTGCGATCTTTTGACTTTGATCTAAAAAAGCAAAATCAAAAGATCGCAGCCTTCGGCAGCTCCTACGGGGGGGACTGAGCAAGATTCAAATAATGCCCATTCAGAGGCAGCACCTCAAATAACCGTGAGGCCAAAACCGTGATCAAGACCCTGGACCACCTCCCGCATCCCCAAGAGAATGCGGCCGCCCTCGCCGGCCACTTCACCGATCTGGCGCCGCCGCTCAACGAGCGCCAGGCGCACCTGGAAGCCTCGCGCTGCCTGTATTGCTACGACGCGCCCTGCGTGAATGCCTGTCCGAGCGAGATCGACATTCCCTCGTTCATCCGCAACATTGCGCAGGACAACGTGCAAGGCGCCGCGCAGAAAATCCTCTCGGCCAACATCCTCGGCGGCAGTTGCGCCCGGGTGTGTCCGACGGAGATTCTTTGCCAGCAAGCCTGCGTGCGCAACAACGCTCACGAATGCGCGCCGGTCATGATCGGCCTGTTGCAACGCTACGCCGTGGACAACGCCCACTTCAGCACGCACCCGTTCCAGCGTGCTGCCGCCACCGGCAAACGCATCGCCGTGGTCGGTGCCGGTCCGGCCGGTTTGTCCTGTGCCCACCGCAGCGCCATGCACGGGCATGACGTGGTGATCTTCGAGGCGCGGGCAAAGGCTGGCGGCCTCAACGAGTACGGGATCGCCAAATACAAACTGGTGGATGACTACGCGCAAAAGGAACTTGAGTTCCTGTTGCAGATTGGCGGGATCGAAATCCGCCACGGGCAAAAACTCGGGGACAACCTGACCCTCAGCGAACTGCACCAACAGTTCGACGCGGTGTTCCTCGGCCTCGGGCTCAATGCCAGCAAACAGCTGGGCCTGGCCCACGAAGACGCGCCCGGCCTGCTCGCCGCCACCGATTACATTCGCGAACTGCGCCAGGCCGATGACCTGAGCCAACTGCCCCTGGCCGACCACTGCATTGTCCTAGGCGCGGGCAACACCGCCATCGACATGGCGGTGCAAATGGCCCGCCTCGGTGCCCACGATGTGAATCTGGTGTATCGCCGTGGCGTCGAGGACATGGGGGCCACCCATCACGAACAGGAGATTGCCAAGGCCAATCAGGTGCGGCTGATGACCTGGGCACAACCCGAAGAAGTGCTGCTCGATGACCAGGGCCGCGTGCGCGGCATGCGTTTCGCCCGCACTCATCTGCTGGAAGGTCGCCTGCAAACCACCGGTGAAACCTTCGAACTGGCCGCCAACGCGATCTTCAAAGCCATCGGCCAGGCCTTCGACGGCAGCGCCCTCAGCGATCCGCTGGCCCGGGAACTCAAGCGTCAGGGCGAGCGCATCGAAGTCGATGAAAACCTGCGTACCAGCATCCCCGGCGTGTATGCCGGCGGTGACTGCACCAGCCTCGATCAAGACCTCACCGTGCAAGCCGTGCAGCATGGCAAGCGCGCCGCCGAGGCGATCAATGCTCAACTGATGCTCAACGTGGAGGCTGCGTAAATGGCCGATCTGTCGATTGTCTTCGCCGGCATCAAAGCACCCAATCCATTCTGGCTGGCCTCCGCGCCGCCGACCGACAAGGCCTACAACGTGGTCCGCGCCTTCGAGGCCGGCTGGGGCGGCGTGGTCTGGAAAACCCTGGGTGAGGACCCGGCGGCGGTGAACGTGTCGTCGCGCTACTCGGCGCACTTCGGGGCTAACCGGGAGGTACTGGGCTTTAACAACATCGAGTTGATCACTGACCGCTCGCTGGAGATCAACCTGCGGGAAATCACCCAGGTCAAAAAGGACTGGCCGGACCGCGCGCTGATTGTGTCCTTGATGGTGCCTTGCGTCGAAGAGTCCTGGAAACACATCCTCCCACTGGTGGAAGCCACCGGCGCCGACGGCATCGAGCTGAACTTCGGTTGCCCCCACGGCATGCCGGAGCGCGGCATGGGCGCAGCGGTCGGCCAGGTGCCGGAATACGTGGAACAGGTCACCCGCTGGTGCAAGACGTATTGCTCGTTGCCGGTGATCGTCAAGCTCACGCCGAACATCACCGACATCCGCGTCGCCGCCCGTGCCGCCCACCGAGGCGGTGCCGATGCGGTGTCGTTGATCAACACCATCAATTCGATCACCAGCGTCAACCTCGAACGCATGGTCGCCAACCCCATGGTCGGCAGCCAAAGCACCCACGGCGGTTACTGCGGCTCGGCGGTCAAGCCGATTGCCTTGAACATGGTCGCCGAAATCGCCCGCGACCCGCAGACCCAGGGGCTGCCGATCAGCGGCATCGGCGGCATCGGCAACTGGCGCGACGCCGCGGAATTCATCGCCCTGGGCAGCGGCTCGGTGCAGGTGTGCACGGCGGCGATGTTGCATGGCTTCCGGATTGTCGAGGAGATGAAGGACGGCTTGTCACGCTGGATGGACAGTCAGGGCTACGCCAGCATTTCGGAGTTTTCCGGGCGTGCGGTGGGCAACACCACGGACTGGAAGTACCTGGACATCAACTACCAGGTGATCGCGAAAATCGATCAGGAGGCTTGTATCGGTTGCGGTCGTTGCCATATCGCGTGTGAAGACACTTCGCACCAGGCCGTGGCTAGCCTCAAGCAGGCGGACGGTACTCACAAGTATCAAGTGATCGATGAGGAGTGCGTGGGCTGCAACCTGTGCCAGATCACCTGCCCGGTGCAGGACTGCATCGAGATGGTGCCGGTGGAGACCGGCAAGCCGTTCCTGGACTGGAATCATGATCCGAGGAATCCGTATCACGTCGTGGTTTGAATTATAAGATCAAAAGATCGCAGCCTTCGGCAGCTCCTACAGGGGACGCATTTCTTTGTAGGAGCTGCCGAAGGCTGCGATCTTTTCTGCCTGTAAGATCTCAAGGCTCCAACCCGATCCCCCGCAAAATCACGCTCGTCACCGTCTGCACCGCCTTTTCGAACTGCATGTCCGACAGTGGCTGATGATCGTTGAGAATGTTCACCTGGTGATCGAAGTCGGCGTAGTGCTGGGTCGAGGCCCAGATCATGTACAGCAGGCTCGAGGGCTCCACCGGCAGGATGCGTTTGTCGTCCACCCACTGGCGGATTTTCGCTTCCTTCATCTTGGCCCAGTCGTACAGGCTCGCATCCAGCGCTTCGCCGAGGGTCGGCGCGCCATGGATGATTTCGTTGGCCCAGACTTTCGAACCGTACGGCCGGCTGCGGGAATGGTTCATCTTGGCACGGATGTAGCTGCTGAGCACCACGCGCGGGTCATCGAACATCTCGAAGCACAGCGCGTCCTGCTTCCAGACTTCCAGCAAGTCGAACAGCACGGCGCTGTACAACTCGGTCTTGGTGCTGAAGTAGTAGTGCAGGTTGGAACGCGGCAGTTGCACTTCAGCGGCGATGTCGGCCATGGCGGTGCTGCCGAAGCCCTTTTCAGCGAAGACTTTTTCCGCCCCCAGCAGGATTTTTTCGACGTTACTGCGACGTATCTCGATCTTGTGATTGCCCATGCGGATCCCCGACCCCAACGTTGAGCAAGACTAGCATCCGCTCTAGCTCGCGGCGACAGAGTCAAACCAAACATTTCACTCCCCATCTGCCAGACAGGTCATCGTATAACTTCCGATTGACAACACTGAAGCGGCCTGTAAATAATCGCCGCCAATGTTGTACGACGACGTATGACAAACAATAAAAACAAAAAAGAAAGGGAGCGTCACAGTGAGCAAGCTCGCCCGCAATTCGTCAATCCGTAGTTCACGGCCTACCCTCACCCGTCGCCATTCTCTCAGCCTGATCGGCTGCAGCGGCCTGGCCCTCGTCCTGCCCATCACCTGCCAGGCCGAAGGTTTCACCGACGACGCCAAGGCCACGTTGAACCTGCGCAACGCCTACATCAACCGCAACTACACCAACCCGGCCTACCCCCAGGGCAAGGCTGAAGAGTGGACGCAGAACTTCATTCTCGATGCCCGCTCCGGTTTCACCCAGGGTCCTGTGGGCTTCGGTGTCGATGTGCTGGGCCTGTACTCGCAGAAGCTCGATGGCGGCAAAGGCAGCGGCGGCACCCAACTGTTGCCGATCCACGACGACGGCCGCCCCGCCGACAATTTCGGCCGGCTCGGCGTGGCGCTCAAAGGCAAGATCTCGAAAACCGAATTGAAGGTCGGTGAATGGATGCCGGTGCTGCCGATCCTGCGTTCCGACGATGGCCGCTCGCTGCCGCAGACCTTCCAGGGCGCTCAGGTGACCTCCAGCGAAATCAGCGGCCTGACGCTCTATGGCGGTCAATTCCAGAAAAACAGCCCGCGTAACGACGCGAGCATGGAAGACATGTTCATGAACGGTAAAGCGGCGTTCACCTCGGACCGTTTCAACTTCGGCGGCGGTGAATATGCGTTCAATGAAAAGCGCACGCAGGTCGGTGTCTGGTACTCGGAACTCAGTGACATTTACCAGCAGCAATACTTCAACCTGACCCACAGCCAGCCCCTGGGCGACTGGACCCTGGGCGCCAACCTCGGCTACTTCATCGGCAAGGAGGACGGCAGCGCGCTGGCCGGTGACCTCGACAACAAGACCGCGTTCGCCCTGCTCTCGGCCAAATATGGCGGCAACACTTTCTACGTCGGCCTGCAAAAACTCACCGGCGATGACGTCTGGATGCGGGTCAACGGCACCAGCGGCGGCACCCTGGCCAACGACAGCTACAACTCCAGCTATGACAACGCCCGGGAGAAATCCTGGCAGGTGCGCCACGACTACAACTTCGCAGCCCTCGGCGTCCCCGGCCTGACCCTGATGAACCGCTACATCAGCGGTGACAACGTGCACACCGGGAAAATTACCGACGGCGAGGAATGGGGCCGCGAATCGGAGCTGGCCTACACCGTGCAGAGTGGTGCGTTGAAAAACCTCAACTTGAAATGGCGTAACGCAACGATTCGCAAGAGCTTCAGCACCAACGAATTCGATGAGAACCGGATTTTCATCAGCTATCCGATCAGCCTGCTGTAACCCCCCCTGTGGATGGTATTTCAGTGCGTGCGGCTTGGTTCAGCCAAAGGAAACGACCCTCCGTCATTTTCAACCAATGTCGCGTTGACAAGAGCCGGAAACCCTAATGATACTCAGCACAGTCATACGACAACCTACAACAAACCAATAACAACAACTGTTTGTCCAGGATTCCCATGACGACCACCACAACCGCCCGCATCCCTTTCAATCGCCTGCTGCTGACCGGCGCCGCCGGTGGCCTAGGGAAAGTCCTGCGCGAAAGCCTGCGCCCCTACGCCAATGTGATTCGCCTGTCGGACATCGCCGACATTGCGCCAGCCATCGATGACCGAGAAGAAGTCGTGCCGTGTGATCTGGCCGACAAGCAAGCCGTGCATCAACTGGTCGAAGGCGTGGATGCGATCCTGCACTTCGGCGGGGTGTCGACCGAGCGCTCGTTCGAAGAGATCCTCGGCGCCAACATCTGCGGCGTGTTCCACATTTACGAAGCCGCGCGCCGCCACGGTGTGAAACGAGTGATCTTCGCCAGCTCCAACCACGTGATCGGTTTCTACAGCCAGGACGAAGTCATCGATGCCCACTCCCCTCGCCGCCCGGACAGTTACTACGGCTTGTCCAAGTCCTACGGCGAAGACATGGCCACCTTCTACTTCGACCGCTATGGCATCGAGACCGTCAGCGTGCGTATCGGCTCGTCGTTCCCGGAACCGCACAACCGCCGGATGATGAGCACCTGGCTGAGCTTCGGCGACCTGACCCAACTGCTCGAGCGCGCCCTGTACACCCCGAATGTCGGCCACACCGTGGTCTATGGCATGTCCGACAACAAGGAGATCTGGTGGGACAACCGTTATGCCACGGCCCTGGGTTTTGCCCCGCAGGACAGCTCCGAAGTGTTCCGCGAAAAAGTCGAAGCCCAGCCGATGCCCGCCGCCGATGACCCGGCGCGGCTCTATCAGGGCGGCGCCTTCTGCGCAGCCGGGCCTTTCGGTGACTGAGCCTTCGCGCGTTGCTTGCCCCCGACAAAAACCAAGGGAATGAGTTGCCATGCAAGCTGAACTGATTGTCGACGCCCGCAACGCGGTCGGTGAAAGCCCGGTCTGGGTGCCTGAGGAAAACGCGCTGTACTGGGTCGATATTCCCGCTGGCGGTTTACAGCGCTGGAGTGCCGACACCGGGCAAGTGGATGCCTGGAAAACCCCGCAGATGCTCGCTTGCATCGCCCGTCACCGGGACGGCGGCTGGGTCGCCGGCATGGAGAGCGGGTTCTTCCGCCTGCATCCGCGCCACGACGGCAGCCTCGACAGTGAACCGCTGGCCCAGATCGAGCATGTCCGCACCGACATGCGTTTGAACGACGGCCGCTGTGACCGTCAGGGACGTTTTTGGGCCGGCAGCATGGTGCTGAACATGGGCGCCAACGCTGCCGAGGGGGCGTTGTATCGCTACAGCGCCGGGCAACCCGGGCCACTCGACGCGCGACTGAGCGGTTTCATCGTGCCCAACGGCCTGGGCTTCAGCCCGGACGGACGCACCCTGTACCTGTCCGACTCTCACCCTCAGGTCCAGCAGATCTGGGCCTTCGACTATGACATCGACACCGGTACGCCTTCGAATCGCCGCGTGTTCGTGGACATGAACCAGTATGAAGGTCGCCCCGACGGCGCAGCGGTCGACGCCGATGGCTGCTACTGGATTTGCGCCAACGACGCTGGCTTGATCCACCGTTTTACCCCCGATGGCCGACTTGACCGTTCCCTCGCCGTACCGGTGAAAAAACCCACCATGTGCGCCTTCGGTGGCCCTCGACTGGACACACTGTTCGTGACCTCGATCCGCCCCGGCGACGACCATGACCGGCAATCACTGGCCGGTGGCGTGTTCGCCCTAGCCCCCGGAGTAAAAGGCTTACCCGAACCCCTGTTCAACGACTGACCTTCTCGAAAGAAAAGCGCTCCCGCTGCATCGCTGTGCCTTGAATAAAAAAAAACAATAAAACTGGAGACACCCCCATGGACTTCAAACGCACCTTGCTCGCCGCTGCACTTCCATTAGCCTTCTCCCTCAGCAGTGCCACCCAGGCACTGGAAATCAAATTCGCCGACATCCACCCCGCCGGTTACCCGACCGTGGTGGCTGAAGAGCAACTGGGCAAAACCCTGGTGGCCGACAGCAATGGCGCGCTGACCTTCAAGATGTTCGCCGGTGGCGTGCTCGGCTCGGAAAAAGAAGTGGTCGAACAGGCCCAGGTCGGTGCCGTGCAGATGGCCCGGGTCAGCCTCGGCATCGTCGGGCCGGTGGTGCCGGACGTGAACGTGTTCAACATGCCGTTCGTGTTCCGTGACCAGGCGCATATGCGCAAGGTCATCGACGGTGCGGTGGGCGATGAAATCCTCGACAAGATCACCAACTCCGAATTCAACCTGGTCGCCCTGGCCTGGATGGACGGCGGTACGCGCAACCTCTACACCAAGAAACCGGTACGCAGCCTTGAAGACCTCAAGGGCATGAAGATCCGCGTGCAAGGCAATCCGATGTTCATCGAAACCATCAACGCCATGGGCGGCAACGGTATCGCGATGGACACCGGCGAAATCTTCAGCGCCCTGCAGACCGGCGTGATCGACGGCGCGGAAAACAACCCGCCGACCCTGCTCGAACACAACCACTACCAGAACGCCAAGTACTACAGCCTGACCGGCCACCTGATCCTGCCCGAGCCGATCGTCATGTCAAAAATCACCTGGGAAAAGCTCACCCCCGAGCAGCAGGCCCTGGTGAAGAAAACCGCCAAGGCGGCCCAGGCCCAGGAACGCACCCTGTGGGATGCGAAATCGGCCAGCAGCGAAGAGAAACTCAAGGCCGCCGGCGTCGAGTTCATCACCGTCGACAAGAAACCTTTCTACGAGGCCACCGCCTCGATCCGCGAGAAATACGGCGCGCCCTACGCCGACCTGATCAAGCGCATCGAAGCCGTTCAGTAACCCTCCCTGCATTCAAGAAAGGCCCGGCGCCGCTGACGTTGGTGTACGTCAGTGCGCGCCCGGTTACGGTGGAACCCGATGAAGAATCTGCTGCTGCGTATCAACGACAGGATTTACATGGCCTGCATCTGGATTGCCGGCCTGTCGGTCCTGGCCATTTCCCTGATGATCCCCTGGGGCGTTTTTGCCCGTTATGTGCTCGGTACCGGCTCCAGTTGGCCGGAGCCCACCGCCATCCTGCTGATGATGGTGTTCACCTTCATCGGCGCCGCCGCCAGCTACCGGTCCGGTTCGCACATGGCGGTGGCGATGCTCACCGATCGCCTTGCGCCGAACCTGCGCAAGGCCGCGGCCATTGCCGCGCAACTGTTGATGGCAACCATCTGCCTGTTCATGGCCATCTGGGGCAGCAAGCTGTGCATGTCCACCTGGAACCAGTTCATGAGCGCCCTGCCGACCCTGCGCGTGGGCATCACCTACATGCCGATTCCGATTGGCGGCGTGCTGACGCTGGTGTTTGTCCTGGAAAAACTCTTGCTCGGTGACCAGAGCAACCGTCGGGTCGTGCGTTTCGACCTCGTTGAAGAAAACGAAGGGGCTGCCTGAATGGACGCTTTAATTCTGTTGGGCAGTTTTATCGCGTTGATCCTGATCGGCATGCCGGTCGCCTACGCCCTGGGGTTTGCCGCACTGATCGGCGCGTGGTGGATCGACATCCCGTTCCAGGCCCTGATGATCCAGGTGGCCGGGGGCGTGAACAAGTTCTCCCTGCTGGCGATTCCGTTCTTCGTCCTGGCGGGCGCGATCATGGCCGAGGGCGGCATGTCCCGGCGCCTGGTGGCGTTCGCCGGGGTGCTGGTGGGCTTCGTGCGTGGCGGCTTGTCGCTGGTCAATATCATGGCCTCGACCTTCTTTGGCGCGATCTCCGGCTCCTCGGTGGCGGACACCGCCTCGGTCGGTTCGGTGCTGATTCCGGAAATGGAACGCCGTGGTTATCCCCGGGAATTCGCCACGGCAGTGACCGTCAGCGGTTCGGTGCAAGCGCTGCTGACACCACCCAGCCACAACTCGGTGCTCTACTCCCTGGCCGCCGGCGGCACGGTGTCGATTGCCTCGCTGTTCATGGCCGGTGTGGTGCCGGGCCTGTTGATGAGCGCGTGCCTGATGGTGCTGTGCCTGATCTTCGCCAAGAAGCGCGACTACCCGAAAGGCGAAGTCATCCCGATGCGCGAAGCGCTGAAGATCTGCGGCGAAGCGTTGTGGGGCCTGATGGCGATGGTGATCATCCTCGGCGGCATCCTGTCGGGTATTTTCACCGCCACCGAGTCGGCGGCGATTGCCGTGCTGTGGTCGTTCTTCGTGACCATGTTCATCTACCGCGACTACAAATGGAGCGAACTGCCCAAACTGATGCACCGCACCGTGCGCACGATTTCGATCGTGATGATCCTGATCGGTTTCGCCGCCAGCTTCGGCTACATCATGACCCTGATGCAGATTCCGGCGAAGATCACCACGCTGTTCCTGACCCTGTCGGACAACCGCTACGTGATCCTGATGTGCATCAACGTCATGCTGCTGTTGCTCGGTACGGTCATGGACATGGCGCCGTTGATCCTGATCCTCACGCCGATCCTGATGCCGGTGATCCTCGGCATAGGCGTGGATCCGGTGCAGTTCGGCATGATCATGCTGGTGAACCTGGGCATTGGCTTGATTACACCGCCGGTGGGTGCGGTACTCTTTGTGGGGTCAGCCGTGGGTAAAGTCAGCATTGAATCCACCGTCAAAGCCCTGCTGCCGTTCTACGGCGTGCTGTTCCTGGTGCTGTTGGCCGTGACCTACATTCCGGCACTGTCGCTGTGGTTGCCGCATTTGGTGTTGTAAACCCTTAAAAAGATCACAGCCTTCGGCAGCTCCTGCGTCGGACACGGTTTCCTGTAGGAGCTGCCGCAGGCTGCGATCTTTTCCACCATTGAACGCGAATCGATAAACCATGAACCTTCTGCAACTCGAAGACGAATTCACCCACCTCACCCTCGCCCCGGAACTCGGCGCCAGCATCGTCAACTGGACCGTGCGCAGCACTGGCCAGCCCTTGTTGCGACACGCTGATGCTCATGCCCTGAACACCGGCCTGCCCGGCAAGCTCGGCTGTTTTCCCTTGATCCCCTGGTCCAACCGTATCGCCGATGGCGGTTTCGATTGCCCCGATGGCTGGCTGGCACTGGCGCCCAACAGCCTCACCGATCCCCTGCCGATTCACGGCAGCGCCTGGCAGCAGGCGTGGGACGTGGTTTCGCGGTCGAAAAATGAAGTGCTCCTGCAACTCGACAGCACAACCCCCTTCGCTTATCGCGCCCGGCAACGTTTCCATTTGAGCGCGGGCAAGCTGAGCATCGAACTGCACGTCACGCACCTGGCTGAACACGCTGCGTGGCATGGCCTGGGACTGCATCCGTACCTGCCGCGCACACCGAACACCCGCCTACAGGCGCCCGCCCGGCATGTGTGGTGGTGCGATGGGGCAAAACTGCCGACCGAACTCGGCGCATTGCCGGTCGAGTGGGATTTCCAGCAACTGAAGGCATTGCCACAATCCCTGGTGGACAACGGTTTCTGCGAATGGAACGGCCACTGCCTGATCGAGCAAGCGGATCTTGGTTACGCGCTCGACTGCCAGGCCACCGGCAGCGACTACTACCTGCTCTACTGCCCTGTGGGCCTGGGGTTTTTCTGCATCGAACCGGTGAGCCACCCGGTCAACGCGCACCACCTGCCCGGCCGACCAGGGTTGCGTTTGCTGGAACAGGGTCAATCCACCGAACTGGGCTTCACCCTGCAGTACCGGCCGCTTCAGGCAGATGCCCCCAACAATTGACTCAACACCGCTCGCAACTTGCCGGGCTTCACCGGTTTGTTCAGCAAGGGTGCGTTGAGTCGCTGCAACGCACGCCGACAATGGTCGGTGCGGTCGGCGGTAATGATCACCGCGGGAATGTCCTGGTGAAAATGCTCGCGCAAATGTCGCACCACATCACAGCCGACCACCCCGTGATCGAGGTGATAGTCCGCCAGAATCAGTTCCGGCGCCTGCCCGCGCAGCGCCGCCAGCGCAGCCTCTTCATCGGTGGCGACCAGGACGTCGCAGCCCCACTGCCCGAGCAACGCGCTCATGCTGTCGAGAATGCTCACTTCGTTGTCGATCACCAGTAAACGGCGGCCCGGCAGCGGGTTGCCGGTGCCCGGTTGTGGCACCGCCTGGCTCACGGGCAGCGGAACCTCGTCGGATATCGGCACCTCGATGCTGAACATCGAACCCCGCCCCGGTAACGAGTACACGCCGATCCTGTAGCCAAGGATCTTGGCGATGCGCTCGACAATCGCCAGCCCCAGGCCCACGCCCTTGCGGTCGGCGGCGCGGCCGACGTCCAGCTGGTTGAACTCGAGGAAGATCGAATCGAGCCGGTCGGCGGCGATGCCACGCCCGGTGTCCCAGACCTCCAGGCGCAACATCTCGCCCCGACGCCTTGCCGCCAGCAGGATGCTGCCTTCATCGGTGTAGCGGCAGGCATTGCTGAGGAAGTTGCGCAGGATCCGCGTCATCAGGCGCAAGTCGGTACTGATGGCGTAATCGGCCATGCGCACCCGCAGGTTCAAGCCGGCCGCCTGGGTGACAGACTGGAACTCCGACACCAGCGGCCCGAGCAGTTCGTCGAGGCGGTACAACGCAACGTCCGGCTTGACCGCGGCCTGGTCGAGCCGGGAAATGTCGAGCAGATCCGTCAGCAGGTCTTCGGCCCCTTCCAGGGCCTGGTGAGTGCGCTCCACCAGCACCTGTTCGGCTTCCGGCAATTTGCGTTCACGCAAGGTCGAGATCAGCAACCGCGCGGCGTTCAGCGGTTGCAGCAGGTCGTGGCTGGCGGCGGCGAGGTATTTGTCCTTGCTGTGATTGGCGGCCTCGGCGGCATCGCGGGCGTCGCGCAAGGCCTTGGCAATCTGTTTACGCTGGGTGATCTGCTGTTGAAGGTTACGGTTGGCCTCGAGCAATTCATCGGTGCGCGCCACGACGCGCTGCTCCAGTTCGTCATTGAGTTGCTGCAGGCGTCGCTGGGCCAGTTTGCGCTCGGTGATATCGGAGACGAACCCTTCCACCAGCCCCTCCTGGCCGGGCTTGAGCAGCAGGTTCATCAATACATCCAGGTGACTGCCGTCCTTGCGCCGCAAACGGGTTTCATAGCCGTGCAGGCTGCGCTGGTGCCGGAGGATTTCACCAATGCTTTCCAGCTCCTGCGCGCCGTCGACGAACAGGGTGCTGCCCAGGTCAGTCAGGGAGAACAGCACCTCCTGCGGGTCCTGGTAACCGAGCATGCGTGCCAGTGCCGGGTTGGCGGCGCGCATGCCGTCGTGCAGGCTGGCCTGGAAGATCCCGTGCACCGCGTTTTCGAACAGCCACTTGTAGCGGTTACGCTCGGCTTCCAGATCATCCAGGCGCGCGGCCAGTTCCGGGTAATGACTCTTGCGCGCCGAGTGGCTGCCCAGCCCCAGCAGCCCGGCCAGGGCCCGTTGTTGCTCGTCAGAGGGCTTCGCCATAGACGACCTCGACATCACGCTGGCTGGATTCGCGCGGATTGGTCAGGATGCACGGGTCGTGCATCGCATGCTGCGACAGGAACGGAATATCCGAGGTCCTGACGCCATGCAAACCAAGGGTTTCGTGAAAGCCGATGGCGTGCTTGAGGGCGATCAGGTGTTCGACCAGGCGCCCGCAGATCTGCCGGTGATTCAGGCCTCGGCAGTCGATGCCCAACGTCTCGGCGATCACCTTGAAGCGGTCTGGCGCCGAGTTGTAATTGAAGGCCACCACGTGCTCGACAAGGACCGCGTTGCACAGGCCGTGGGGCAGGTCGAGAAAGCCGCCGAGGCTGTGGGACATGGCATGCACGGCACCAAGGATGGCGTTGGAGAACGCCAGCCCGGCCTGCATGCTGCCGAGCATGATCTTCTCGCGCAGGGCGATGTCCGTCGGGTTGGCGATCATTTGCACCAGGTTGCCATTGATCAGGCGCATCGCCTCCAGCGCATGGGGGTCGGTCAGCGGCCCGTGGCCGGTGGACACGAAGGCTTCGATGGCATGCACCAACGCGTCAATGCCGGTACAGGCCGACAGGAACGGGTCCATGCTCAGGGTGGTTTCCGGGTCGATCAGCGAAACGTCCGGCACCACCGCCTTGCTGACGATGGAGAACTTCATGCGTTCCTGCTGGTTGGAAATGATCACGAACTGCGAGACGTCCGCCGAGGTGCCGGCGGTGGTCGGAATCAGGATCAGCGGCGGGCTGGGCACGCGGATGGTGTCCACACCCTCGAAATCGAGAATGCTGCGGCCATGGGCAACGACGATACCGATGCCTTTGCCGCAGTCCATCGGGCTGCCACCACCGACGGCGACGATCACGTCGCAGTGGTTTTCCCGGTACATCTCGGCACCGAGCATTACCTCTTCGACCCGAGGGTTGGGCGAGACATCACTGTAAAGGCAATACTCGATACCCAGGGCTCGCAGGCTGGCTTCGACATCGGCGACCCAGCCAGCGGCAATCACGCCGGGATCACTGACCACCAGGACCTTGCGTGCGCCAAAGGTCTTGGCGTAATTGCCGACACTGTGCCGGCTACCGGCACCGAAGATGATTTCAGGTGAAACGAACTTACGCAGCTGGTTGAGACTCTGGCTCATTGGAAAGCCTGTTTTTATTGTTTTGGAAGGTAGAAACCACACTAAACCATCCAGCTGTGAATGCAATCAGACCAAAGAACAGCGCTGCCCGGGCTGTAACAGATCCCACAGGGGATCTGCGGCGCTAGAACTATCCGCGATAGATCAGCTGCGAAGCCTTCGCGTTGCGCAGCGTGAGGTGTTCGATCCCCTGCCCTGGCGCCTGCGCTTCCTCCCGGGCCTTGAGGATCACGCCATGGTGCGGCGACTTGCTGCACACCGGGTCGGCATTGCTGGCATCGCCGGTCAGCATGAAAGCCTGGCAGCGACACCCGCCCAGGTCCTTGTGCTTTTCATCGCAGGAGCGGCATGGCTCCTTCATCCAGTCATCGCCGCGAAAACGATTGAAGCCGAACGAGTCGTTCCAGATGTGCGAGAGGCTGTGCTCGCGCACATTGGGAAACTGCACCGGTAACTGCCGGGCGCTGTGGCAAGGCAAGGCCGTGCCGTCGGGAGTGATGTCGAGAAACAGGTTGGCCCAGCCGTTCATGCAGGTCTTGGGACGCTCTTCGTAGTAGTCCGGGGTGACGAAGATCAGCTTGCACGGGTGGCCCTGGGCTTCAAGGCGTTGGCGGTACTCGTTGGTGATGCGCTCGGCACGCTGCAATTGCTCGCGGGTGGGCAACAGGCCGACGCGATTCAGTTCGGCCCAGCCATAGAACTGGCAGGTGGCCAATTCGACGAAGTCCGCTTCCAGCTCCAGGCACAGTTCGATGATCTGCGCGATCCGGTCGATGTTGTGCCGATGGGTGACGAAGTTCAGCACCATCGGATAACCCTGGGCTTTCACCGCACGGGCCATGGCGAGTTTCTGGGCGAAGGCCTTGCGCGAACCGGCGAGCATGTTGTTCACCGCCTCGTCGGCGGCCTGGAAGCTGATCTGGATATGGTCCAGCCCGGCCACCTTGAAGTCATGCACCTTCTGCTCGGTCAGGCCGATGCCGGAGGTGATCAGGTTGGTGTAGTAGCCCATGTCCCGGGCGGCCTTGATCAGTTCGGCGAGGTCCTGGCGTACCAGCGGCTCGCCACCGGAAAAGCCCAATTGCGCGGCGCCCATGTCCCGCGCTTCACGGAATACACGAATCCATTCCTCCGTGCTCAGTTCCTCGCCATGCCGGGCAAAATCCAGCGGGTTGGAGCAATAGGGGCACTGCAGCGGACAGCGGTAGGTCAGCTCGGCGAGCAGCCACAACGGCGGTCCGGGCAGCGTCTCACTCGATCCAGAATTGCGCATGGGCCACCTCCAGAAACGCCAGCACGTCTTCGTCGATCCCCGGTACGCCGGGAAAATTCGCGCTCAATCGCTCGATGATCGCCGCCACGCTGCGCTGGCCATCCACCAGGTCGAGAATCTGTCCGGCACTGGCATTGAGCTTGATCATGCCTTCGGGGTACAGCAGCACGTGGCAGTCCTGACGGGGCTCCCATTGCAGACGAAAACCGCGACGCAAGGCCGGTGACTGTTGGCGATTGATCAAGCTCACAGGGCGATCCCCCGGTGCCAGACTTTGTTATCGGTGACCGTGTGATACGGCGGGCGCGCAAGCTCGTAGGCCATGCTCATGGCATCGAGCATGCTCCACAGCACGTCGAGCTTGAATTGCAGAATCTGCAGCATGCGTTGTTGCCCCTCGGCCGTCACGTAGTGCGCCAGGGTGATGCGCAAGCCATGCTCGACATCGCGCCGCGCCTGGCTCAGGCGCGTGCGGAAATAGTCGTAGCCAGCAGCGTCGATCCATGGGTAGTGGGTCGGCCAGGCGTCGAGTCGCGACTGATGGATCTGGGGGGCAAAGAGTTCGGTCAGCGAACTGCTGGCCGCTTCCTGCCAGCACGCGCGACGGGCGAAATTGACGTAGGCGTCCACCGCGAAACGCACGCCGGGCAGCACCCGTTCCTGGGAGAGGATCTGCTCGCGATCCAGCCCCACCGCTTCGCCCAGGCGTAGCCAGGCTTCGATGCCGCCCTCGCTGCCGGGGACACCATCGTGGTCGAGGATCCGTTGCAGCCATTCCCGGCGCACGTCACGGTCCGGGCAATTGGCGAGAATCGCGGCGTCCTTCAGGGGGATGTTGATCTGATAGTAGAAGCGATTGGCGACCCAGCCCTGGATCTGCTCGCGGCTGGCGCGGCCGGCGTACATGGCTTGGTGGAAGGGATGGTGGATGTGGTAGTAGGCGCCCTTGGCGCGCAGGGCGGCTTCGAATTCTGTGGGGGACATGGGGGTGTCAGTCATTTTGTTCTCCGGGAACTTCTGCGGTGCCTGTACTGGCCTCTTCGCGAGCAAGTCGGATCGCGAAGGGGCCAGCCGCTACAGCTCAATACTCATGCCGTCATAAGCCACTTCAATACCCCGCCGCTCCAGCAGCGCCCGCTCGGCCGAGTCTTCATCGAGAATGGGATTGGTGTTGTTGATGTGGATCAGCACCTTGCGCTGGCGGTTGAACCCCTCCAGCACTTCAAGCATCCCGCCGGGGCCGCTTTGCGGGAGGTGCCCCATTTCGCTGCCCAGGCTCTGGCCGACTTCGCAAATACGCATCTCGTCGTCGCGCCACATTGTGCCGTCCAGCAGCAGGCAATCGGCGCGCTGCATCCAGCCCAGCACTTCATCGTCGATTCGACCAAGGCCCGGGGCATAGAACAGCGATGCGCCGTTGCGCAGGTCTTCAATGAACAAGCCAATGGTGTCGCCCGGTTGCGGATTGCCGCGATTGGGCGAATACGGCGGCGCGTTGCTCACCAGGGGAACCGCGCGAAATTGCAGATGCCCGCAGGCCGCGATGCTGAATGGCTGGCGATCGAGGCCGACCGGTTGCCAGTGCAATCCGCCGTTCCAGTGTCCGAGCATGTTGAACAACGGGAAACCGCTGCTCAGGTCCTGGTGCACGCGCTCGGTGCACCACACGTCATGCGGGCAACCTTCACGCAGGCTGAGCAAACCGGTGCAATGGTCAATCTGGCTGTCCAGCAGCACGATGCCGGCGATGGCGCTGTCACGCAGGCGCCGCGCCGGTTGCAACGGCGCAAAACTCTCGAATTGCGCGCGAATGTCCGGTGACGCGTTACACAGCACCCACTCGACACCGTCGTCACTCAGGGCAATCGACGACTGCGTACGGCGCTGTGCCCGCAGGCTGCCATTGCGCACCCCGGCGCACTGGCGGCAGTTGCAATTCCACTGGGGGAAACCACCGCCAGCGGCGGAACCGAGAACGCGGATGTGCATGGCGGATGCTCCAGAAGGCAGGCCCGGCCAACGCATCGGCTGGCCGGGTGATCAATCAACGGTTGGCGAAATACATCGTCACTTCGAAGCCAATGCGCAGATCGGTAAACGCGGGTTTAGTCCACATGGGTCATTCCTCTTCTTGTGCCCGGGTGATTCCGGTAGAGCCATTAATGCACGGGGCGACGAGGGCCCGAATGCTACTTTCGAAGGAGTTGGCGGGGTGATTTGGTAGGGGGTGTTGCACAGTTTTCCAGAACCCCACATACCCATGTGGGAGCGGGCTTGCTCGCGAAAGCGGTGTGCCAGTCAACATCTCTGCTGGATGACACTCCGCTTTCGCGAGCAAGCCCGCTCCCACAGGTTCAATGTCGTTCTTGAGGGATCAAAAGAACCCCAGCGGATTGATGTCGTAGCTCACCAGCAGGTTTTTGGTCTGCTGGTAATGATCGAGCATCATCTTGTGGTTTTCCCGACCGACGCCGGACTTCTTGTAGCCACCGAACGCCGCGTGCGCCGGGTACAGGTGGTAGCAGTTGGTCCACACGCGCCCGGCCTTGATCGCCCGGCCCATGCGGTAGGCGCGGTTGATGTCGCGGGTCCACAGGCCGGCACCGAGGCCGAACTCGCTGTCGTTGGCAATGGCCAGGGCTTCGGCTTCGTCCTTGAAGGTGGTGATCCCCACCACCGGGCCGAAGATTTCTTCCTGGAACACACGCATCTTGTTGTGACCCTTGAGCAGGGTCGGCTGGATGTAGTAACCGCTGGACAGGTCGCCCTCCAGACGTTCGGCCGCGCCGCCGGTGAGCAGCTCGGCGCCCTCCTCCTGGGCAATGGTCAGGTACGAGAGAATCTTGTCGTATTGCTGCTCGGACGCCTGGGCGCCGACCATGGTCTCGGTGTCCAGCGGGTTACCACGCTTGATCTTGACGATTTTCTTCATCACCTCGGCCATGAACGGCTCGTAGATCGACTCCTGGACCAGCGCCCGGGACGGGCAGGTGCAGACTTCGCCCTGGTTGAAGAACGCCAGCACCAGGCCTTCGGCGGCTTTTTCGATGAACTCGGGTTCCGCGTTCATGATGTCTTCGAAGAAGATGTTCGGCGACTTGCCTCCCAGCTCGACGGTGCTCGGGATGATGTTCTCGGCGGCGCAATGCATGATGTGCGCGCCCACCGGGGTCGAGCCGGTGAAGGCGATCTTGGCGATGCGCTTGCTGGTGGCCAGGGCCTCGCCGGCTTCGCGACCGAAGCCCTGGACGATGTTCAGCACGCCCGCCGGCAGCAGGTCGGCGATCAGCTCGGCGAAGACCATGATCGACAGCGGCGTTTGCTCGGCAGGCTTGAGCACGATGCAGTTGCCGGCGGCCAGGGCCGGGGCAAGTTTCCAGGCGGCCATCAGCAGCGGGAAGTTCCACGGAATGATCTGCCCGACCACGCCCAGGGGTTCATGGAAGTGATAGGCCGTGGTCAGCTCGTTGATCTCCGCAGCCCCGCCTTCCTGGGCGCGGATGCAGCCGGCGAAGTAACGGAAGTGGTCGGCCGCCAGCGGCACGTCGGCGTTCAGGGTTTCGCGCACGGCCTTGCCGTTATCCCAGGTTTCGGTGACGGCCAGCACTTCCAGGTTCTGCTCGATGCGGTCGGCGATTTTCAGCAGCACCAGGGAGCGGTCCTGGGCCGAGGTTTTGCCCCAGGCGTCGGCAGCGGCATGGGCAGCGTCGAGAGCCTTGTCGATGTCGGCGGCGCTGGAGCGCGGGAATTCGGCGATCACTTCACCGTTGACCGGCGAGGTGTTGGTGAAGTACTCGCCATTGATCGGGGCAACGAACTCGCCACCGATGAAGTTGCCGTAGCGCGGCTTGAAGGTAATGACGGCGCCTGGGGTTCCGGGTTGTGCGTAGATCATGGTGGGCCTCTGTCTGGGTCGATGCCTGTCGTACTGACAGGCGATGAACCGATACTAGAGAGCCCCGCGTGCCAGACGAATGCACCGTTGGCAGGAGGGGCTCTCGTTATTTGGTAGTAGAAGGCGCTGCGGTATCAGTAGGCTTTTGTGGCGAGGGAGCGTTCTACCGCTAGGCTGCGCAGCAGTCGTAAATCCAAACGACTCGGTTGCGGCCGAGAACGTAGGGGGCTGCTTCGCAGCCCAGCGGGAGCAAGCTCCCTCGCCACAGGTAATTCATCACCACAAAGTGGTGGTCGCCGGAATCAGTGCTTGGCGACAAGGTCCTTGGGCAACTTGAAGGTCCAGAGCATGCCGCCCTGGTTGAAGTCCTTCACCCGCTTGGCCACTTCACCGCCCCACAGCGGTACCGCGCCGCCCCAGCCGGAGAGCACCGAGACGTACTGTTCGCCGTCCATTTCCCAGGTCACGGGCGAGCCGAGCACGCCGGAACCGGTCTGGAATTCCCAGACCTTTTCGCCGGTCCTGGCGTTGAACGCCTGCAGGAAGCCTTCAGGCGTGCCGGTAAACACCAGATTGCCCTTGGTGGTCAGCACCCCGCCCCACAGCGGCGCGTAGTTCTTGTGGCGCCAGACTTCCTTGCCGGTTTTCGGATCGATGGCCCGCAACACGCCGATGTAGTCTTCGTTCAACGGTTTGATGGTGAAGCCGGCGCCGAGGAACGCCGCGCCTTTCTTGTAGGCGATGCCTTCGTTCCAGATGTCCATGCCCCACTCGTTGGATGGCACATAGAACAGCCCGGTGTCTTGGTTGTAGGCCATCGGCATCCAGTTTTTCGCGCCGAGGAACGCCGGTGCCACGAAGACCGAACTGCCCTTGACTTCCGAGCCTGGGGCACCGGGACGGCTGGCCTCGTTGTAGATCGGCCGGCCGTTCTTATCCAGGCCGGTGGCCCAGGTGATCTTGTCCACGAACGGGAAGCCGCGGATGAATTTGCCGTTGGTACGATCCAGCACGTAGAAGAAGCCGTTACGGTCGGCAGTGGCCGCCGCCTTGATCTCCTTGCCGCCTTCGCTGTAGTTGAACGACACCAGCTCGTTCACGCCGTCGTAGTCCCAACCGTCGTGGGGCGTGCTCTGGAAGTGCCACTTGATGGTGCCATCGTCCGGGTTGAGCGCCAGGCGCGATGAGGAGTAGAGGTTGTCGCCAGGGCGCAGGTGCGAGTTCCACGGTGCCGGGTTGCCGGTACCGAACAGCAGCAGGTTGGTTTCCGGGTCGTAATAGCCGCCCAGCCACGGGGCCGCGCCGCCGGTTTTCCAGAGATCGCCCGGCCAGGTCTTGCCTGCCTCGCCGCCGGAGATGCCGTTTTCCACCGCTTTGCCGTCCTTGTAGACGTAGCCCATATGGCCTTCGACCGTCGGCCGGGTCCACAGCAGATCACCGTTTTTCGGGTCGTAGGCCTCGATCTTGCCCACCACGCCAAACTCGCCACCGGCCACGCCGGTAATCAGCTTGCCGTTGATCACCAGCGGCGCGGCACTGATCGAGTAGCCTTCCTTGTGGTCGGCGACTTTCTTGCTCCACACCACCTTGCCGGTGTCCTTGTTCAGCGCCACGAGCTTGGCGTCGAGGGTGCCGAAAATCACCAGGTCACCATACAGCGCGACGCCGCGGTTGATCACGTCGCAACAAGGACGGATGTCATCGGGCAGGCGTGCATCGTATTGCCAGAGTTTCTTGCCGGTGCGCGCATCCACGGCGAACACCCGGGAATAGGAACCGGTCATGTACATCACGCCGTCCTTGACCATCGGCTGCGCTTGCTGGCCACGTTGTTTTTCACCGCCGAAGGAAAACGCCCACACCGGGCGCAGCTCCTTGACGTTGTCGACGTTGAGAATATCCAGCGGGCTGTAGCGCTGCCCTTGAACGCCGAGTCCGTTGGTCACGACCTGTTCCGGGTTCTTCGGGTCCTGGAGAATGTCCTGGTCGGAAACCCCGGCCAATGCCTGGCCGGACAACAGCATGGCACTGAGCAGCAGGCTCAAGACGAAGGGCTGGCGACGTGCGGGTTGGGTCATGACGGCTTCCTCTGCGGATTTTTGTTATGTCCGGAAAATTTTCCCGGTCTGGTGCAGATTCTTGAGCGCCGCCGCCCTGGCAACAATTGCCCGCAATGAGGAGATTGCTAGTTCCTTGGTACAGGGTGGGGGGAGATAAGCCGCGGATTTTGTGCCCGATGAAAGTCCCCCAGGGGTCTGTGTTTGCTCACTTTTGCGCGTTGGAATCCACCCGCGTCATCCGCCCACGCTCGTAGCGCGGGTACAGATGACTGACGCTGCGGATCAGTTCGTAGCGGCTCAGGTTGATCCCGGCGAAACGTTCGGGGATGGGGCTGCGGATCATCTCGGCCATGTCGCTGCCATTGGCGGCGCCGTCGCGCATCAGTTGATCGAGCCAGGTCAGGTAATCGCGCATTTGCTCGAAGGGTTGTGGGTCGCTCGCCACCGGGCCATGGCCCGGCACAACCTGCGTCCAGGGCAAGCCTTGCAGGGTCGCGATGTCCGCCAGCCACACTGCCAGCCCTGGACTGTTGGGTGTGGTCAGCGCCCGTTGATAAAACACCAGGTCCCCGGCAAACAACACGCCGGTTCGCTGGTCGAGAATAGCCAGATCCGCGCCCGTATGCCCACCCAGGCTCAGCAGACGCAGATCGTGATTCCCAAAACTTTTCACGCTGGGTGTCAGCACCTGGGTAGGCATCACCACTTCGGTGCCACGCATCCAGTCGCCGACCATCCGGTACATATTCTCGGCCATGGCATCGCCTTGCCGGTGCAACAGCTCGGTGGTGCCGGCCAAGGCGCCGATCGGCACGTCGCTGAAGGCTTGGTTGCCCAGCACATGGTCCGGGTGATGATGGGTCAGCAAGACCTCGATCACTGGCTTGTCGGTGGTGGCGGCAATGGCCTTGCGCATCGCTTCGCCGTAGCGCTTCGACGGACCGGTGTCGATCACTACCACACCGCGGTCAGTGACGATGAACGCGGTGTTGACGATGTTGCCGCCGTTGGCCTTGGCAAAATTATCGGTGCTACCTTCCAGCAGCCAGGTGTCCCGGGCGATCTGCCGGGGCTTGAGTGAGTACTCGAGATCGGCCAGGGCCGGCAGACTGACGCTCAGCACCATCAACAGGATCCAGCGCATGCCACGCTCCATGAGGTCACGCTCCTTGGGGTCAGAGGATCGACGCATTGAACTCATTGCCACTGTTGTCCCGTATTAACAGGCGCGTTTGCCCTGCTCCTTCGATGTCGAAGGCCAGGTTGGGGTTTTCGCTGACTGCGGGAAACAGCTCCAGCCGGGCCAGCACCTGCTCGTTGTGGTCGCGCAACTCGACATGGTTGATGAAGAACTCCGGAATGCCGCTGACCATGCCATTGTCCATGGGATGGGCCACCTGCAACCGCAAACGGCTGAATTCGCCCCGGGGGTAACGGCCGCCGAACACTTCGCCGATGTGCTCTTCCCAGCCTGGTTGCGTGCGCACCACGCTCGGCGCGGTGCAGCCGCCACCCGCCGCATCAATCAGTGTCGAACCGACATGCCACACGCCGTCGCGGGTCAACACCGCCGCGCGCAAGGGCGTGGCCTGTTCGATGCGAATGCGCAACGACAGCCAAGGCAAAACCGAATCAAGCGGCTGGAAGTCGACGATTTTCGGCAACGGGTTCAGCTCTGCCCAGGCGAGGATTTTCACCACCTCGCCCTTGAACGCCCGGGCGTCGATTTCCAGCGGCACCTGGCGGGCATCTTCGGCAAACGGCGGCGCCAGCAACTTGACCCGCTCATCGAAAACGAACGGCGCATTACCGAGGAACTGCTGCTGATAGAAGGCCCACATCACCGATGGCACCGGGTCCTTACCGGGATCGATAGCGCCAGCTTGTGCCGCCAGGCTTAACCAGCAGGCCAACAGACAACTCCCTCGCCATTTCATCGCCTGCTCCTTATTGATACATCTCGGGCACGTCGTACTGCAGGCCGTAATGGCCGTAGATGGTCTTCACCGAACCCTCGCGGATCAGGCCTTCGAGCGCCTCTTCCACGGCATAGGCCAGTTGCCGGTTGCTTTCGTGCACCGCCATGCCGATTTCCCAAAGTTGCTTGCCCATGTTCGGGTAGGCGTTCTCAGCCAGTGCCACTTGCGGGTCGGCCGCTTCATGGACCTGCCAGTCGATTTCGCCGCGCATGGCCATCACCGCGTCGACCTCGCCGGCCTTCATCCCGGCAAACGCCTGGGGCACGCCGGGATAGTGATGGGTCTTGCCAGCGAGCATGCCGTTGAACACCGACGTCAGGTAGAACGACGGCACGCTGTCGACTTCGACACCAATCGGGTGATGCTCGAACACCGCGACGCTGGCGACCTTGTCCAGCCGCCGGCGGTCATAGGCCACCTGCCATTGTTCGTTCTGGTACGGACCGAACATCACCACTTGGCCGTTGACCAGTTCGCCGAACTCGTTGCGCTTCTGCGCGTAGTCACGGTCGTAGGGCACGCGCATCATCAGGTCGGCCAGCTGCTGGTTGTGCAAGGCACTGGCACGCCAGATGTAATCGCGCAGGTCGTCGTCGAGCTTTTCCCCGGCCGGTGCCCAGATCAGTGTCAGGCGCACGCCGAGCGCCTTGGCCAGGGCCTCGGCGAGTTCGACATCGACACCCTGGGGCTTTCCGGCGCGTTCAAAGCTGTAGGGGGCGAAGTCCTTGTAGACCGCCACCTTAAGCTCCCCGGCGGCGATCATTTCGTCGTAGTTGCGAACCTGCGCCTGCGCCGCCTGGCAGCACAGCCACAGAGCGCTGATCAACACCGCGAGCAGGCGCATGGGTCACTCCTCGACGTGCACAGTGTCCAGATAAGTGCGCACTGCCCACAGGGCTTCCTGGCTCAGGTAGTCGGCCATCTTCGGCATGTACACCCGACCGTCGCGCACCGCGCCATGGCGCACCCGTTCGGCGAACCATTCATCGCCCGACTCACCGACATCAAGCATGCGCAAGTCGGGGGCGATACCGCCGGACTTGGCTTCCAGGCCATGACAGGCCGCGCAGTTCTGGGTGTACGCAGAAGCACCGATTTCCACTGCCTTGTCATGTTCCGGGGCGGTGCGATACGGGTTCACCGCGGCCCAGCCATCGGCATCGAGTTGCACACCGGCGTCCTTGATCGGGGTCAGCCCCGGGGTGGCCACGGCCTGTGGCACCACGTTGCCGTGGGCCCAGACGGAACCTGCACTGATCAAACTGGCCAATAGCCCGGTCACGAGCAAGGCGTTGCGTCTTGTTGTCATTGTTATGCCCTCTGGATTGCACGCAAAACCTCTTGGCAGAGGCTATGGCAGCCATCTTAGAAACGGTATCGCACTCACCCCATGCTGCTTTGGTGGTCGCCACCTAGTCCCTTGGTAGTAAGGCGCTGGATGGACACCACCGGTACTTTCTGCATATTTCCTCAGCTTCACGGGCTACCTAAGCTGGCGCTACCTGTAATGGAGTGCCCTATGCGCCCGCTCATCCCTTACGCCCTGATCTACCTGCTGGCGATTGCCTGCGCCGCCGGCCTGGCCACCCAGAGCCAGGCCAGCGAAGCGCCCTTGCAGGTGCGGATCGGCTACCTGGGTTATCGCCCCGACCCCGGCCCGCTGCTGTCCAGCGTCATCCCCGAGCCCACCGATGCCGGGCTGCGCGGCGCCGAACTGGCGATCACCGACAGCAACAGCACCGGGCGTTTTCTCAACCACGGCTACAGCCTGGTCAGCGCCAATGTCGACAGCCCCGAGGCCTTGCTCGAAGCGGCAAAGGCGCAGCATGAACAAGGCCTGCGCCTGTTTGTAGTCAATGCCCCCGCGACCAGCCTGCGCCAATTGAGTGCAGCACTGCCCGACAGTCTGCTGTTCAACGCCGGTAGCCCCGATGACAGCCTGCGCACCACCGATTGCCTGGCGAACGTGCTGCATACCTTGCCGAGCCGGGCGATGCTCGCCGATGCGCTGGCGCAGTTTCTGGTGCTGCGCAAATGGCAGCGGGCGCTGCTGATCGTCGGCCCGACGCCCGACGATCAAGCCTATGCCGCCGCCCTGCGCCGCGGGGCCAAGCGCTTTGGCTTGCAACTGGTGGCGGAAAAACCCTGGAGCTTCGATAACGACCAACGCCGCAGCGCCCAGGCGGACATGCCGCTGTTCACCCAGACCGCCGAGTACGACGTGGTACTGGTGGCCGATGAACGCGGCGACTTCGGAGAATACGTGCCCTACCAGACCTGGTACCCGCGCCCGGTCGCCGGCACCCAGGGCCTGACCCCGGTGGGCTGGCACAAGACTGTGGAAACCTACGGCGCCGCGCAGCTGCAAAAACGCTTCGAAGCCCTTACCGGGCGCTGGATGAATGACCGTGATTTCGCCGCGTGGATCGCCGTGCGCAGCATCGCCAGCGCCGTGAGCAAACTGCGCCAGGCCGAGCCGATGGCGATCCGTACGCTTGAAATCAGCGATCAACTGCCACTCGACGGATTCAAAGGCCGCAAGCTCAGCTATCGGCCGTGGAACGGCCAGTTGCGCCAGCCGATTCCCATCGTCCAGCCACGGGCGCTGGTCAGCACCTCACCCCAGGATGGCTTTTTGCACCCCTTCAACGAGATGGACAGCCTGGGCTACGACAAACCCGAGGTCAGCTGCCGTTTTCCCTGATCCGATAATCACAACAACAAGGAATCCGCCATGCGCCGCACCCTGCTCTCTTGCATCATGCTGCTCGCCGCTGGCCATGCCGTTGCCAGCACTGCCTGGGTCTCCAACGAAAAGGACAACAGCCTGAGCCTGATCGACCTGCAGACCCTGCAAGTCACCGACACCCTGCCCGTCGGCCAGCGCCCCCGCGGCCTGCTGCTGTCCCATGACAACAAACTGCTGTACATCTGCGCCAGCGACTCGGACCGGGTCCAGGTGATGGACGTGGCCACGCGCAAGATCATCAAGGAACTGCCCTCGGGCAAAGACCCCGAGCAATTCGCCCTGCATCCGAATAATCGCTGGTTGTACGTCTCCAACGAGGACGATGCGCTGGTCACGGTGATCGACACCGAGACTTCCAAGGTGCTCGGCCAGATCAACGTCGGTGTCGAACCCGAAGGCATGGCCGTCAGCCCTGACGGCAAGTGGGCGGTCAACACCAGCGAAACCACCAACATGCTGCACTGGATCGACACCAGCACCCAGACCCTGGCCGACAGCACCCTGGTCGACCAGCGCCCGCGCTTCGTCGAGTTCTCCCCCGATGGCGCCCAGCTCTGGGCCTCGGCGGAAATCGGCGGCACCGTGACCATTCTCGATGTGGCCAGCCGCACCGTGCTCAAGACCCTGAACTTCCAGATCAAGGGCGTGCACCCGGACAAGGTCCAGCCGGTCGGCATCAAGCTCAGCGCCGATGGCAAGTACGGCTTCGTCGCACTGGGCCCGGCCAATCATGTGGCGGTGATCGATGCCAAAACCTTCGAGATTCTCGATTACCTGCTGGTGGGTCGACGAGTCTGGCAGATGGCATTCACCCCGGATCAGAAGCAACTGCTGGCCACCAACGGCGTCAGCGGCGATGTCTCGGTGATCGATGTCGACAGCCTCAAGGTCAGCAAATCGGTGAAAGTCGGACGCTACCCTTGGGGCGTAGTGGTGACGCCATGAACGCCCTTGAAGTCAGCGACCTGAGTTTCGCCTACGGCGCCCGAGAGGCCTTGCGCAAGGTGAGTTTCAGCCTGGAACCCGGGCGTTTCGCCGCGCTGTTGGGTCCCAATGGCGCGGGCAAGTCGACCCTGATTGCCCTGCTCACCCGGCTCTATGATCTGCAGCACGGCGAGATCCGCGTCGGTGGCAATTCATTGCGCAGCGCGGCACGCCCGGCACTCAAGCAGTTGGGTGTAGTGTTCCAGCAAAGCACCCTGGACCTGGACCTCAGCGTCGAGCAAAACCTGCGTTATCACGCGGCATTGCATGGCCTGTCCCGGCGCCAGACCGACCTTCGGGTCGACGCCGAACTGGCCCGTCAGACCCTGACCGATCGCCGTCGCGAACGGGTGCGCGAACTCAATGGCGGCCATCGTCGCCGGGTGGAAATTGCCCGTGCCCTGTTGCACGAACCGCGCCTGTTGCTGCTCGATGAAGCCAGTGTCGGCCTCGACCCGGCGAGTCGCCTGGCACTCAACCAGCACATCCGCAGCCTGTGTCGCGAGGAGCGCATCAGCGTGCTCTGGACCACCCACCTGCTCGACGAAGTGCAGCCCAGGGATGACTTGCTGATCCTGCATCAAGGCCGGCTGGTGGCCAGCGGACAGGCCGATGCCCTGAGCCTGGAGCACGGCGGCGACCTCGGTTCGGCCTTCACCCGCCTGACAACATCGGGAGCTGCCCAATGAACGCTTACTGGCAATGCTTTAGCGGTATCGTGCTGCGCGAATGGCTGCGCTTTGTGCTGCAACGCACGCGGTTTCTCAGCGCCCTGGTGCGGCCGCTGCTGTGGCTGCTGGTGTTCGCCGCCGGTTTTCGCGCAGCGCTGGGGATCGCGATCATCGAACCCTATGACACCTATATTCCCTACGAGGTCTACATCATCCCCGGCCTGGCCTGCATGATCCTGCTGTTCAACGGCATGCAGGGATCACTGTCGATGGTCTACGACCGCGAGATGGGCAGCATGCGCGTGCTGCTGACCAGCCCCCTGCCCCGCACCTTTCTGCTGTGCAGCAAACTGTTGGCCACCTCGCTGATTTCGCTGTTGCAGGTGTATGCGTTCCTGGCGATTGCCTGGGTCTACGGCGTGCGGCCACCGGCCATGGGCCTGTTGCTGGCGTTGCCGGCCCTGCTGCTGGTGGCGTTGATGCTCAGCGCCTTGGGCCTGTTGCTGTCGAACGCGATCCGCCAGCTGGAGAACTTTGCCGGGGTGATGAATTTCGTGATCTTCCCGCTGTTTTTCCTGTCATCGGCGCTGTATCCGCTGTGGAAGATGCGCGAGGCCAGCGAGTGGCTGTATTGGCTGTGCGCGGTGAATCCCTTTACCCACGCCGTGGAACTGGTGCGTTTTGCCCTGTATGAACGCTTCAATCCGCTGGCGCTGGCGGTGTGCGCCGGTTTGACGCTACTGTTCGCGCTGCTCGCCGTGCTGACCTTCAACCCGCAGCATGCTGCCTTGCGCAAAGCCAGCTAACACCACAATCCCCGGTGGGGGATCTTCATTGAACAGGGAGAATTACTACTTTAGTACTGGTTTACCTGTCTATCGTCGCATTCCCAACGCCCCCCGACTGGCATGTAATAGGTCCATAACTATAAGGACCGAACCCATGCCACGTGCCCGACGTTGCCTGTTGCGCCCCGCTCTCGCCGCCCTGTCGCTGGGCCTGCTGCTGAGCACCGCGCAGGCCGACACAGCGCTGTTCTCCGCCGAGGGTTATCGCATCGGCCTGTACCGCAGCCCGACGCCCGACCAACTGCAAGGCGCAACCATCGTCGATACCCCCACCCTGCAAACCCTGCTCGGCCAAACCCCGCGCCCGGTGCTGATCGACGTCTACCGCCGTCAGTGGCTGCAAGGGCAATTCATCGAAGACCAGCCCCATGAAAACCTGCCCGGCAGCCATTGGCTGGCCAATACCGGGGATGGCGACCTGACGCCGCAATGGCAGGACTACTTCGCCGGCAACCTGCAAAAGCTGACCGCCGGCGACCCGACCCAACCGCTGGTCTTCTATTGCCGCTCCGACTGCTGGTTGAGCTGGAATGCGGTCAAGCGCGCAGCCACCATGGGCTATAAGACTCTGTATTGGTATCGCGATGGCCTGGACGCCTGGCAAGCGGCCAACCTGCCGGTTTCGCCTGCCCGGCCCGAACCCTTTCCCTGAGCTTTACGCGTGCGTGTTGTTGCCACACCATAATCAAAATAATGAGGTGAAAGGCCATGTACAAAATCCTGATTGCCGACGATCACCCGCTGTTTCGTGAAGCCATTCACAACGTCATCAGCGACGGTTTTGCCGGCAGCGAAGTGATGGAAACCGCCGACCTGGACAGCGCCCTGGCCCTGACCCAGGAACACGACGACCTGGACCTGATCCTGCTCGACCTGAACATGCCCGGCATGCACGGGCTCAATGGCCTGATCAACCTGCGCAACGAAGCGCCGACCATTCCGGTGGTGATTGTTTCCGCCGAGCAGGACAAACAGATCGTGCTGCAAGCCATCACCTACGGCGCGGTGGGTTTCATCACCAAATCGTCACCCCGCGCCCAGATGACCGATGCGATCCAGCAGATTCTCAATGGCAATGTCTACCTGCCCCCGGACATCATCCGCACCGCCAAAAGCAGCACCCACCGGCGGATGAACGACACCCCGAGCTTCCCGCCCGAACTGCTCCAGGCCCTGACCCGCAAGCAACTGCAAGTGCTGGAGCGCATGACCAAGGGCGAATCGAACAAGCAGATCGCCTACACCCTGGAAATCGCCGAGACCACAGTCAAGGCCCACGTCTCGGCAATCCTGCGCAAGCTCAACGTGCACAACCGGGTGCAGGCGATCCTGAGTGCCGGGGATATTGATTTCGGGTCTTATCTGCGGCGCTAACTGCCCCAGCCCAAGTCTGAAAGATGTATCTGTGGCGAGGGAGCTTGCTCCCGCTCGGCTGCGAAGCAGTCGTAAATCCAGGCGACCCGGTGTATTTGGGTGTTTGCAGGGGGCCGCTTCGCGACCCAGCGGGAGCAAGCTCCCTCGCCACAGGTTCGATGTTATCTGGATGGGCCAAGCAAATGACTCATCGCCGTCTTCAGTTTCATCGGCCGCACCGGCTTGTGCATCAGGGTGTGGCCCAGCTCGCGGATCTGCTGCTTGAGCTCATTGCTGTAGTTGGCCGTGATCATCATCGCCGGGATCGGTGAGGCACGACGGGCATTGATCCGGGCCACCGCATCGACACCGTTCTGATCGTTATCCAGGTGATAGTCGGCGATCAGCAGGTCGGCCTCGGCGCGGTAGTTGTCCACTTGCCGTGCCAGGTCCTCCTCCGACAGCGCCGTCACCACCCGACACCCCCACCCCTCCAGCAAGGTGCGCATGCCGGCACAGATGGTCGCGTCATTGTCCAGCACCCATATCCTGGCACCCCGCAGGCGCTCAAGCATCGGCTCGCTCATCTGCAGCGTCGGCGGCGGTGTCGGCGCGGTGGCGCTCAAGGGTACTTCGACCGAGAACATCGAACCCCGGCCCGGCCACGAGCGCACATGAATGGGATGCCCGAGGATGCCGGCAATTTTCTCGACGATCGCCAGGCCCAGGCCCAGTCCGCGATCCTGATCCGGTCGCTGCACATCGCCGCGCTTGAATTCCTGGAAAATCTCCTCCAGGCGATGCTCGGCAATGCCCATGCCGCTGTCCCAGACTTCGATCGTCAGGCACTGATGATGCCGCCGGCAACCGAGCACCACGCGACCACTGTAGGTATAGCGAATCGCGTTGCTCAGCAGGTTGCGCAGAATCCGCGCCAGCAACTGGATGTCGCTGCGCACCAGCGCCGAACAGCCGATGAAGTGCAGTTGCAGGCCTTCACTGCGCGCCACCTGGGTGTATTCGGCGGCCAGGTTGTCCAGCAGTTCACTGAGGGCAAACGGCGCGATGTCGGCCTTGATCACCCCCGCATCGAGCTTGGAAATGTCCACCAGGGTGCCAAGCAGGTTCTCCACGTCTTCCAGGGAATTACTCACGTTGCGTACCAGAATCTCGCTGGACATCGGCTCTCGGCGTTCCAGCAAGGCACTGGTGAACAATCGCGCCGCATTCAGCGGTTGCAGCAGGTCGTGGCTGACGGCGGCGAGGAACTTGGTTTTCGACAGGTTGGCTTGCTCGGCTTCCTGCTTGGCTTCGCGCAAGCGTGACTCGACCAGGCGCCGCTCATCGATCTCGCGCAGCAACTGGTCGTTGAGGGTGGTCAACTCCGCCGTGCGCTCGCGTACCCGCAGCTCAAGGTTCTGATACGCCTGATGCAGCGCCTCGGCGGTGCGGCGGCGTTCGGTGATGTCGCGGATCAGCACGAAAATCCCCACCACCTCGCCACTGGCCAGACGGTTGGGCACATAGGAGCGCAGCATGTAGCGCTCCTGATTGTTGACGTTGGTTTCGGCGAACTCGAAGGTCACGCTCTCGCCGGCCAGTGCCCTGGCCACATAGGACTCCAGGCGCTGGTAATGCTGTTCGCTGTGCACTTCACGCAGGCTCTGGCCGAGCATCACGCCGCGGGGCCAGCAGTACCACTCCTCGTAGACCTTGTTGGTGAACTCGTAGACCAGGTCGGCATTGAGGTAGGCAATCAATGCCGGTACGTGATCGGTGATCAGGCGGATCCAGTGTTCGCTTTCACTCAGCGCTTCGGCGTGCTGGTAGCGCTCGGTAATGTCGGTGAAGGTGTTGACGAAACCGCCGGTGGGCAACGGATGGGTGCGGATTTCCAGGACCCGGCCATCGTACAGGCGCTGCTCGCATTCGCGGACCGGTCGCCCGTTGCCGTCGCGACTGGCAGGGGTCAGCAGGTTCAACTCGCTGTCGGCGATCACTTCGGCAAAAGAGCGATGGGCCGCCACCGGCGCCAGGCCGCTCAATTCCAGGAAGCGCCGGTTCCACAATTCCAGGATGCCCTCGGCGCTGACCATCGCCACCCCTTGGGACAGGTTGTCGACCGCCCGTTGCAACAGGTGCGACTTCTGCGCCACCGCCTGCTCGCGGCGCATGGTTTCGCTGAGTTTGACGTCGGTAATGTCGGTGAACAGAATCACCCGCCCCCCTTCCTGGGTCGGCCGCTCGCTGACTTGCAGCCAACGCCCGTTCTGCAGACGGTAAAGCAGGTTTTCGTCGGCGTGCCCGCGAGGCTCTTCGGTGAACAGGGCGTTGTTCATCATCAGCCGCTTGACCTCGGTCAGGCGCATGCCGGCATTGATCCGCACCCGGCTGTTGCTCCAGAACGCCTTGAAGCGACTGTTGAACAGCACGATGCGCTGGTCGGCGTCGAACAACACGAAGGCGTCGGAAATGCTTTCGATGGCATCGATCAGGTGTTGATGCGCGGTTTCCGCGCGCAGGCGGGCTTCGCTGAGCAGATGATTACCGGCCTTGAGTTCAGCCATGGCCTGGTTCAGGGCATCGGTGCGTTCGCGCACTTGCTCGGCCAGCACCACCGAATGCTGGAATGCCGCGTACGGATCGTTGCCGCGAGTCCCCCCGGACTCGACCCGTTCGATCAGCGCGCCATTGATGCGCTGCAGTTTATGGTTTTCCAGGCGCAGCCTGGCCAGTTCGGCCTGCAGCTCAGCGATGTCCCGGGGCACGGCCGCGGGCAATGGCAACGCCGGTGAAGGTCTGGTTGATGTGCATGCCATTGAACTGTTCTCCGTAGGTGTTGAAACCCATCACCCGTTGCTCACGCAAAAACGCGCCGATCTGATCAAGACTGCCGTCGTCTTCGAGCTCCAGACGCCGCAGGAAACAGTCGCAACCGATGGTCAGCAGCAAATCGCCCAGACGCTCCTGCAACCCCTCGAACAGGCTCTGCAGGTTCGGCAGCATCGGCCCCGGGGTCATGGCGGTGAGGACGATGCCGTTTTCCACGGCGCAGTAGAAACTCAGGCTCAG
The DNA here is from genome assembly GCF_949767755.1 of Pseudomonas sp. IT-P4. Taxonomy (NCBI): domain Bacteria; kingdom Pseudomonadati; phylum Pseudomonadota; class Gammaproteobacteria; order Pseudomonadales; family Pseudomonadaceae; genus Pseudomonas; species Pseudomonas sp. IT-P4. The sequence continues at coordinate 86,780 of NZ_CATKPX010000067.1, read as the reverse complement.
GTCCGGATGCACCTGCTGGATGGCCCGCACGTAGTACTGCTGGTTGATCCGCACCGCCAACGGGTGCGCGGCGAAAACCCGGTGATCGAGCTGCGCCACCGGCACGCCGATGTGCCGGGCGTACTCCTCGGCAGCCGGCTCGGCATTGAGTTCGAAGACCCGGCGCAAGGCGCTGTCGGCCCCGGTGACCACCAGCTTCTCGGCGCGGGGCAGCACGTGGTGGGTGGTGAACACTTCGAAATCCAGCCAGGTATTGACCAGCACCACCACGGCCGCGCCGCTGTGGAATTCGCCATCGAAGTACACATGGGTATGGGTCAGGTAGTTGTCGTCGCCGGCCGAACCGCCGAAATGCGGAATGTCGCCCAGTGCCGCGCTCAAGGCCGCCAGGACCATTTCCTCGCGGCTGGACAGGCCATCGAGCAGGGTCAGGGCAAAGCTGTTGCCCTTGATCGGCGCCAGGGTGTTGCTGCGACAACCACTGACCAGGCGCTCGACCATTTGCTGGGCGTCGATCAGGCTGAAGTGCTCCATCTGGTCGATCAGCTCGATCGCAATGGAAAAGTGCCGGTGATCGAAACCCACCGCCGTCACGCAATTGCGCCCGTAGCCCAGGGGGGTGATTTCCCCGGCGCTGGTGCAGCCCACCAGGCGAATGCCGCCGAAGCTTTGCTGCAAGGCCTGGCCCAGCGCCTGCAAGTCGTACTCGGCGGAACAGAAGAACAGCACGAACCCCAGGTGCGGATGCAACAACTGGCGTGCCAGTTCCTGCGCGACCTGCCGGGCATCGGTGGCCTGGGACATTGCACTGACGACGCCTTCGCTCTGCTGCATCCTTACCTCCCGCGGGTGCGTGTGTATGAGGCACGAGTGTACGAAGTCCGTGGGGTGCGACGAATGCTACTTGGGTAGCGGGTAGCCGCTTCGATGGGATGAGACGGGTGGCGACCCTGGCCGCGATGCGCACGGCCAGGGCCACCTCCCGGGGTTACCAGGTCAGCACCGCACCCACTGCGAAGGTGTCGGTGTCTTCGTTCTGCTCGTCGGTGTCGTGGCCGTTGATTTCGAATTGGTTGTACTCGGCCACCAGCTTGAGGTTGTCGTTCACGTCATGGAACAAAGCGATACCGCGAGTCTCGTAGTCCGCGCCGCTGCCGACCACGCCATTGCCATCGTCATTGGTCTTGCCGTAGGACAACGCCAGGCGGTTCTTGCCCAGCTTGTAGGAACCCTGCATCAGGTAGCCGTCGCTGTCGACGTTGCGCAGGGTCGGCTCGCCGGCATTGTTGGTGAAAAACGGGTTGATGCCCTTGGCCTGGAAGCCGGATCCGGTGAGGGACAAGCCGCCCATCTTCGCCTGCACGCCATAACCGACACCCTTGGAGGTGACGGTATCGACCGTGGAATCGGTGTTGTCCGAGGTCTGGTAGCTGCCGTTGACCCAGCTGTAGATCTTGGCCCCGGCCAGGTCGAACTGATAGGTGACTTCACTCTCGGTACGCGGGTTTTCCTGGTAGGCCTTGCCCGTCGGGCTGCTGTCGTTGGTGTCCACCGGGTCCATGATGCCGACCGCCACGCGCAGACCGTCCATCACTGGGGTGCGATAGGTGATCTGCGAGGTCGGGAACGGATACGGGTAACCGGTGCCGATGTTGCCGAACGACACCCCGCCGCCATCCACCAGCCCCAACGTATCGCTGACCTGACCATAACCGGCAAGCATTTCGTCGAGCAGGATGTTGGAACGGGCGAACAGGCCGAAGTCCTTGCCGATCAGCACTTCGCCCCATTCCGGGTTGGCCACGGTGCCGAAGAACTGCCGCACATCGATGGCGGTGTCGGTGCCGTTGGTTTCGCTGTCGTTGATGGTGACCCAGAACGAGGCACGGGCACCGAGCTTGAGGTCGTCTACCTGCTTGCCCATGTTGAACCCCAGGTAGTTGGGCAAAAAGCCCATCTTGACCCGCGCCTGTCGACGGTCGAACTGATCGCCGGCGCGGTCGACATCGCTGTTCACGTAGAAGGCGTTGATGTAGCCGTCGGTGGAGAACGTGGTCTGGTCCTTGTCGTACAGCATGATGTCTGCCTCGGCCACCTGGCTCAGGCCAAGGGCAGACAGGCTGGCGATAAAGGCAGGCAGAAAACGATGCGTGACGTTCTTATTGTTGTGCATGGCGCGCTCCGAAACGGGGACTGAGTGTCGGAGGCGATTATCGAAACCTGACGAGCGGCGCCATACGCTGCCTTGGGGCTGGTTTGCAGCTGCTTTGGATGGGCCGGCGGTGCGTGAGCACCATGGCGTAAGACCGCCGGTCGGCGAGGCTCGCCACTTAGGATGTAGGCCTGTGGACCCCGGTGGCGTCCACAGGAACCGATACCGGCTAGGCGTTGGCCCGAAACAGCATGTAGGCGGCGACCACGACGCAGATGCTGGCGAAACCGACTTGCAACGCCCGCGCCGGCACCCGGGCGCAGAGCTTGCGGCCGATGATCATGCCAACGATGCTGGAGACGATGAAGGCGATGCCCAAACCATCGATGCGCACCCCGGCATGGAAGGCGCCGATCACGCCGATCGCCGAAATCAGGCTGATCACCATCAGCGACGTGGCAACGATCCCGCGCATCTGCACATCGGTCAGTTGCTTGAAGGCCGGGACGATCAGAAAGCCACCGCCCACCCCCAGCAATCCCGAGACCACGCCAGTCACGGCCCCGAGCGCGGCGAGGGTCGCGGTGCATTTGGCGGTCCAGGAAAAGCGCCCGGTCTGTTGATCGAGCATGCAGTTCTTCTGGCCCCAGTTGGCCTGACCGTGATCGCTGGGGCCCGCATCCTTGCGCTCGCGGCGCAACATCCGCCCGGCCACAACGACCATCAGCAGGCTGAACAGGATCATCAGGATTTTTTCCGGCAACTGATGGGCAAAGTAGATGCCCACCGGCGAAAACACCGCACCGAGCGCGGCGATCAGCAGCGCCGCGCGATAACGCACCAGGCCATGGCGCAAGCCGTCGATGGCGCCGACCGCGGCCGCACTGCCCACCGCGAACAACGCCACCGGAGCGGCCTGGGTCATGCTCCAGCCCAACCCCAACACCAGGGCCGGGACCGCAAGGATTCCGCCGCCGGCGCCAGTCAAGCCGAGCACCAACCCCATCACTACACCAAACAGACTTGCCAGCAACATAGGGAGTTCTCAGTCGACCTTGGTCACACGTGTCAGCCACTCGCGGCCCTTGAGCATGCCGTTCCAGTAGAACCACGGCAGCAGTGTCGCCTTCAGCCACCACGCCGAGCGGCGCGGGGTCGTCGGGTCAAGGGGAAAGGTCGGCAGCAACTTGCCCGCGTACCCGAACTCGGCAAGGATCACCTTGCCCTTCTCCACCGTCAGCGGACAGGAGCCATAGCCGTCGTACTTCAGCGGCAGCGGCTGTTGCTTGCGCCAGGCCAACAGGTTTTCGGCCACCACCACGATCTGCTTGCGCGCCGCCGCGGCGGTTTTTGCATTGGTGGTGCCGCAGATATCACCCAGCGCAAAGACGCCGGGATAACGCGGATGCTGCAAGCTGTGGGGATCGACCTCGCACCAGCCAGCGCTGTCGGCCAACGGGCTGCGGGCGACAAAATCCGGGGCCACCTGAGGCGGAACGACATGCAGCAGGTCAAAGGTCTTTGCCTGGCGGGTGACACTGCCATCGGCATCCCTGACGTCGAACCACGCGGTTTTCGCCGGGCCGTCGACCTTGACCAGATTCGAGTTGAACGCCAACCGGGCTTTGTACTTCTCGATGTATTTCATCAGCGGCGGGACAAAGGTCGGCACTCCGAACAGCGCCGCGCCGGCAAGATTGAACTCGACCTCGATGTTGTTCAGCACACCGGTCTTGTTCCAGTGATCGCAGGACAGGTACAGCGCCTTTTGTGGCGCGCCGGCACACTTGATCGGCATGCCCGGCTGGGTGAACAGCACCTTGCCGCCGCGCAATTTCCGCACCTGGTCCCAGGTGTAGGTCGCGTGGCGATAGCTGTAATTGGAGGTCACACCATGCTGGCCGAGGGTGCCCTCCAGGCCTTCGATTTTCTCCCAGGCCAGGCGCAGGCCGGGGCAGACCACCAGGTTTTGATAGCTGACCGTGCGCCCGTCACCGAGGGTGAGTTGGCACTTGTCGGGATCGATGCCCGTCACGGCAGCCTGCAGCCAATGGGCCCCGCGTGGCATCACCGACGCCATCGGCCGCACGGTGTTTTCCACGTTGTAGGCACCGCCGCCGACCAGCGTCCAGGCCGGTTGATAGTAGTGCCGGGAGTCGGGTTCGATCACGGTGATGTTCAGCTGCGGGCTACGCTTGAGCAGGCTGGCGACCAGGCCGATGCCTGCGGTGCCGCCGCCGATGACCACGATATCTGCACTGATGGATGGGCCCCAGTGTTGATCGTTCATTGCTTGTTCCTTTTGCTGCACGCAAGGATTTTTCTAGTCAATACACAAAACCAATGTGGGAGCGGCGGTGCGACGATTCGACTTGCTCGCGAAAGCATTGTGTCAGTAGACATAAACGTTGGCTGACACACCGCCTTCGCGAGCAAGCCCGCTCCCACAGGGTTATGTTGAGTTGGCTGGCATCAGGGCTGAACCCAGCTTTTAAACACCGCCCCGCAATAAAGCCCGGAGAGGGTTTTCATCACCTGGATCACTTCGTGGCTGGCGAGACCGTAAAAAATGTACTTGCCTTCACGACGGGTCGCGACCAGTCCTTCATCGCGCAGGATCCCCAATTGCTGGGACAGGGTCGGTTGGCGTACGCCGGTCATTTTTTCCAGTTCGCCTACGTTGCGTTCGCCCTGGGTCAGCTGGCACAGGATCAACAGGCGATCCTCATTGGCCAGGGCCTTGAGCAGCGCACAGGCCTTGGAGGCCGATGCGCGCAGTTGGGCGACTTCACATTCGGTCAGACTGGATTGCATTTGCAGGATGCCTTCAACGTCACTTAAGCTGCGAACATTATGTCTTTACATAAAGTGTTGCAACCCATGGCTGACTTTCCGTCGTCCGACTTTTTTACCCCTGCACAGGTTCGTGTCCATGCCCGCGCTGATTGAAGCTTTCCTCGACCCCGCCTCCTCGACCTACAGCTACGTGGTCTACGAGGCTGATGGCGGGCAGTGTGCGATTGTCGACCCGGTGCTCGACTACGACGGGGCCTCCGGGCGTACCGCGACCACCCAGGCCGACAGGATCATCGCCTTCGTTCGCGCCCGCCACTTGCAAGTGCAATGGCTGCTGGAAACCCACGCCCATGCCGATCACCTGTCCGCCGCGCCGTATCTGCGCAGGGAGCTTGGCGGCAAAATCGCCATTGGCGAATCGATCAGCAAGGTCCAGGACGTGTTCAAGGCGCTGTTCAATCTGGAGCCTTCCTTTCACGTCGACGGTTCCCAGTTCGACCACCTGTTCGCCCCCGACGAATCGTTCATGATCGGCAACCTCAAGGCGACCGCCCTGCACGTGCCTGGCCATACCCCGGCGGACATGGCTTACCTGATCGACGGTGATGTGATTCTGGTGGGCGATACGATGTTCATGCCCGACGTCGGCTCTGCCCGATGTGACTTCCCCGGTGGCAATGCCAACCAGATGTTTGCCTCGATCCGGAAACTGCTGGCCTTCCCCGCCAGCGTGCGCCTCTACGTGTGCCACGACTATCCGCCCGAGGGTCGCGTGTCCCAATGCATGACTACCGTGGGTGAACAGCGCAAAAGCAATATCCACGTGCGAGACGGCATCGACGAAAAGGCCTTTGTGCAAATGCGCACCCGGCGCGATGCGGGGTTGGGGATGCCGACACTGTTGCTGCCGGCGATCCAGGTGAATGTGCGGGCGGGGAACTTGCCGCCCGCGGAAGACAATGGTGTGACTTACTTGAAGATTCCGATCAATCAGTTGTGACTGCCGGGCAGCACCTCCTGCTTGTGCCACTGCCGGGACGCCGTGCTGTAGGTAAACGCGAGAACCTGACCGGCAGAGATGACATGTTCAAGTTCATCCGTGCCCTGGGAGTGGCCGATTCGGGTGGTATAGAGTGCATCGCACACGATCAGCACCACACTGTTGGCGGGAGCTTCCGCCGGCAAGTACACCAACGGCGCGTAATTGCCGACCGACAATGTATAGCGAATAAATTTCTCGCCGTCGCAAGGCGCCGCAATCACATGTCCGTGCTCATTCGGCGAGCATTCGCGCACCTGCAACGCCCATTGGCGCGAGCCATCAAGACACACCAGGGCAACCACCTCCCCCTTCGATAGACGGACGCCAGGCAGCGGAACATCACTGCCACGCAGATCCAGCTCACATTCGGCGTCCGCATCCGAGCAAACCAGCAACCGGTGTGGCTCTTCATCAAGAATCGGCGGCAGCGCCACTGTTTCAGTCCAGTGCGCGTCATCGATCTGCAAGATCATATGCCGGGCGCTTGGCATGCCTTGAACGCCAATGCTCGTCGGGCTGGCCTGTACAACATCAGGAATGCCCAACGCTCGGCTGCGGAACTGGTTGGAAAAGATGATGTTGTCCACCAGGCGATGCCGTAACGACCAATCGCAATTGATGATGTAGTACTTCATGATCGGATGGCTGGCGGAGCCGGCAGCAAACCATGACATCAACGAGCCCGAAATATCTTTGGCGCCGTCGAATGGAAAAGTCATGCGATGGGCTTGAATTGCCCGCAACTCACCAAAGGGTTTGGTTTCATTGCCGACCCGGTCAATAAACGCTTTTAGCTCACCATCCGACGGTGTATTCGAGCCTATCCAGCGTTGATTGACGGCGTTCCAAAAAAGCGCATCCCTGGGATCGGCGTTGTATGAAATGACGACATTTTTATAGTTTGGCAACGCCCATATTTGCGACACCGTCAGATCTCGATACACAGGCGATATGATCGATTCGCCCAAATAGGACTTTATTATTCCAGCTAGTTCACGATGGGCTGCGGCCGTAAAATTCCTGAACTGATGAAAATTCAGAATCACGATCTCGCGTTTAGTGTCCCCTTCAGAGTTTTGACGAAACATGCGCACAGCATCGAGAACATCGCCCTGGACCGTTCGCCCGTTGTTTGTCGAATGAAAAATCGAATAACGCCGTGGATCACCAACCAATAGTCCCGAATAATGTTGAACCCTGAGATCCAGCACTCGAATACCGGCAGTCAATTGATGGTAGGGCGCGACGTCCTGACATACCTCCAGACTAGGGACATGCTTTGCTTGTTTATCGAAAGCTGAATTGTGAGTGCCGGGGAGAATCGCCATATGAATCGGCAAGTTGCTGACAACACCGTAAGCGCGCATCCAGTGGTTACGAATGTTATTGAAGGGTTTGCATATCCCGCCACTCCAACTCCCATTCGGGCACCAACCGGCGGTAATTCCAATATCGCTCTCCAGGGCAGATGGACCCGGCCCTCCGTCCAGAGCGGCCTGGATATCCATCAAATCAGTTCCACCCATGTCCTCGACAAAGGGCTCAAAAACAGGAGGAACATATTCTTTTATATTTCCGTAATCATCCAAATCATCTGGATTGACGTCCAGCGAGTAGGCCAAAGCAATTTTATCTAATACAGGCTTCATTATGTTTCACTCTAGTTAATCAATAGTGGAGAGCAAAACATAAAGAAAACCGCACCACACAAATACAAGCTCAAACTGTAGAACGGCGTTGTACAGCTGTGACTTATTGCGTCAGTAAAAGCAGTGACACCGCCAATCCTTATTTATCCAGCGTCAACCCATTGGCCGGTAACGGCAGCGCGGTCTTGTACCGCACTTGCTTGAGCGCAAAGCTCGAACGGATGTTCGCTACCCCCGGCACCTTGGTCAGAAAGTCCATCATGAAACGCTCCAGCGACTGAATGGTCGGCACCAGCACCCGGATCAGATAGTCCGGGTCGCCTGCCATCAGGTAGCACTCCATCACCTCGGGACGATCGGAAATCGCCTCTTCGAAATGCTGCAACGCCTCCTCCACCTGTTTCTCCAGGCTGACGTGAATGAACACGTTCACATGCAGCCCCAGCAGGTCGGCGTCCAGCAGCGTCACTTGCTCGCGAATCACCCCCAGTTCTTCCATGGCCTTGACCCGGTTGAAACACGGCGTCGGCGACAGGTTCACCGAACGCGCCAGGTCGGCGTTGGTGATGCGCGCGTTCTCCTGAAGGCTGTTGAGAATGCCGATATCGGTACGGTCCAGTTTGCGCATGAGATAAAAACACCTGTTTTTTATGTTTATGCAGGTTTTTTATCTGCAAATGATCTTCAGCGCAACGAAACAGAGAGAAATATTCTTCTTCGGCGGGCCTATGATTGTTGTAGGACAAGATTTCTTCTACCGAACGAAATCTGTCAGCTCACTACAAGAAATTCACAAGATCGAGCGTAGAAGCCATGACCCAAGCGTATGAACCGCTGCGCCTGCACGTCCCCGAACCCTCGGGCCGTCCCGGCTGTAAAACCGACTTCTCCTACCTGCATCTGACCGATGCCGGCACGGTGCGCAAACCCCAAATCGACGTTGAACCGGCTGACACGGCTGACTTGGCCCGTGGCCTGATTCGCGTGCTCGACGACCAGGGCAATGCCCTCGGTCCCTGGGCCGAAGGCGTCTCTAGCGAGATCCTGCGCAAGGGCATGCGTGCCATGCTCAAGACCCGCATCTACGACAACCGCATGGTGGTCGCCCAGCGTCAGAAAAAGATGTCGTTCTACATGCAGAGCCTTGGCGAAGAAGCCATCGGCAGCGCCCAGGCCCTGGCCCTGAACATCGACGACATGTGTTTCCCGACCTACCGCCAGCAAAGCATCCTGATGGCCCGCGACGTGCCGCTGGTCGGCCTGATCTGCCAGCTGCTGTCCAACGAGCGCGATCCGCTCAAGGGACGTCAGTTGCCAATCATGTACTCGGTCAAGGAGTCCGGTTTCTTCACCATCTCCGGCAACCTCGCCACCCAGTTCATCCAGGGCGTGGGCTGGGGCATGGCCTCGGCGATCAAGGGCGACACCAAAATCGCCTCGGCCTGGATCGGCGACGGCGCCACCGCCGAGTCGGACTTCCACACCGCCCTGACCTTCGCCCACGTGTACCGCGCGCCGGTGATCCTCAACGTGGTCAACAACCAGTGGGCGATCTCCACCTTCCAGGCGATTGCCGGTGGTGAAGCGACCACCTTCGCCGGGCGCGGCGTCGGTTGCGGCATTGCCTCCCTGCGGGTCGACGGCAACGATTTCTATGCGGTCTACGCCGCCTCGGCCTGGGCTGCCGAACGTGCGCGCCGTGGCCTCGGCCCGACCATGATCGAATGGGTCACCTACCGCGCCGGCCCGCACTCGACCTCCGATGATCCGTCGAAATACCGTCCCGCCGATGACTGGAGCCACTTCCCCCTGGGTGATCCGATCGCACGCCTCAAGCAGCACCTGATCAAGACCGGTCACTGGTCCGAAGAGGAGCACGCCGCGGTCAGCGCCGAGCTGGAAGCCGAAGTGATCGCCGCACAGAAAGAAGCCGAACAGTACGGCACCCTCGCCGGCGGCCAGATTCCAAGCGCCGCGACCATGTTCGAAGACGTCTACAAAGAGATGCCGGAGCACTTGAAGCGCCAGCGCCAAGAGTTGGGGATCTGACATGAACGATCACAACAACAATATCGAGCTGGAAACCGCCATGACCACGACCACCATGACCATGATCCAGGCCCTGCGCTCGGCCATGGATGTGATGCTTGAGCGTGATGACAACGTCGTGGTCTTCGGCCAGGACGTGGGCTACTTCGGCGGAGTGTTCCGCTGCACCGAAGGCCTGCAGAACAAGTACGGCACCTCCCGGGTGTTCGACGCGCCGATCTCCGAAAGCGGCATCGTCGGTGTCGCCGTGGGCATGGGCGCCTACGGCCTGCGTCCGGTGGCCGAGATCCAGTTCGCCGACTACGTCTACCCGGCCTCCGACCAGATCATTTCCGAAGCCGCCCGCCTGCGTTATCGCTCGGCCGGCGAGTTCACCGCGCCGATGACCCTGCGCATGCCTTGCGGCGGCGGCATCTACGGCGGCCAGACCCACAGCCAGAGCATCGAGGCGATGTTCACCCAGGTCTGCGGTTTGCGCACGGTGATGCCGTCCAACCCGTACGACGCCAAGGGCCTTTTGATTGCCTCCATCGAAAACGATGACCCGGTGATCTTCCTCGAGCCAAAACGCCTGTACAACGGCCCGTTCGACGGCCATCACGACCGCCCGGTAACCCCGTGGTCGAAGCACCCCGCCGCGCAAGTGCCGGATGGCTACTACACCGTGCCGCTGGACGTCGCTGCGATCACCCGTCCGGGCAAGGACGTCACCGTGCTGACCTACGGCACCACCGTGTACGTGTCGCAAGTCGCTGCTGAAGAAAGCGGCGTCGACGCCGAAGTCATCGACCTGCGCAGCCTGTGGCCGCTGGACCTGGAAACCATCGTCAAGTCGGTGAAAAAGACCGGCCGTTGCGTGGTGGTGCACGAAGCCACACGCACCTGCGGCTTCGGCGCCGAACTGGTGTCGCTGGTGCAGGAACATTGCTTCCATCACCTGGAAGCGCCGATCGAACGCGTCACCGGTTGGGACACCCCTTACCCGCACGCGCAAGAGTGGGCGTATTTCCCAGGTCCGTCCCGAGTGGGCGCGGCGTTGAAACGGGTCATGGAGGTTTGAATGGGCACGCACGTCATTAAAATGCCGGACATTGGTGAAGGCATTGCAGAAGTTGAATTGTCGGTATGGCACGTCAAGGTCGGCGACATGGTCGTCGAAGATCAGGTACTGGCCGATGTGATGACCGACAAGGCGATGGTCGATATCCCGTCGCCAGTGCATGGCAAGGTCATCGCCCTCGGCGGACAGCCGGGCGAAGTCATGGCGGTCGGCAGTGTGCTGATCAGCATTGAAGTCGAAGGCGCGGGCAACGTTAAGGAGTCGGCGCAACCGGCACCTGTTAAAGAAGCCCCGGTGGCCGCAGCCAAAGTTGAAACCGTGGTTGAAAGCAAACCGGTCGCTGCCCCATCGCCGAAAGCTGCCGTCTGCCAGGGCCCGATGGTGGCTCGCGCAGCCGATGAGCGTCCGCTGGCCTCCCCGGCCGTGCGCAAGCATGCGCTGGACCTCGGCATTCAATTGCGCCTGGTGCGTGGCACCGGCCCCGCCGGCCGCGTACTGCATGAAGACCTCGACGCCTACCTGACCCAGGGTCAGTCGAACGCTTCGGCACCGGTGGCGGCTGCTTACGCCCAACGTACCGATGAACAGCAGATCCCGGTGATCGGCATGCGCCGCAAGATCGCCCAGCGCATGCAGGACGCCACCCAGCGTGCCGCCCACTTCAGTTATGTCGAAGAAATCGACGTCACCGCCGTGGAAGAGCTGCGCGCGCACCTCAATGAAAAACACGGTGCGACCCGTGGCAAGCTGACTTTGCTGCCGTTCCTGGTCCGCGCCATGGTCGTCGCCCTGCGCGACTTCCCGCAAATGAACGCTCGCTACGACGACGAAGCCCAGGTCATCACCCGCCTCGGCGCGGTGCATGTGGGCGTCGCGACCCAGAGCGATGTCGGCCTGATGGTACCGGTGGTACGTCACGCCGAAGCTCGCAGCCTGTGGGACAGCGCGGCGGAAATCGCTCGCCTGGCCAACGCTGCGCGCAACGGCAAGGCCAGCCGCGATGAACTGTCCGGCTCGACCATCACCCTGACCAGCCTTGGCGCCTTGGGCGGCATCGTCAGCACGCCGGTGCTGAACCTGCCGGAAGTGGCGATCGTCGGCGTGAACAAGATCGTCGAGCGGCCAATGGTGATCAAAGGCCAGATCGTGATCCGCAAGATGATGAACCTCTCCAGCTCCTTCGATCACCGCGTGGTCGACGGCATGGACGCGGCGCTATTCATCCAGGCCATCCGTGGCTTGCTCGAACAACCCGCTACCTTGTTTGTGGACTGATTTTTGTTGGAGAGCACCATGCAAACTTTGAACACCACGCTGCTGATCATCGGCGGCGGCCCCGGCGGTTATGTGACAGCGATCCGTGCCGGCCAGTTGGGCATCCCGACCATCCTGGTAGAAGGCCAATCCCTGGGCGGCACCTGCCTGAACATCGGCTGCATTCCGTCCAAGGCACTGATTCACGTCGCCGAGCAGTTTCACCAGACCCGGCACCACCATCAGCTTTCGCCCCTGGGCATCAGCGTTTCCGCGCCGACGCTGGACATCACCAAGAGCGTCGAATGGAAAGACGGCATCGTCGATCGCCTGACCACCGGCGTTGCCGCGCTGCTGAAAAAGAACAAGGTCCAGGTCATCCAAGGCTGGGCCAAAGTGGTTGACGGTAAAACCGTGGATGTCGGCGACACGCGCATCCAGTGCGAGCACCTGGTGCTGGCCACCGGTTCGAAAAGCGTGAACCTGCCGATGTTGCCGATTGGCGGACCGATCATCTCGTCCACCGAAGCCCTGGTGCCGACCTCCGTGCCCAAGCGCTTGATTGTGGTCGGCGGTGGCTACATCGGCCTGGAGCTGGGCATTGCCTATCGCAAGCTCGGCGCCGAGGTCAGCGTGGTGGAAGCGCAGGAACGCATCCTGCCGGCCTACGATGCCGAACTGACCCAACCGGTGCACGACGAACTGAGAAAACTCGGTGTGAAGCTTTACTTGAAGCATAGCGTGCAAGGCTTTGATTCAAAAGAAAATACCTTGCAGATTTTGGCCCCGAACGGCGCGACCCTGAACCTGGAAACCGATCAGGTGCTGGTGGCCGTCGGTCGCAAGCCGAACACCCAGGGCTGGAACCTCGAAGCGCTGAACCTGGACATGAACGGTTCGTCGATCAAGATCGACCACCGCTGCCAGACCAGCATGCGCAACGTGTATGCCATCGGTGACCTGAGCGGCGAACCGATGCTCGCGCACCGGGCCATGGCCCAGGGCGAGATGGTCGCCGAGCTGATCAGCGGTAAATCCCGTGAGTTCAACCCGACCGCCATCGCCGCCGTGTGCTTCACCGACCCGGAACTGGTGGTGGTCGGCAAGACCCCGGACGAGGCCAATGCCGCCGGCCTGGATTGCATCGTGTCGAGCTTCCCGTTCGCCGCCAATGGCCGGGCGATGACCCTGGAGTCGAAAAGCGGCTTCGTGCGGGTGGTCGCCCGTCGGGACAATCATGTGATTGTCGGCTGGCAAGCGGTGGGCGTCGGCGTGTCGGAGTTGTCCACGGCGTTCGCGCAAAGCCTGGAGATGGGCGCGCGGCTGGAAGACATCGGCGGCACCATCCATGCGCACCCGACCCTGGGTGAAGCGGTGCAGGAAGCGGCGTTGCGCGCTCTGGGACATGCGTTGCACCTGTAAAGATCAAAAGATCGCAGCCTTCGGCAGCTCCTACAGGTGGCCACCGATCCCGTAGGAGCTGCCGCAGGCTGCGATCTTTTCGACGAAGAACCGGGAAGTTTAATAAGCAGGCTAATAAATCTGCTTCTCCCCCTATCGTCTGGGCTGCGATTTAGCCCAAGAATGAAGTATTGTTGTCCCCATCCAAAAAACGTCAGAAGCCTTGAACCGTTTCGACGGTTGTTCAGTGATAGAGGGTGTCATGGGTAACGAAAGCATCAATTGGGACAAGCTGGGTTTTGACTACATCAAGACCGACAAGCGCTATCTGTCGTACTTTCGCAATGGCGAGTGGGACAAAGGCACCCTGACCGAAGATAACGTGCTGCACATCAGCGAAGGCTCCACAGCCCTTCACTATGGCCAGCAATGCTTCGAGGGCATGAAGGCCTATCGTTGCAAGGACGGCTCGATCAACCTGTTCCGCCCGGACCAGAACGCCCTGCGCATGCAGCGCAGCTGCGCCCGCCTGCTGATGCCGCAGGTGGAAACCGAGCAGTTCATCGAAGCCTGCAAGGCAGTGGTGCGTGCCAACGAGCGTTTCATTCCACCGTACGGCACCGGCGGCGCGCTGTACCTGCGCCCGTTCGTGATCGGCGTGGGTGACAACATCGGCGTGCGTACCGCCCCCGAGTTCATCTTCTCGATCTTCTGCATTCCGGTCGGCGCCTACTTCAAGGGCGGCCTGACCCCGCACAACTTCCAGATTTCCAGCTACGACCGCGCCGCGCCACAAGGCACCGGAGCCGCCAAGGTCGGTGGCAACTACGCCGCCAGCCTGATGCCGGGCTCCAAGGCCAAGAAAGCCCACTTCGCCGACGCCATCTACCTGGATCCGATGACCCACACCAAGATCGAGGAAGTCGGTTCGGCCAACTTCTTCGGGATCACCCACGACAACAAGTTCGTGACCCCGAACTCGCCATCGGTACTGCCGGGTATCACCCGTCTGTCGCTGATCGAGCTGGCCAAGACCCGTCTGGGCCTGGAAGTGATCGAAGGCGACGTGTTCATCGACAAGCTCTCCGACTTCAAGGAAGCCGGTGCTTGCGGTACCGCTGCGGTGATCACGCCGATTGGCGGGATCGACTACAACGACCACCTGCACGTGTTCCACAGCGAAACCGAAGTCGGCCCGGTCACCCAGAAGCTCTACAAAGAGCTGACCGGCGTGCAAACCGGCGACATCGAAGCGCCAGCGGGCTGGATCGTCAAGGTTTGACCTGACGCCAGACGCACAAAAGCCCCCCATCGGGTGACCGATGGGGGGCTTTTTCATGAGCGTAAAAAGATCGCAGCCTGCGGCAGCTCCTACAATGGATATTTCGCAGCCCCTGTAGGAGCTGCCGCAGGCTGCGATCTTTTGCTCTTCTCCTCAATATCCAACCGCAACTCAACCCCGAACCGCCCCGCCATCTCCCTGCGCCCCAACGCCGTCAACGCCAATGCCCGAGTGTCCAGATCCTGGGTCACCCACTTGCGCCTGAGCGCCGTTTGCAGCAACGCCGCCCCCAGCGACCCGCCCAGATGCGGCCGGCGCATGCTCCAGTCCAGGCACGGGCAGGCAAAACGACGGCGCAAGGTGCTCAAGTCCTGCACTTCGATCCCGAGTCCTTGAAACATTGCCGTACCGCTGTCGCTCAAGCGATAGGCCTGTTCGTCGGTTTCCTCAAGCCAGCCCGCTTCAAGCATCCGGTCATGCAACAGCACGGCCAGGGTTCCCGCCATGTGGTCGTAGCAGGTGCGGGCAAATTGCAGGCGATCCGGGGTGCGCGCCTGGAAGCTTGGCGCGCTGTTCTGGCCGATCACCATCAGTGCCTCCAGGGCCTGGGCCACGCGTTTGTCCGCCAGGCTGTAATAGCGGTGACGTCCCTGAACGTGCAGCCGCACCAGTGCCAGTTCCTTGAGTTTGGCCAAGTGGGCACTGGCGGTCGACGCGCTGACTTCGGCCACCGCCGCCAGTTCGGTGCTGGTGCGGGCGTGGCCGTCCATCAGCGAGCAGAGGATTTTCGTCCGTGCCGGCTCAGCGATGGCTGCCGCCACCTGCGAGACGCCGATGTCGTGTTGTTCTGCGCTCATATTTCGCTCCCGGACGAATCAATGCCCTTTCGGACTGGAGATAGTAGCAACACTTTCCAACAACAAAAGGCTGTGCCCCATGGACCCGATCATCGCTGCAACCCATGCCGATCCTTATTCCTACTACGCACAATTGCGTGCCGAAGGTGGGCTGGCCTTTCATCCGGGGCTGAACCTGTGGGTGGCCAGCAGCGCCCGGGCGGTGGCCGCCGTGCTGGCGCATCCCGATTGCCACGTTCGCCCCGCGCACGAACCAGTCCCCAGGGCAATTGCCGACGGCATGGCCGGCCAGGTGTTCGGCCAATTGATGCGCATGAATGAAGGTGAGCGCCAACGTTGCCCACGGTCGGCGATTGCGCCGGGGCTGGAGTTGATCGATGCGCGGGAAGTCGAAGCCCTGGTCGGCGCCCGATTGATCACCGCGGATGCCGCTGGCCTGTACAATGCCATGTTTCGTGGACCGGTGTGCGTGGTGGCGGCGTTGTTGGGGTTCACCCCGGCCCAGGGCCGCGCCATCAGCGAGCTGACGGCGGATTTCGTCGCCTGCCTGTCGCCCTTGAGCAACGCGGCACAATTGACCGCCGCCCACGCTGCCGCCGAACAATTGAGCGGTTACTTCATCGAATTGCTCGACGATGCGCACCACCACAGCCAATTGCTTGCAGGTATCGGCCAGCGCTTCGCATCCGGCACACCGCAAACCCTGATCGCCAACCTGATAGGCCTGCTCTCCCAGACCTTCGAGGCCACTGCCGGGCTGATCGGCAACGCCGTGCTGACATTGATTGAACACCCGTCGCTGCGCAGCGAATCACCCCCTGTCGAAGACCTGCTGGCCGAAGTGCAGCGCTTCGACCCGCCGGTACAGAACACCCGCCGCTTCGTCGCCGCCCCCTGCGAAATTGATGGCGTAAAGCTGAACGCCACCGACGTGATCCTGGTGCTGCTGGCCTCGGCCAATCGCGACCCGCAGCTCAACGACAACCCCGACACCTTCCTGCTCGAGCGCCCGAACCGGCGCAGCTTTACCTTCGGTGCGGGGCGCCATCAATGT
This sequence comes from Pseudomonas sp. IT-P4, assembly GCF_949767755.1. NCBI lineage: Bacteria > Pseudomonadati > Pseudomonadota > Gammaproteobacteria > Pseudomonadales > Pseudomonadaceae > Pseudomonas > Pseudomonas sp. IT-P4. Next base: position 70,184 of record NZ_CATKPX010000067.1, on the reverse strand, counting down.
CCGGGGCAACACCTGGCGTTGAGCATTGCCGGCGCCACGCTCAAGCAGCTTCTGGCGATAGGGCCGGCACTGGAGCAGCTGAAATGGCAATACCGCCCATCCACGAATGGACGGATTGCGCTGTTCAGTGATTGAGCGAAAACCGCTCAAGCCGTGCGGTATTCGACGGTCAGGTGAGACAGTTCATGGACCGGCGCCAGGCGTTCGCGAATGGTGTCGGCACTGACATTGGCCGCGGCCACAACGCTGACAATCGCGGCCCGTGCCTGGGGGCCGACCTGCCAGACATGCAGATCGCTGATGCGCACATCGTCCGATGACTCCAGCAGTTCACGGATTTCATCGGCAACGTGCTCATCCGTGACATCGAGCAACACCGCAGCGCTGTCACGCATCAATCCAACGGCCCATTTCGCGATCACGATGGCGCCCACGATGCCCATCACCGGGTCCAGCCACACCCACCCCAGATAGCGCCCGGCCAGCAATGCGGCAATCGCCAGCACCGACGTCAAGGCATCGGCCAGCACATGGACATAAGCCGAGCGCAGGTTGTTGTCGTGATGGTGATGATGGCCGTGCTCATGGCTGTGTCCGTGATCGTGACCATGATGACCGTGGCCGCCCGCCAGCAAAAAGGCACTGGCGATGTTCACCGCCAGCCCCACCACTGCAATCACCGTCGCTTCGGTGAATGCCACGGTCGTTGGTTGAAACAGACGATAGACTGATTCACCGGCAATGCCGATCGCCACCAGTCCCAGCACCATGGCCGAGGCAAATCCGGCGAGATCCCCGACCTTGCCTGTGCCAAAGCTGTAACGCGCGTTATTGGCATTGCGCCGTGCGAATCCATAGGCCGCCGCCGCGATGCCCAAGGCCCCGGCATGGGTGGCCATGTGAAAACCATCGGCCAGCAGCGCCATGGAACCGGTGAGGTAACCGGCGGCAATTTCGCCAATCATCATTACAAACGTCAACGCCACCACCCATAAGGTGCGTCGGGCGTTTTCATCATGGGATGCGCCGAGAAACACATGGTCATGGGCAAAACGCGAAGCCTGGGGTGTCTGTTTCATGGAATTCAGGCCTCTATTTGGCATAACGACGGATGGCCAGCAACAAGTCTTCCACGCCCTGGGCGCGATCCTCATCGCTCAAGTCCGGATGGGCCACGTGCTCGCGGGCATGAGCGTCGATGAACTGCTCCAGCAAACCATTGACCGCGCCCCGGATGGCGGCGACCAGGTGCAGGGTCTTGGCACAATCGGCGTCGGACTCAAGCGCTCGCTCCACGGCTTCTACCTGCCCGGCAATCCGTCTGACCCGCTTGATCAAGTCATCCTTGTGTTCGTGAATGTGCGACATACCTATACCCCCTACCCCTATATGGCGCGTATGTTCGCCGAAAGAGCGGAACCTGGCAAGTTGGCTGGCCAACTACAAGTCAATCATCCCGCGTCAGCACTTCCAGCAGCTCGATCTCGAAAATCAGGTTCGAATTCGGCGTGATCTTGCCCATGGTGCGTTCGCCATAGGCCAGGTGCGCCGGTACCAGCAATTTGCGCTTGCCACCGACTTGCATGCCCATGATGCCCTGGTCCCAACCCTTGATGACCCGCCCGGTACCGATCACGCACTGGAAGGGTTTGCCCCGGCTGTAGGAAGAGTCGAATTCGCTGCCGTCCTCCAGCCGGCCACGGTACTGGGTAGTGATCAGTGCGCCTTTTACGGCGGCTTTTCCGTCACCCACCTGAAGATCGATTACCTGAAGCTCGTCTTTCATTGAATTCACTCGTATGCTCTCTCGCCCTCAAGGGCCTGATGGGCGCCGTTTTCCCAGATTTGCCCTTGATTGGCAACCATTGCCACCTCCCGCGCGACGTTTAAAGCTGTTTGCTGAACTAAAATAATCAACAATTACCCTACGGTTCACCGCCCTGATGGCCATCCCCGAATGATCCTGCTCTGGACCAGCGTCATCCTTGGTTCAACGACGCTTACCCTGATCGTCGCGCTGGTCTGGCGCGAACGTTCGCTGCAAAAACAACTGGCCGAATATCGCAGCATCGTCACCCGCCTCTCCGAAGGCCAGAGCATCCACCAGGACGGCGATGTCGAGCGCTTCAAACGCAGCCAGTACTTTGCCCGCATCGGCACCTGGGACTGGGATGTCGACACCGACCGATTGTATTGGTCAGATGCGATTTTCGGCATGTTCGGCTTCAAGATCGGCGAAGTGACACCCTCCTACGCACTGTTTTGCTCCTGCGTTCATCCAGACGACCGGCCCAGGGTTCGGGCCGGCGAAATGCGCTGCCTGGAAACCGGCGAAAACCATGACGAGGAATACCGCGTGGTCTGGCCCGACGGAACGATCCGCTGGCTGCGGGAAACCGGCAACGTGGTCAAGAACGACCACGACGAAACAATCAAGATGATGGGCGTGGTGCGCGACATCACCGAAGAAAAGGCCTCGGCCAACTACCTCAAGCACTTGGCCCATTACGACCCCTTGACCGGCCTGCCCAATCGCCTGGTGCTCGAAGAGCGCCTGTCCGAAGCCCTGGAGCTCGCGCGCACCAGTGCCACGCGGGTGGCGCTGGTATTTGTCGACCTCAATGGCTTCAAGGCCATCAACGATCATTATGGTCATGCCGCCGGCGACCGCGTGCTGGTCACGACCGCCACACGGCTCAAGCGCATCCTGCGCGGCACCGACACCGTCGCCCGGATCGGTGGCGACGAATTCGTGGTCATCCTCCAGGGCCTGCCCCAAGGCAAAAGCCTGCAAGACGAAGCGCGCACCATCTGCCAGAAAATCTTCGTCGAACTCTCCCCGCCCGTCACCATCGGCAACGACCAGCGCCACATCGGCACCAGCCTCGGCGTCGCCGTGTTCCCCGATCATGCACCAAGCATTGACCGCTTGCTGCACATTGCCGACCTGGCGATGTATGAGGCCAAGCGCAGTGGGAACAATCAGTATCGGCTGGGCACCGAAAGCGTGGTGCGGGCACATAGCGAATAGCACTTCGTCGACGGGTGCCTGTACCGGTAACTGCACGAGCGAGTCCACCGATACATTGATCCGCTTCGCGCATCAATGCATGCCAACAATGCAATTAACATATCGATGCCTCTGCTCCACTATCCGCCCCAATAAGAACCGTGCGCCGCGTCCAGGCAGCGCATGTCATAAAAGCGGTGGAGTACTTATCGATGACAGCCTCAATCCCGCGCGGACGCTCTCGCGCCAGTGCCATTTTCCGGGTCACCTCGGGCAACTTCCTCGAACAGTTCGACTTCTTCCTTTTCGGCTTCTATGCCACGCAGATCGCTGCCGTGTTCTTTCCGGCCAGCAGCGAATTCGCCTCTCTGATGATGACCTTCGCCGTGTTCGGTGCAGGCTTTTTGATGCGTCCGTTGGGCGCCGTGGTGCTGGGCGCCTATATCGATGATGTGGGTCGACGCAAAGGGTTGATCGTGACCCTGTCGATCATGGCCAGCGGCACCATCCTGATTGTGCTGGTGCCCGGTTACGAAACCATAGGTTTGTTCGCCCCGGCCCTGGTGCTGATCGGGCGGCTGCTGCAAGGCTTTTCCGCCGGTGCGGAACTGGGCGGCGTATCGGTGTATCTCGCCGAGATCGCCACACCCGGCCACAAGGGCTTTTTCACCAGTTGGCAGTCGGGCAGCCAGCAGGTGGCGATCATTGTCGCCGCCGCCCTGGGTTACGCCTTGAACCAGTGGATGGCACCGAGTGTGATTGTCGATTGGGGCTGGCGGATTCCGTTCTTCGTCGGCTGCATGATCGTGCCGTTCATCTTCCTGCTGCGCCGCAACCTGGAGGAAACCGAAGAGTTCGCCAACCGCAAACACCGCCCGAGCATGGGTGAAGTGTTCCGCACCCTGGGGAAAAACTGGCTGACCGTGTTCGCGGGCATGATGATGGTCGCCCTGACCACCACCGCGTTCTACCTGATCACGGTGTACGCGCCGACCTTCGGTAAAACCGTGCTGCACCTGAGCACGTCCGATGCGTTGCTGGTGACATTGCTGGTGGGCGTTTCGAATTTCATCTGGCTGCCGATCGGCGGCGCACTCTCGGACCGCATCGGTCGACGCCCGGTGTTGATCGCCATGGCCCTGCTGGCCATCGCCACCACTTACCCGGTGCTGACCTATCTGGTGAACGCGCCCAGCTTCCTCCACATGCTAATGGTGCTGTTGTGGCTGTCGTTCATCTACGGCCTGTACAACGGCGCGATGATCCCGGCGCTGACGGAGATCATGCCCGTGGAAGTCCGGGTGGCCGGTTTCTCCCTTGCCTATAGCCTGGCCACGGCCGTGTTCGGCGGGTTCACCCCGGCGATGTCGACCTTGCTGATCCAGTACACCGGCGACAAGGCGGCACCGGGTTACTGGATGAGCTTTGCAGCACTTTGCGCACTGTGCGCCACGCTCATGCTCTATCGCCGCGCCTCGAATCATCTGCAACCGGTGGCGTCGTGAACCGACCCTTCATCGAGAACATGACCATGAAAAAAATCTTCAATCTTGCCGCCCTCGCATTGGTGGCCAGCCTGGGCTTGAGCAGCATTGCCCAGGCTGAAGAGATCCGTGTGATGACCTCCGGCGGCTTCACGGCAGCCTACAAGATCCTCGGCCCGAAGTTCGCCGCCGCCACCGGCAACACACTCGACACCGCGCTCGGTCCCTCCATGGGCAAGGCCCCGGAAGCGATTCCCAATCGCCTGGCCCGGGGTGAGCAAGCCGACGTGGTGATCATGGTCGGCTACGCACTGGACGACTTGATCAAACAGGGCAAGGTCGATCCGGCTTCCCGTGTCGAACTGGCGGACTCACGCATTGGCCTGGTGGTGCGCGAAGGTGCATCGAAACCGGATATCAGCAACGTCGAGGGCCTGAAAAAGACCCTGCTTGACGCTAAATCAGTGGCCTACTCCGACAGCGCCAGCGGCGTGTACATCGAGCAGCAACTGTTCAAGCGCCTGGGGATCGAGGACCAGCTCAAGCCCAAGTCGACCATGGTGCCGAAAGTCCCCGTGGGCTCGGTGGTTGCCACTGGCGACTATCAACTGGGCTTCCAGCAGGTCAGCGAATTGTTGCCGGTGCCGGGGGTCAGTTTCGTGGCGAAGATTCCGGAGTCGGTGCAGTCGGTCACCCGGTTTGCCGCCGGCATCCCGGTAGGTGCCCGGCACCCGGCCGAAGCCAAGGCCTTGCTGCAATACATGGCCTCGGCCCAGGCTCAACCGGACGTGAAAGCGACCGGGCTGGACTCGGTCAGTCGCTGACCGACGGCTGCAGGACTTTCATTTCCACCACCAGCCGTTCCAGCTCCAATGCCGCCGGGGTCAGGGTTCGACCCCGGCGCTTGATCAGACCGACGCTGCGCATCACCTGCGGTTCGGTCAACGGTACCCGCGTCAGGATCGGATGGTCCGCTGCCGGCATCGCCATCAGCGGCACCGCCGCCACGCCCAACCCGGCCTCCACCAGACCGATCATAGTGGTCACGTGACGGGTTTCGCAGATACTCGGCCGCTGCGGCACCACGCCGGTCAACGCCTGATCCAGCAGAAAACGGTTGCCCGAGGTTTTATCCAGCGAGATGTAATCCTGCTGATAGAACTCGTCCCAGGTGACGCTGCTTCGCCCCGCCAGTGGATGATCGCGCCGGCACGCTACGACATACCCTTCTTGCACCAGGGGCTCGAAATCCACTTCGGCTTCCAGCGTGCCCATGAAGCTCAGGCCGAAATCCGCTTCGCCATTGACCACCGCGCTCAATACGTCGTGGGCGCTGGAGTCCAGCACCTTGACCTTGATCCGCGGAAACTGCCGGTGATAATGCGCGATCACCCGTGGCATGAAGTAGTAAGCCGCCGAGGGCACGCAAGCAACCGTGACATGGCCGAGCCGGGTCGAAGCGACTTCGCTGATGCCCAGCAATGCCACGTCCAGATCGTCCAGCAGGCGCTCGACGCTGGGCATGAACCCCCGTCCGGCCTGGGTCAGGCTGACCTTGCGCGTGGTGCGCTCGAACAGCCGCACGCCGAGGGCGTCTTCAAGCTTTTCGATGCGCCGGCTCAAGGCTGGCTGGGAAATGCGCACCGTATCGGCTGCCTTGCGAAAGCTGCCCTGCTCGACCACGGCACGGAAGGCCTGCAGGTCATTGAGGTCGAAGTTGATCGCCATGGGGGACTACTCGAGAGGGACCGTTGGATTGATCAGCTAATTCTATAAATGTAACTAATTAATGCAAATTGTAACATCTAAGCCCGAGCGTTTTGCTGACGCCGAAGGGCTCAGCCTTTATTCTTGTCACCCCCGCAGTACCGAGTCCTGGAGTTTTCTCATGCCCCATGAAGGCAACCTGCTACAAGCCGCTGTCGTGTTTCTGATGGCGGCCGTGCTCATCGTTCCCTTGGCCAAGCGCCTGCAACTGGGGGCGGTTCTGGGCTATCTGTTTGCCGGGGTGATCATCGGCCCGTCGGTGCTGGGCCTGATCGACAATCCGCAAAGCGTCGCGAACATTTCCGAACTCGGCGTGGTGTTGCTGCTGTTCATCATCGGCCTGGAACTGTCGCCGCGACGCCTGTGGGTGATGCGCAAGTCAGTGTTCGGCGTGGGTCTGGCGCAAGTGTTGCTCACCGGCACGGTGATTGGCGTGGTGGCGCTGTGGCTGTTTGGCCAGCCGTTGAACACCGCGATCGTCCTGGGCCTGGGCCTGGCGCTATCGTCCACGGCGTTCGGCCTGCAAAGCCTGGCTGAACGCAAGGAACTGACCAGCCCCCACGGGCGGCTGGCGTTCGCGATCCTGTTGTTTCAGGACATCGCCGCCATCCCCTTGATCGCCATGGTGCCGTTGCTTGCCGGTGGCGATCACAGCACCAGCGCCAGCGAAAACCTGAACCACGGCCTGCAAGTGCTGGCCAGCATCGCCGTGGTGGTGATCGGCGGGCGATATCTGCTGCGGCCGGTGTTTCGCGTGGTGACCAAGACCGCATTGCCTGAAGTCTCCACCGCCACGGCGTTGCTGGTGGTGATCGGCACGGCATGGCTGATGGAGCTGGTCGGCATTTCCATGGCCCTGGGCGCCTTCCTCGCCGGCCTGCTGCTGGCGGACTCCGAGTATCGCCATGAACTGGAAGCCCAGATCGAACCGTTCAAGGGCCTGTTGCTGGGGCTGTTTTTCATCAGCGTCGGCATGGGCGCAAACCTGAGCCTGTTGCTGAGCATGCCGGTGGCGGTGCTGGGCCTGACCCTGCTGCTGATCGCGATCAAACTGCCGCTGCTGTTCCTGGTCGGTCGCCTGGCCGGAGGCTTGAAAAAGGTCAGTGCGATCCGCTTGGGCATCGTGTTGGCGGCCGGTGGTGAATTTGCCTTTGTGGTGTTCAAGATCGGTCGCGACCACGGGCTGTTCGCCACCGGACTGTATGACTTGCTGGTGCTGACCATCACCCTGTCCATGGCCGTGACGCCGCTGTTGCTGCTACTTTGCGCACGCTTGGTCAGCCCGAAGGTGCAACCGGTGGAAGTGCCGGAGAAGTTCCGCGAAATCGACGCCGACGCGCCACGGGTGGTGATCGCCGGCATGGGTCGCATGGGCCAGATCGTTGCGCGGATTCTGCGCGCACAGAACATCAAGTTCGTGGCCCTCGACACCTCGGTGGAAACCATCGAACTGTCCCGCAGCTTTGGTGGCGTGCCAGTGTTCTACGGCGACCCGATGCGCCCGGAAATCCTCAACGCGGCCAAGGTCGGGGAAGCGGAGTATTTCGTGATCGCCACCGATGACCCGGACACCAACATCAAGACCGCGGAACTGGTGCGCAAGCTCTACCCGCACATGAAAATCATCGCCCGGGCCCGTAACCGCCAGCATGTACACCGGCTGATGGACGTCGGCGCCCACGCCGTGCGCGAAACCTTTTATTCGAGCCTGGAAATGAGCCGGCAAACCCTGATCGGCCTGGGGCTGACCCAGGCCCAGGCGGATGCGCGGATCAAACGCTTCAAGCAGCACGACGAAGAGGTGCTTGAAGCCCAGCATGCGGTGTATGACGACGCGGTGAAAGTGATGCAGACGGCGCAGGAAGCGCGGGTCGAACTGGCCAGGTTGTTCGAGTCGGATCAACTGCAGGAGCAAGCGGGCAAGAATTGAGGTGACTATTCGGGCCTCTTCGTCGGAACGATAACGCGGTGTGATGGAATAACCACAACTTCAAAGGGACCACCATGACTGACCAACCTGCCCCCGCCCTCAAGGAAATCTTCAACACCGAGCGCCTCCAGCACATCGCCAGTGAAATGACCGCGGTCTATCCATCATTCGAGGCCGCACGTTTCCTGAAGCTGGCCCGGTCCGGCCTGGCGGATCTCAGCGTCATGCAGCGCATGGCCCGGGTCAGCGAGAGCCTGCACACCGTACTGCCCCTGGACTACGAGGCATCGCTGCAGGTGCTGCGCGCCCTCGCACCGCGCCTGAACAGCGGCTTCGTCAGCATGTGCCTGCCGCACTACGTCGCCAGCTACGGCGCCCATGCGTTCGAGCAGTCGATGGACGCGCTGAAGTACTTCACCGCTTTTGGCTCTTCGGAGTTCGCAATCCGTCACTTTCTGCGCCGTGACCTCGAGCGTTCGCTCAAGCTGATGCATGCCTGGTCGCTGGACGACAACGAGCATGTGCGGCGTCTGGCCAGCGAAGGATGCCGGCCACGCCTGCCCTGGTCATTCCGGCTGGAGACCATCCAGGCCGATCCGACACTGGCCGCGAACATCCTCGACAACCTCAAGGCCGACACCAGCCTGTACGTGCGCAAATCCGTGGCCAACCACCTCAACGACATCACCAAGGATCATCCCGACTGGGTGCTGGACCTGATCGAAGGCTGGTCGCTGGACAACCGGCACACCGCATGGATCGCCAAACACGCCCTGCGCAGCCTGATCAAACAAGGCAACCGGCGGGCACTGGCGATCATCGGCGCGGGCGGCAAACCTGAGGTCGAGATCGTTGATGTGAAAGTCGAACCGCCGGTGATTGGCCTGGGAGAAAAGATCACATTGTCGTTTGCCGTCAAATCCACGGTAGAAAGCAGTCAACGCCTGGTGATCGACTACGCCATCGATTACGTCAAGGCCAACGGCAGCACTTCGGCGAAGGTGTTCAAGCTCAAGGCGCTGACGCTGCCTGGTAACGCCGTCGAAGCCGTCTGTCGTGGCCAGCAGATCAAGGAACTCACCACCCGCCGGCATTATGCGGGCGTTCACACCGTACACATCATGGTGAATGGTGAACGGCTGGCCAGCACGGCGTTCGAAATCACGCCTTGAAACACCGCCGACCGTAGGAGCTGCCGCAGGCTGCGATCTTTTGATTCTGATGTTTCAAGGTCAAAAAATCGCAGCCTGCGGCAGCTCCTACGGGGGATTTTCGCCGAACAACAGGGGTTGCTCCCGCTCACACAACTCCACCACATAATCCCACAACACCCGCAACCGCACCGATTTATGCAGCTCCCGGCGGGTGCTGATCCAGTAGCTGCGCTGGATGCTTTCGTCCGGCAACAATGGCACCAGACCGGGATCGGCACTGGCCATGTAGCACGGCAGCACGGCAATCCCCAGGCCTGAGCGCGCCGCCTGCTGTTGGGCGATCACGCTGGTGCTGTGAAACACCACCCGCGGGTTGCGACAGAAGCTGTTAAGGAACATCAATTCCTGGCTGAACAGCAGATCGTCGACATAGCCGATCCACGCATGGCGTCCCAGATCCTCACGAGTGCGCAACGGCGGTGAACGGTCGAGGTAGTCCTGGCTGGCATAGAGCGCCAGGCGATAATCGGTGAGTTTACGGGTGACCAGCATGTCGGCGGCCGGGCGTTCGAGGTGGATGCTGATTTCCGCCTCGCGGTTGAGGATGCTGACAAAACGCGGCACCGCCACCAACTCCACCTCCAGCCCCGGATAGCGCTCGAACAAACCGTTCATGCGACTGGCCAGGAACATGATGCCCAGCCCTTCCGTTACCCCGACGCGGATCTTGCCCAACGGCGCGGTGGACTGGGTGATTTCCTCCTGGGCCAGCAGCGCCACGTTCTCCATCGCCTCGGCGTGTTTAAGCAACGCCTCGCCCGCCGGGGTCATCTCGTAACCTTGGGCATGCTGGACGAACAACGCCGTACCGAGGCTTTTTTCGATGGCCTCGATATGCCGCGCCACGGTGGCGTGGGTTGTGTTCAGGCGACGGGCAGCCGTAAGCAAACGCCCGCTGCGCTGCAATTCGAGAAAAAAACGCAGGTCATTCCAGTCGAACATGAAGCGTCCTAGTTCGTTGCCGTTCGGAACGCTGTTTAAAAACGCACAGCGGCTGCGCAAAAACTAACATTCTTTTGACGAAAGCTAACAACTAGGATGACAGACAACAAGAACAACAACACGAGGTCAGGGATGCAGACTCCCCTGGATGAATACGATTACATCGTGGTCGGGGCCGGGCCGGCCGGGTGTCTGCTGGCCAATCGACTGTCGGCTGATGCGCAGCATCGCGTGTTGCTGCTCGAGGCCGGCGGCCGCGACAACTATGCGTGGATTCACATCCCCGTGGGCTACCTGTTCTGCATCGGCAACCCGCGCACCGACTGGTGCTTCAAGACCGAAGCGCAACCGGGCCTGCAAGGCCGCGCCCTGAGCTACCCGCGCGGCAAGGTGCTGGGCGGCTGCTCCTCGATCAACGGCATGATCTACATGCGCGGTCAGGCCGGCGACTACGACCGCTGGGCCGCCGACGGCAACCCTGGCTGGAGCTGGCAAGACGTGTTGCCGCTGTTCAAGCAGAGTGAAAATCACTTTGCCGGCGCCGCCGAATTTCACGGCGCCGCGGGCGAATGGCGAGTGGAACGCCAGCGCCTGTCCTGGCCGATTCTCGATGCGTTTCGCAGCGCCGCCGAGCAAAGCGGCATCGCCAGCATCGATGACTTCAACCAGGGCGACAACGAAGGTTGCGGCTATTTCCAGGTCAACCAGAAGGCCGGCATCCGCTGGAACGCGTCCAAGGCCTTTCTCAAACCCATTCGCCAGCGCCCCAATCTCACCGTACTGACCGGTGTCGAAGTCGACCGCGTGCTGCTGGACAACGGCCGCGCCTCGGCGGTCAGTGCCCGCTGGCAAGGCCAGGCGAGAACCTTCAAGGCGCGCAAGGAGATCGTCCTGTGTGCCGGCTCCGTCGGCTCGCCCAGCATCCTGCAACGCTCCGGCATCGGCCCGCGCCCGCTGCTGGAACGGCTGGGAATCGGCGTCGCCCATGAACTACCCGGCGTTGGTGGCAACCTGCAGGATCACCTGCAACTACGGCTGATCTACAAGCTGGAAAATGCCCGCACCCTGAACCAGATTGCCGGCAGCCTGTGGGGCAAGATGGGCATGGGCCTGCGCTACCTGTATGACCGCAGCGGCCCGCTGTCCATGGCGCCGAGCCAATTGGGCGCCTTTGCCCGCTCGGGGCCGGAGCAGACGTCAGCCAACCTCGAATACCACGTGCAACCGCTTTCGCTGGAGCGCTTTGGCGAACCGCTGCATGCCTTCCCGGCGTTCACCGCATCGGTCTGCGATCTGCGTCCGCAAAGCCGTGGCCGGGTGGACATCCGCTCCGCCGACCCGCAAGAAGCCCCGCTGATTCAACCCAACTACCTCAGCCACCCGGAAGACCTGCGGGTCGCCGCCGACGCCATTCGCCTGACCCGGCGCATCGTCGCCGCCCCGGCCCTGCGCGCCTTCAACCCGGTGGAATACCTGCCCGGCGACAGCCTGCAAAGCGAGGAACAACTGCACGAAGCCGCCGCGCGGATCGGCACCACGATTTTCCACCCGGTGGGCACCTGCCGCATGGGCAATGACGCCGACGCCGTGGTCGATGCGCAACTCAAGGTCCATGGCATCCCCGGCCTGCGCATTGCCGATGCCTCGATCATGCCGCGCATCACCTCGGGCAACACCTGCTCGCCGACGTTGATGATTGCCGAGAAGGCTGCGCAGATGATCCTCAACCCTTCTGTAAACACATCACCTGTGGGAGCGGGCTTGCTCGCGAAGGCGGTGGATCATTCACATTGATGTTGAATGGCACGACGCTTTCGTCGGAACGCCGCCCGGAGCAAGCCCGCTCCCACAAGGACCGCATTAGATTCACGGACATCGAGCATCACCCCTGCAAGGAACACGCAACACCAGTGGAACAACAAAAACAATCACTGTGAGGGATACCGGTATGTCAGAGAACGTTCAAACCCTGGAGGCCGTGCGCAGCGCGGGCACCAGCCAGGAAACCCAGAAAGTCATCTTCGCCTCGTCCTTGGGGACGGTCTTCGAGTGGTACGACTTTTTCCTCTATGGCGCCCTCGCGGCGGTCATCAGCAAACAGTTTTTCGCCGGGGTCAACGACACCACGGCGTTTATCTTTGCGTTGATGGCCTTCGCCGCCGGCTTCATCGTCCGGCCGTTCGGCGCGCTGGTGTTCGGGCGGTTGGGGGACATGATCGGGCGCAAGTACACCTTCCTCGCCACCATCGTCCTCATGGGCCTGGCGACGTTCTGCGTCGGGCTGCTGCCAACCTACGCCAGCATCGGCATCGCGGCGCCGATCATCCTGGTGGTGCTGCGCATGCTCCAGGGCCTGGCCCTGGGCGGTGAATACGGTGGCGCCGCGACCTATGTCGCCGAGCACGCGCCCATCGGCAAGCGTGGCTTCCACACCAGCTGGATTCAGTCCACCGCGACCCTCGGCCTGCTGCTGTCGCTGCTGGTGGTGCTGGGTTGCCGCTACTTCACCGGCGATCAGTTCGAAGTCTGGGGCTGGCGCATTCCGTTCCTGTTTTCCATCGTGCTGCTGGGCATCTCGACCTGGATTCGCATGAGCCTGCATGAGTCGCCGGCCTTCGTGAAAATGAAAGAAGAAGGCAAGCTTTGCAAACAGCCGATTCGCGACTCCTTCGGCAAATGGGAAAACCTCAAGGTGGTGTTGATCGCCCTGTTCAGCATCAATGCCGGGCAAGCGGTGACCTTCTACGCCGCGCAATTCTATGTGCTGTTCTTCCTCACCCAGTTTCTGAAAATGGACCCGGCGGTGGCCAACGGTCTGCTGATTGTCAGCGTGACCATCGGTGCCCCGTTTTTCATCTTCTTTGGCTGGCTGTCGGACAAGGTCGGGCGTAAACCGGTGCTGATGATCGGCCTGCTGCTGGCCACCGCGCTGTACTTCCCGATCTTCAAGACCCTGGCCCACTACGCCAACCCGGCCATCGACCAGGCCAGCCGCCAGGCACCGATCACCGTGATGGCCGACCCCGACACCTGCACCTTCCAGTTCGACCCGGTGGGCAAGGCGAAATTCGACAGCCCGTGCGACAAGGTCAAGACCTTCCTGGTCAAGCAGGGCCTGCCGTACCAGAGCGCAGCGGCCCCGGCCGGCAGTGGCGTGCAGGTGAGCGTCGGTGACGTGAAGATCGACGGGTTCGACGAAGCCGCCCTGCGCGGTGCCGTGACCCTCGCCGGCTACCCGCAACAGGCGGACATGCAGCAGATCAACAAACCGATGATCGTGGCGCTGATCGTCGCACTGATCATCATCTCCGCAATGTGCTACGGCCCGCTGGCGGCGTTGATGGTCGAACTGTTCCCGACCCGCATCCGCTACACCTCGATGTCCCTGCCGTACCACATCGGCAACGGCTGGTTCGGCGGTTTCCTGCCGACCGTGTCGTTCGCATTGGTGGTGTACACCGGGGACATCTTCTACGGGCTGTGGTACCCGGTGGTGATCACCGGGGTGAGCCTGGTGGTGGGGATGATTTGTTTGCGTGAGACGCGCAACGTCGATCTCGATAAAAACTGACCTGACATTGCAGGAGCGAGCCTGCTCGCTCCTGCAGGGATTGTGCAGCGTCAGAAACCGGCCCTGACCGACACCATGAAGTTGCGTGGATCACCGTAGTAATTGCCAAACGTCTCGGTACCGATGGTGGTGTAGTAACGCTTGTCGAACAGGTTGTTGCCGTTGAGCGCGACCGACCAGGTGTCATCGATGCGGTAGCCTATGCGAGCGTTCCAGACGGCATAACCCGACTGGCTGATCTTCTCTGAGCTGACCGGTGACACCCTGAAGTTATCGCTCTGGGCATTGACACCGGCACCGATGCTGAACCGCTCAAGAGACCCGCTCAGGGCGTAGTCGCCCCACATGCGCAATACGTGCCGAGGCACATAGCTGTTGAACGCAGCGCCGTTCAGGCTTGTGTCGATGTCATCCAGGGTCTTGGTCTGGGTGTAGGTGTAACCCGCCAGCAATTGCAATCGCTCAATGACTTCACCGCTGATTTGCGCCTCGAAGCCCTGGGCCCGGACCTTGCCGGCATTGACATAGCAATAGCCGTCAGAGGATGGGCAGGAAGAGTTGTAGTCGGTTTGCGCCTGGTCTTTCTGGATCGTGCGAAACAGATTGAAAGAGCTGTTCAGGCGACCGTCGAACCACGCCCCTTTGATCCCCAGTTCATAGCTCTGGCCCACCAGAGGCTTGAGGGCAGAGCCGTCTTCGGCCCGCAAGTTACCCTGGGGCGTGAAGATTTCCGCATAGCTGGTATAGGCCGTGAGGTTTTCATTGAGGTCCAGCAACAGCCCGGCAAAAGGTGTGACCTGCCCCGTTTCCCTGGTGCTGGCGTGCTCGGAGGTACCCGACCTGATGAACACCGAATCGGTATCGGAGCTGTACCAGCTAACGCGGCTGCCAACGACGAAGGTCAACGGTTCCGCCAGTTTCAGGCGCAAAGTCGAGTAAGCGCCCCTCTGTTTGGTCACGCTATCGACCGGACCGCCACGGGACGAGTTGTCGATGAAGAAACTGTCGTCCGGCTCCGGGATATGCTTGTCGGGATTGAACACATTTTGCCGTTGCGGCAGAAACGCCACCGAGTAGAAGTCGTTCTTGTTCGAACGACTGGCATTGAAGCCCACCACCAGCTCGTGTTGCAGGCCGAACCCATCGAACTTGCCATCCACGTAGGCATCGATGCCGTAGTCGACTTGATCGTAGTCGTACATGCTGCCCAGCACACCGGTGGTATCCATGCCAGGCGTGACCGCCCCGGAGGCGAACGCATATTTGATGTCCTGGGTGTTTGTTGTGTAAACGCTGGCGACTTTCAATGCCCAGTCTTCGTTGATCTGGTGCCTGATGTCGCTGAAGACCGTGGTGCGTTTACTGCGCCAGGTGTTCCACGACGGATCGAGGCAGGTTGAGCGACTGAGCTTGAGGTCACTGCCATCCTTGTAGCGCGGCAACCCGCCCCAGCATGGATTGGCGTCGACATCTTCGTACGCCAGGCCCACCCCAAGTGTGGTGTCAGGACTCAGATCGACATCGAGCGCGCCGTAATACACCTGGTCCTTGCGACTGGCATCGTCGACAAAATAATGCCGGCTCTGCTCAGCAATCACGGCGCGGCCGCGAATGGTGCCGGAATCGTTCAGCGGGCCCCCGGTGTCGACCTGTGCGCGATAGTTGTCGTAACTGCCGCCCGACAAGGTGATCTCGGTGTGAGGTATCGCTTGCCCGCGTTTGCGCACGAAGTTCACCCCGCCCGCCGTGCCGCCCGCACCTTTCATCATGCCGGCGGCACCGCGCAGGATTTCTACCCGGTCGTAATACGCCATGTCTGAGCTGAAACTGTCGGCCTGGACGTAGAGGTTGCCCATGTCCAATGGCACGCCGTCGTACTGGTACTGGCCGGACATTCGAAAACCGCGCGAATAAAAGTATTTGCCGCCCATGGTCGAGTCGTAGACGGTGATGCCCGGGGTCTTCTCCATCACTTGATCGATAGTGTTGAGGTTCTGGTCATCAAGCATCTTGCGGGTCATCACCGTCACCGATTGCGGTGTTTCCCGCAGGGAATGTTCGCCTTTGCCGATGGTGATCGCCCCGGTGGTGTAAGACCCGCTGTTCTCGGTCGTCGCGCCCAGTTCCTGCCCATTGATGTTGGTGGCGCCCAACTCCAGCGCCGAACCGGACACAGGCGCCGCCCGCAGGATGTAAGTACCGTTGCCCTGCGGTTCGGCTTGCAGGCCGCTACCACTGAGTATTCGTGCGAAGCCTTCACTGACGCCGAAAAAGCCTTTGAGCCCGAGCGAACTGAAACCCTCGGTCTGCCGCGCATCGAACGAAATGGCCGCGCCTGCGGCGCTGGCAAAGCGACTGAGGACTTCAGTCAGGCTGCCGCCCGCGATATCGAAGGATTGCACCGAACGTTGTTGTTGCGCCGACACCGGCGCGGCGTACGTTGCAGCAGACCATAAACCGGTTGTCGTAACCGCCAATAATCCGAACTTCACTGCGGTCGCCAGACGACCTGGCTGGTACACCCGAGACATGCTTACCCTCCCCCAAACGATCAATAAAAACCCATTGAGGGATGAGCCGAACGATGCGCACGAATAGTGCAATGGAGCAGAAATTATTTTTATCGGCGTCACGGATCAGCTCTTGGCACCGCCGGAAACATTGACCCAATAGCGGCTGTACCGGGTGACACGCAACGACAAGCCACTCTCCAGCGCGGCCAGCGCCTGGTCCGTGTCGTCAATCGGAAAAGCACCGGATACCTTCAGATCGGCGATGTTCGAATCGCAGCGCAAAACACCCCTGCGATAGCGCGAAAGATCAGCCAGCAACTCGGCCAAGGGGCGGTTGATCGCGATAATGCTGCCCTGGCGCCACGCCCCGACCGAGGCATCGCTCGATTGCACTACACCCAACCCGGCGGGACCAAAGGCCATGCGTTGACCGGCCTCCAGCCGCGACTGCGACAGCGCTACGCTCACCTCCACGGCCTTTTCCAGCACCGCCACTTCGCTGCCGCGGGCCTGGGAGCGGACGATAAACCGCGTGCCCAACGCCCGGACCTCGCCATCTCGAGTGACCACCTTGAACGGTCGCTGCGCAGGGTCGACGGCGGTCGAAACGAAAATTTCCCCCGCCAGTAACTCCAGCACCCGCTGCCGGCCATCGAATCGCAGGTTGACCGACGTCTCGGTGTTGAGCAGCAGCGAACTGCCATCGGCCAGGCGAAATTCCCGACGCTCGCCGACTGCCGTGCGGTAGTCGGCGAACAGGTCCCGGGTTACTTCACTGCGCCAGCCCAACCACCCGAGGGAACCTGCCGACGCCAGCACCAACACGCTGCGCAGCACCTGGCGACGGGATTGATCAGCTGCGCGCAAGGCCGGCGCAGCCAGTGCCCCCGGAACCCGAGCCATTTGCTCACCGACGTCGGTCATGCGCTGCCAGGCCTGGTGATGCCCTGGATCAGCCGCCAGCCAGGCGCGCCAGGCCACCTGATCGGCATCCGTCGCAACGCCGGAGTGAAGCCGCGCATACCACTGCGCGGCGCTGCTGATCGCTTTGAGTTCGGCGGGCGACAGGCTCATCCGAGTTGCAACCGGATTTGCATCAGACAGCAATGCTCCATGGCCTTGGCCATGTGGTTGTTTACCGTACGCACGCTGACGCCCAGCCGCTCGGCGATCTGTGGGTAGGTCAGGCCATCGAACTGCGAGAGGATGAAACTCTGCTTGATCTTCGGCCCCAGTCCTTGCAGCAACCGATCAATCTCCATCAGTGCTTGCAACATGATCGCCTGCTCCTCCAGCGACGGCTGTTCCTGTTCGGGAGTGGCGGCCAACGCGTCAAGATAGGATTGCTCCAGCGAGCGGCGGCGAAACAGATCAATCAACAGGCCCTTGGCGATCATCGACAGATAAGGCCGCGGCTCTCGGATCTCCAGCGCACTGCGTGCCTTGATTACCCGGACAAAGGTGTCCTGCGCCAGGTCCGCGGCATCGAACGCGTTCCCCAGACGCTTGCGCAGCCAGCCCTGGAGCCAACCGTGATGGTCGCAATACAGGTCGTTGACGGCGCTGCGCAGGGATAAATCGTTGGCGGACATGACGATGGAATAATTCGCGAATGGTAATGACTCGCATTGTCATATTTGTAACAGCTGATTGGCAATAGCCATGGAGGGGCAATCCAGAATGTCCGTGTGAGTGGAAGGACATTCCGGAATTTGCCGATCAGGGGAAAAACCGTTGAATCGTGATTGTTTTATCGCTTGAAAACGACAATCAAACTTCGGCATCGAGCAACTCGAACTTCACTTGATCCGGATAGAACGCCAGGTAACCGCGGATTTGCTCCACCGACACCTTGGGGTCTTCGTAACTCCACACCGCGTTGGCGCTTTCATGTCCCGGTACCTGCAGGCTGAAATAGCTGGCATCGCCTTTGTACGGGCAATAACTGGTGTGGTCGGTGCGGGCGAAATACTTCTCGTCGATGTCCTCTCGCGGCACGTAGTACACCGGCGGGTAGTTGGCCTCCAGCAACACCAGGGCCCGCGCCGAGGCGGCCACTTGAATACCGTGAAATCTCACCAGCAGACAGCCAGGCTGCTCGGCGATGGTGATGACAGGACTAGGACCGGAGCTTTTCATGGAAAACGTTCCTCATGACGGTGATGGACCTGCAAATCGATGTGGGAGCGTGGCTGGCCCGCGATGGGCTGCGCAGCAGCCCCAAAACCTGAAACCACGATTTATCAGGTATAACCCAAGTTTTACCCTCGCGACTGCTTCGCAGCCGAACGGGAGCGACACACAAAGCTGTACATCCATACAGATAAAGATTGCTCCATCGCCCATCAAGCGCCATTCTGTGCACCCTTGGCACATTGATCGACGATGGTGGTTATGCGGCTGTACCTCTGTGAAAAACCTTCCCAGGCCAAAGACATCGCGGCAGTCCTCGGCGCCCGGCGCCGGGGCGATGGCTGCTGGCTGGGAACGGACGTCACGGTGACCTGGTGCATCGGCCACCTGCTGGAAACCGCACCGCCGGATGCCTACGACGCGCGCTACAAGCGCTGGGTGCTGGCGGACCTGCCGATCATTCCCGAAAAATGGAAAATGACCGTCAAGCCGCGTACCGCCAGCCAGTACAAGGCGGTCAAGCGCCTGCTCGGTGAAGCCTGCGAACTGATCATCGCCACGGACGCCGACCGCGAGGGCGAGATGATCGCCCGGGAACTGGTGGAACATTGCCGCTATCGCGGGCCGATCCGCCGCCTCTGGTTGTCGGCGCTGGACGATGCGTCCATTCGCAAGGCCCTCGCGGCGCTCAAACCGGGGAGCGAGACCTTCAGCCTCTATCACTCGGCGCTGGGGCGTTCCCGGGCCGACTGGCTGATCGGCATGAACATGAGTCGGCTGTTCACCCTGCTGGGGCGCCAGTCCGGCTATCAAGGCGTGTTGCCGGTGGGCCGGGTGCAAACGCCGACCTTGCGCCTGGTAGTGGATCGCGATCGCAGCATTGCCGACTTTGTGCCCGTCCCCTATTGGGCCATCGACGTGCAGCTACAGCACAACGGCACCGCGTTCACGGCGCAATGGCGCGCGCCGTCGCAGCTTTGCGACGATCAGGACCGCTGCCTGAACCAGGCATTGGCGCAACAAGCGGCGGCCGCCATGAGCGGCGCGGCCTGTGCGCGGGTGATCAAGCTGCGCACCGAACGGATGCGCGAAGTGGCCCCGCTGCCGTTCGACCTGGGCACCCTGCAGGAAGTCTGCTCGAAGAAGCTCGGCCTCGGCGCCCAGGAAACCCTGGACATCGCCCAGGCGCTCTACGAAACCCACAAAGTCATCACCTATCCGCGCAGTGATTGCGGCTACTTGCCCATCAGTCAACACAGCGAGGCACCGGCCATTCTGGCGGCACTGCGCCAGGCCGATCCAGCGCTGAACGCCTTGCACGATCACCTTGATCCGCAACGGCGCTCACGGGCCTGGAACGATGCCAAGGTCAGCGCCCACCACGGCATCATCCCCACCTCTGCGGCAAAGAATCTCGACAAGCTGGCGGGCAAACAGCGTGCGGTCTACACCCTGATCCGCGCGCGATACCTGGCGCAGTTCCTGCCCAATCACGAATACGATCGCACCCAGGCCGACTTCGACTGTGCCGGCGAGGCCCTGCGCGCTGTCGGCAAGCAGATCATCGAGCCGGGCTGGAAACGCGCCCTGCCCGAAGCGCTGGCTCCGGCCAAGGGGCGCGAAGCCCCGGTACCGCAGACACTGCCCAACCTGGCCGAAGGCATCGATTGCACAGTGGCCGGCGTGCAATTCAAGGACCTGTGGACGCAACCGCCAAAGCCGTTCACGGAAGGCGACCTGATCAAGGCCATGAAGAATGTCGCCAAACTGGTGCAAGACCCGCTGCTCAAGCAAAAGCTCAAGGACACCACCGGCATCGGCACCGAAGCGACCCGTGCGTCGATCATCCAGGGCCTGCTCGACCGTGGTTACCTGGTCAAGAACGGCAAGGCCCTGGCCGCCACGCCGGCCGCGTTCAGCCTGATCGACGCGGTACCGCGGGCCATCGCCGATCCGGGTACCACGGCGATCTGGGAGCAGGCCCTGGACATGGTGCAAAGCGGCGAAATGAGCCTGGAAGAGTTCGTCACCAAACAGGCCGCCTGGATGAGCAAGCAGGTCAGTCGCTGTGCCGGGCTGAGCCTGACCATCAGCGGCCCACCGCCCGGCGGCTCCGCTGCAGCCCCCTGGAAGAAAAAACGAAAAGGCGCCCCGCGTAAACCAGCAAGCGGCACCAAGCGCAGGGCAAAACCTGCAAGCAAAACCTGAACCCGGCACCGAACCCTGTGGCGAGGGAGCTTGCTCCCGTTGGGCCGCAAAGCGGCCCTTCTCTCCAACAACGTGAATGGGACTGCTGCGCCCGAACGCGGACCGGTCCAGCGGGAGCAAGCTCCCTCGCCACGGATCGTGCGACGCCGGCCATAATCAGTTGTGTCCCTTGGCCGATCAGGAGCCACTTCGAATGCCTTCGATAGAACTGCACGCCGCCCAACGCGATGAACTGGAAACCATCGAGAACCTGATGCAGTTCTACACCTACGACTTCAGCGAATGGTTGCCGCTGAAACTGGGCGAATACGGTTTGTTCAACATCCTGCCCATGCCCGACTACTGGCGAAACCCGGCCACCCGCCCCTTCCTGATCAAGGTCGACGGTGAACTGGCCGGCTTCGTCACCGTGGATAACCAGGTCCATCTACCCGGTGCCGACTACAACATCGGCTATCTGTTTGTCAGCCGACGCTTCCGTGGCCAGGGTGTCGCGCGATTTGTCGTTTCCACCCTCTTGAGTCAATTCCCCGGTCAATGGCAGATTTTCCACATCGAGGCGAACCAGCCAGCACGCCAGTTCTGGGCCGCCGTGATGCCGGGGCTCAACGTTGACGGTTTCACCTTGCATCAGCAGGTGGTTGACCGCTATCCCTGCACTTTTTACCGCTTTGAGTGTCCGTCCCTGTCGTCCTGACCGACACACCTTCGACTCCGCCTGCTAATTCCCAACAGCTTTGTCCGACAATATGTAGTGACTTAAAATATTCACTACAAAACCGTTGACGCCTCCGATTTGCCCTTGCATGATGCAGACGTCTCCCCGATCGGGAGTACAGGCAACACGTTTGAGCAAGCTCGTCTGACCGCCGAGCTGTTTTTCCCGGATACACGCTGCCCACAAGGCAGATTGAAGAAGCTGACCTGGCCTGAACGTCCAGTACAAGGGCGAGAAGACTTGGCGAGCAATCCTCATGAAGCTTGTGGCCGACCCTGAAAACGTCGGCAGTGGCCTTAAGGTTTTCGCCGCTTCTCTTCGTTGTGACGCTATTGCGTAGCAGTTATTCAACACGACTACATGCAACAGACGCAGGACCCCGCCCGATAAGGCGGCCGAACGCTGACGTCCTGGTTTCGGTGCCAGGGATCAACTAACCGATGGGCTACCTGTATTAGCGAATCAACTTTGAAAGATCACCAATTGGTCAAGGGGCTTTATGATGAATCTGAACAATCAACCAACTATCGATGAACTGGCTCGTATCTTCGCTGCAAAGAAAGACAGCCACGACAACCATATTCTCTGGATCAGCAAGTGTGGCCAGGTTCATATCGACTGCCTGTCGCCGCACGCCCATGAAGCAGAGTTCGACCAGAACAACCAGAACCTGCTGGCCCGA
Source organism: Pseudomonas sp. IT-P4 (assembly GCF_949767755.1). NCBI lineage: Bacteria > Pseudomonadati > Pseudomonadota > Gammaproteobacteria > Pseudomonadales > Pseudomonadaceae > Pseudomonas > Pseudomonas sp. IT-P4. The sequence goes on along the minus strand of NZ_CATKPX010000067.1, from coordinate 48,012 downwards.
CTGAAGATGTACCGTCGCGGCCAGGGCTATGTCGGCAAGAAGGCCGCAGCCGACAAGGACTTCATCGGTAATGTTCTGCAAACCCTGAAACAGGCCTGGGCCTCGATGCAGAATCAGAACGAAGTTCGGGTGATTGACCGGTTCTACTAATTGAAATGAGTCATTACTGACTTATAGATAAACAAGGCCTGCTCCCGATAAGGAGCAGGCCTTTTTTATGCTGGAACGAAAACCGGATATGGGAGCGAGCCTGCTCCCACAGGGTTTAGCGTTTGACGCCCAGATCGACCTGGGTCATGCGGCTACGAATGGTGAACACACCATCGCCGGAGAGAATCGCACTGCGAGCAAACAGGCGCCCGCTCTCCCAGTTCGAAAGCCCCAGTTCCGGCTTGTTCAGCGCGTACTGGCCGTCGACCCAACGGGTGATGCCATTGCCGACAAAAGGCGCGTTGACCGCGTTGTAGAAACGCTCCTGGACCTCGGCACTGTCACTGATCAAAGACACCGTGAATTGCGGGCTATAACGATTGAACAAGGTAATGGCATCGTCCAGGTCGTCGACAATCTTCAGACTGACTTCCGGGGTTTCTTCCCACTCCCACTCACGACCCAATTGATCTTCCGGCAACGGCTCGGCCTGCGCTTCGCCCTGATAGCCTTCGGCGCGGTACACCTGGACCGTTGCAGCCAGCCAGTCTTGCGGCAGGCACGACTCGCTGCCTTCGACGATGTGCAGCTTGCAGCCCTGCCCCCGTGCGGCGCCGGCCTGTTTGAGCGCGCCCAAGAACAGCGGCACCAGTTCAGCGGCGCGGTCGCGGTGAATCAGGCAGACGTTCAGGGTGTTGCAGACTTTGCGGTCCAGGGAGTTGCGCACCACGGCGGCAAAGCGCGGGGCGTCGGCATCGGTGTTGGCGATCAGCCACGCACCACCGGTGCCGTGCAGGCTGACCGCCGTGCCGGCCTGCTGGGCGATGCTGCCCAACTGGCTGACGGCACGACCCGAACCACGGGCCACCGCCAATGACAGGCGCCGGTCGGCGAACATCGCCCAACCGGCGGCGTGGTTGACACTTTCCACCAGCGATACGGCACCGACCGGCAAGCCGGCGTCGCTCAGTGCAGGGTTCAGTGCATGGGTGACGATCGCCTGGGCCGTGCCCAACGCATCACTGCCGATGCGCAGCACGGCGGTGTTGCCGGTGCGCAACACACCGGCCGCGTCAGCAAACACATTCGGACGGCCTTCGAAGACAAACGCGACGATGCCCAACGGCGAGACCACTTGCTCGACCTTCCAGCCATCGTGCTCGACGCAACTGATCACCTTGCCACGGCTGGCCGCCGCATCACGCCAGGCGCGCAGGCCGGCGATCATGTCGCGACGCATGCGCTCATCGGCCAGCAACCGGGTGGTCGAGCGACCGCGCGCCTTGGCCCGTTCGATGTCGGCCAGGTTGGCAGCTTCGATCAAGGCCCAGCTTTCCGGGGTTTCGAGGCGTTTGGCAAACAGGTCGAAGAAAGCGCTGATCGCCTGGTCAGACACCGCCGATAGCGCGGTGAATGCCGCCTGGGCGCGCTCGATCGCGACGTTGGCCGCTTGCTGGTCCGCCACGGGGATCAGCAGCAACTCGCCACTGACCTGCTCCACCAGCAGGTGATCACCGGGCTGGAAACGTTGCGCCAGTTCGGGACTGACGACAGTGACACGATTGCCGGCGAAAGGGATTGGCGTGCCAGCGACTAGACGTTCGAGCGCGAGGGACATGAAGCAGTATCACCATGCAGGGGGCGGCCGGAAAATGTATAGCAATTTCCCTGTGGGAGCGAGCCTGCTCGCGAAGAGGCCTTTCCATCCAACGTCCATCGCGCCTGACACTCCGCCATCGTCGGATCGCTGCCCCGGGCAGGCTCTTTCCCACAGGAGTGGCGGTTACGTATCTCAATGTATACAGCCCCGCCCCAGACACACCCCACACTCAAAACCCCGTCACAACGACACACCGCAGATACACCCCGTTGATGAAATGCGCCTGTCGATTGGCCACGCCGATCAAAGCGCTCAACTCACGGGGCATGTCGTTGCCCCACCTCCCCCGACCTGAAAGAGAGCAACGTCCATGAGCACCTCCATTTCTTCGGCCGTCAAAGGCCTGCACCTGAACCTCGACCGTGCCGGCGACTGGGTTGCCCCCCTGGCGTTGCGGGTGTTCCTCGCCTGGGAATTCCTCGAGTCCGGCCTGGAAAAATACAACGGCGAGAACTGGTTCGCCGATATCCAGGCGCGCTTCCCTTTTCCGTTCGACCACCTTCCAGCGACGCTGAACTGGGAACTGTCGATGTGGGCGGAGCTGATCTTCGCCTTGACCTTGCTGGTGGGCCTGGGCACACGTTTTTCGGCGTTGAGCCTGATGGTGGTGACCCTCGTCGCAACCGCCGCCGTGCATTGGCCCGCCGACTGGCACAGCCTCAGTGAACTCGCCCAAGGCTATGCCATCAGCAACAAGGGTTACGGCAACTTCAAGCTGCCGCTGATCTACCTTGTGGCCCTCACGCCGCTGCTGCTGTCGGGCGCCGGCAAGTTCAGCATCGATGCGCTGCTGGCGCGTTTCATCTGGCGTCGCTGAAACGCAAAAAACACCAGAATGGAGCCCCTCGCGCCTTGGCCGATGGCGACGGATAATCAACTGGTTTTCATCTCACCGAGGAATTGAAGGATGCCGCTGACTCTTTATTTCCATCCGCTCTCATCGTTCTGCCACAAAGCGCTCATCGCGCTCTATGAACTGGAAATCGAGTTTGAAAAAAGGATCATCGACCTGGGAGACGAGGCTGACAGGGCCGAGCTACAAGCACTTTGGCCACTCTGCAAATTCCCGGTGATCCGCGATCACGACCGCCAACGGGACGTACCCGAGTCGAGTGTGATCATTGAGTACCTGGACCGGCTTCACCCCAGCCAGGCACATCTGATTCCGGATGATTGGGAAACCGCGCTGGAAGTCCGCCTGTGGGATCGCTTTTTCGACCTGCACGTCCAGGTGCCGATGCAGAAGATAGTCGCTGACCGAATCAATGCCGCAAACGGCGACCTGACCCGCGAACGCGCCGCGCTGTTGACGGCGTACGGCATGCTTGAACGTCAGTTGGCCGCAAACACCTGGGCAGCCAGCGCCGCATTCAGCATGGCCGATTGCGCCGCCGCCCCGGCGCTGTTCTATGCCAGTACCCTCGTGCCGTTTCCCGCCGAACATCGCCACTTGAGTGTTTATTTCGACAGGTTGACCCAAAGGCCCTCGGTCAAGCGGGTGATCGACGAGGCAAGGCCGTACTTTTCCTGGTATCCGTTTGCCGAGGCCATCCCGGAGCGCTTTCGGTAGTGGCGCCAGTGCTAGCGGGGAACGGGAGGCAAAAAACAATGAATCGACGAATAATTACCGTCGGTAGAGTGTTTTCTGATTAGGCAGGAATAAAAAATGGCAGGGGCGGCTGGATTCGAACCAACGCATGGCAGGATCAAAACCTGCTGCCTTACCGCTTGGCGACGCCCCTGTATCTGTTGCAATGAGTGCCTGGCACTCGCTTTCTTGAGTGGCAACAAGACCTGTTGCCTGCCTGCACGACTGGTTCCCTGAGGACCGCTGCAAGAGTGGGCGCAAATTTACCAACTTTTCCTTCATCTGGGAAGCCCAAACAAAAAAAATTGTTTATTAAAACAGACGCTTAGTGTCGAGCCGAATCTCGGGGTGCTATCGGCGCACATTCACCCCGAACAGCTCTGCTACGCTTTTGCTTACTCGAATTGAATCGGGAATCGTTTATGCAACACCCTTCCCTTGCCATTTGAGGGCGCCAAAAGTGAAAGGCAAATTACTGGGGGCCGCTGCAACCCTTCTGGTACTCGGGGCCGCGATTTATGGGTTGAACACCTGGGAGCACATCCAGGACCAGCGACAGGAAGCGGTCTGCAAGGCCGCCCGGGAGCATCTCAATAACCTGGAAACCCAGGCGCGAGCCCTGGCCTCCGGGTTGTCGGTCGAAGCCTATGCCGAAGCCGAAAAAGCCGAGGCCGGCCAGTTGGTCATGGCACTCGATACCGCCAGGAATGAAGCCGAGGTCGATGCCGTCATCGACAAGCACGCCGCTGCCATCGAGGCGCAGATATCGGCCGAGGACGCTGAGGTCCAGTCCCGAGGCGAACAACCTTTCCTCGGTCAGGAACTGAAAAAGCAACGCATCCCCACCGACGTCAAACAGGAATTCAAACGCGCTGAAAAGGCCGTCGCCGACACCTGCGGATAGTGTCGACCGCCAGCGCCACGCTTGTCGCCAGCGTCCAGACTTCAGCAAAAGCAGGTTTCAAGCAGGAACAGCTGAGTGCGCCGTTGCGACGCACTCGCCTGCCACTCAGTGCGGCGCGCGCGGGATGGTCTTGAGCAGGTCTTCGGGGCTGATGTGACCGACCACGCTACCCGGTTGCGGCAAGTTGAGGATGTGGCCCTTCATCTTGCCGATGATGTGCATCTCGCAAGGCTTGCAGTCGAACTTCAGCGTCAACACTTCATCGCCGTGGATCAGCTGCATCGGCGCAACCTTGGTGCGCACGCCAGTCACGCCCTTGGCCTGTTTCGGGCACAGGTTGAAGGAGAAACGCAGGCAATGCTTGGTGATCATCACCGGCACCTCGCCGGTTTCCTCGTGGGCCTCGTAGGCCGCGTCGATCAGCTTGACGCCATGGCGGTGATAGAAGTCCCGGGCTTTCTGGTTGTAGACGTTGGCCAGGAACGACAGGTGCGAATCCGGGTACACCGGCGGCGGCGTGGTCTCGGCCTTGCGGCTGCCACGCGGGTGGGCGGCGATCCGCGCCTCGGTCAAGGCTTCAATCACTTCACGGCGCAAGGCCTTGAGCTGCGAGTTCGGGATGAAGTACGCCTGCGGCGCGTCCAGCTTGATATCGATGGCGTGGTATTGCGTGGTACCCAGTTGGCCGAGCAGATCCTGCAATTGCTCCAGCGCCTGTTCCGGCTTGTTGGCGGCGCCGAACGGGCCCGCCAGGGTGACGCTGGCGCTGATGCCCTCTTCGCTGGTAGCGGTCAGTTCCAACTGGTCTTCACGCAGGCGAGCGACCCAGTTCAGGGCGATGCGACGCTCGGCTGAGGTCTTTTGCAGCGCCTGTTGCCAGTTGTGATCGAGATTGCGATTCAGCGGGTGATTGGGGCGCAGTTTGTACATCCCCTCCGGCATCTCGTTGGGCTCGACGCGATAGCGATAGCGCTTCTCGCCGTCCTCCTCGAACTCGCCCTTCGGTTCGGCGATGTTGGCGCGGAAACCCACCACTTCGCGCTTGACCAGCACGTTGAGACCGTCGCCGTTGGACAGCGGCTCGTGCGTCACGACCTGCATGTCACGCTTGGCGACTTTCTCGACCACACCCACCGGCAGACCGGTGAAGGTCGGCGAGTCAAAGGCGCCGATATCGATCTTGCGGTCAGTGACGAAGTAATCGGTGCTGCCACGGTGAAAGGTTTTTTCCGGGTCGGGCAGGAAGAAGTGCGCGGTGCGGCCGCTGGAGGCGCGGGCCAGGTCCGGGCGGTCTTCGAGCACGGCGTCGAGGCGCTGGCGGTAGTAGGCGGTGATGTTTTTCACATAGCCCATGTCCTTGTAGCGGCCCTCGATCTTGAACGAACGCACGCCGGCCTCGACCAGGGCGCGGATGTTGGCGCTCTGGTTGTTGTCCTTCATCGACAGCAGGTGCTTTTCGTAAGCGATCACCCCGCCCTTTTCGTCCTTGAGGGTGTACGGCAGACGGCAGGCCTGGGAGCAGTCGCCACGGTTGGCGCTGCGCCCGGTTTGCGCGTGGGAAATGTTGCACTGACCGGAAAACGCCACGCACAACGCGCCATGGATAAAGAACTCGATGGCCGCGTCGGTTTCGTCGGCGATGGCGCGGATCTCCTGGAGATTCAGCTCGCGGGCCAGCACCAATTGTGAGAAACCGGCCTGATCGAGGAACTTCGCCCGCTCCAGGGTACGGATGTCGGTCTGGGTACTGGCATGCAGTTCGATCGGCGGAATGTCCAGCTCCATCACCCCCAGGTCCTGGACGATCAGCGCATCGACGCCAGCGTCGTACAACTGGTGGATCAGCTTGCGCGCCGGCTCCAGTTCGTTGTCGTGCAGGATGGTATTGATGGTGGTGAACACCCGGGCGTGGTAGCGACGGGCGAACTCCACCAATTGGGCGATATCGCTCACTTCGTTGCAGGCGTTGTGGCGGGCGCCGAAGCTCGGGCCACCGATGTAGATGGCATCGGCGCCATGCAAGATGGCCTCGCGGGCAATGGCGACATCGCGGGCAGGGCTGAGCAATTCCAGGTGATGTTTGGGCAAAGACATAATTTTTTTAGTCAGGCTTGTCACGGTCGAGGCGTGCATTGTAGCGGCGAAACGCCTGACCGGCACCCGAATGCTGCCGGGTGGCGATTTGGGTAGGCCTGGCGCGCCTCAACCCCTGTGGGACCGGGCTTGCTCGCGAAAGGGCTGGGTCAGTCAACACTTGTGCCACCTGACACGCCGTCTTCGCGAGCAAGCCCGCTCCCACAGGGTTTTGTGTATGTCTGGCTGAGATCAGGCCTTGGCCGCCATCGCGGTCACTTCCACGCGCATGCCTTCCACCGCCAACGAGGCAACCCCGACAGCGGCGCGCACCGGCCATGGCTTGGCGAAGTAGCGCTTGTAGACTTCGTTGAAAGCGGCGCGGTCGGCCATGTCGGTGAGGTAGATGGTCAGGTGCATCACGCGGTCCATGGAACTGCCGGCACGCTCCAGCGCGACCTTCAGCGCTTGCAGGGTGCATTCGCTTTGCAGGGTGATGTCGCCCAGTTCCAGGCTGCCGTCGGCGCGGGTGGGGATCTGGGTGGAGACCAGCACACCGGCGAAACCGACGACGTCGGAGGAAATCGAATCCGCATCGGGGTCGGGGGTAAAGGTCAGGTCGTGGTTTGCCATGGGGACTCTCTTGCTTGAAGTGATGAGGCTGGTGCCTTTGCGCGGCCAGTTTACAGGGCCATTGGCGGTCCGTCGCTAATCCAGGCCGGACGGCTGCTCGTGACCCAGCCTCATGGCCTGCCGGCGACTGCACCGTACCGGCTGGATCGTTTCTGAGCCCCGGTCGAGCCACACCCGGGTCATTGCAAGGGCGAGAACGTCGCGGGCAGGTAGATCGTCGAGCGCATGTCGCGCAGTTGCGGGCCGGAGTTTTCCGGCGGCCAGACGCCATCGGCGACCGCCTGGGTGCGTACTTGCAGGCGCTGTTCCAGGGTGCTCCACGGCCAGATGTGCAGATAGCGCGGCAGCGCGCCGTCGGTGGCGTAGAACGCCGCGTACACCGGCGAATATTGTTCGGCGGTCCGCGCTTCGATGGCGTTGCTCCAGCCCTCGAGGGTGGGCTGCAACCCGCTGCTGACCAGGTCATAGACGCGCAGTTCGTAGAATGGACCGTGCTGGCCCGCGCTCAAGGGTTCGAGGAAGGGAAACAGTGTGTAGTTTTCGATGCGCAGATCGGTGATCAACTCGTTGATACCAAACGCCCCGCCTCCCAGCAGGAAACGCTCGCGCTCCGCTTGCCTCAGGTGTTCGTCGGCGTAGCCGCGCAGTACGGCGATCTGGTTCAACTGACCGATTTCCGAGGCCCAGCAGCCCATCAACACCCCGCCGACTTCCGGCTTCGCCAACTCTGCCTCGATGCGTACCAGCGCATCAGTCACTGTGCGCACCCGCACGGTAAAAGTGATCAGTTCAAATAAACGCATAGCGACTCCGCCCACCGGTTTGCCAAAAGCACACAGCCTAGGGCAGCCCCCGCCAGCGGGATATTGAGACGAACCCCATCGGCAACGGCATTTGCCGCAGTGTTCTAGGTAGTTTCTTTATTGGGATTGAAAAAGCGAAGCATCAGCTACCGGCCATTATCGGCCCAGCCGATTCAAACCTGCGAATTATCGATTTGTGCAGTGGTCCGTGGACCGCGAGCATGGCATCACTTCCAACAACAAAAACCAAGGACCCGCCATGACCGCCCGATTTCACAATCCAGTGGATACCCGCTTCGGCTGGGGCAGCCTGCAAGAGCTTACCGCCATCACCGAACACCAGAACGTTGCCGTCGTGACCTTTCCCGAAGCCCGTGGCCTGGGGCTGGTGGATCGCCTTCAAGCGCTGCTGGGCGACCGCCTGGTCTACGTGATCGAAGATGTCCAGCCCAATCCCGATGTCGCGCAACTTCGCGCGACCTATGAACGTTTCTGGCAAGAGGCCGGCGAATGCCACGCCGTGATTGCCGTCGGTGGCGGCAGTGCGATCGACACTGCCAAGGCACTGATTGTCGGCACCGAGTCAGGTCGCTTCGATGAGCTGCTGGCCTTGCTGGCAAGCGGCAAACCCTTCGTTCCGGTTCGCAGTAAACAGCTGATCGCTGCCCCGACCACGGCGGGCACCGGCAGTGAGGTCACGCCCTGGGCGACGATCTGGGACGCGGCCAACCACAAGAAGTATTCCCTGCACCTGGACTGCACCTGGCCAAAGGTCGCGATCATCGATCCGCAACTAATGCTCACGGTACCGGCCAGCGTCACCGTTTCCACCGGGCTGGATGCACTGTCCCACGCGCTGGAGTCGATCTGGAACATCAATGCCAACCCGCTTTCCGACACCTTCGCCATCTCTGCCATCGAGGACATCCTCGAATGCCTGCCCTTGCTGCGGAGTGACCTGTCCAATCAGGAGCTGCGCTCACGGATGGCCCTCGCCGCACTCAAGGCCGGCATGGCGTTCTCCAACACCAAGACTGCACTGGCCCACTCCATTTCCTATGAGATGACCTTGCGCTTCGGCCTGCCCCACGGCATCGCCTGCTCCTTCACCCTGCCACTGGTTCTGGGCCTTGCCTGGGGCCACGACGCAACGCGCGACAAGACCCTGCAACGGGTTTTCGGGCCAGACCTGGATAAAGCCCAGGCCCGTTTGCGCGCCTTCCTGCACAGCCTCGAGGTGAAAACCGAGTTCGCCGACTACGGCGTGACGGCCGAAGAGGCCCAAACCATGATCGACTTCGCCCTGCAGGGCGCACGCGGCAAGAACTTCATCGGCTCACGAGCAGCCTAGGGCTCGCCAGCCCCCCAAAGACACTACCCTGCCAGCGGCGAAACGAGCCGCGACGATTTCCTGCTGCACCTGAAAAAGAGTGCACCCTGCGATGCAACTCGCAGGGACCGAACAAGAATAAGGAAAAGATCATGAATCGTGCCCAAGCCATGCCAGGTCTCGCTGTACATACCGCATCGTTTCGCGTCGCCCAGTGGCGCATGCTGCTGGCTGCCATGTTTTGCTATCTGTTTTTCTATACCGGGCGACAAACGTTCGGTTTCGCCATTCCCGGTATCCAGGCCGAGTTCGGCTTTACCAAAGAGCACCTTGGCTGGGCATCGGCCGCCATGCTCTGGGCCTACGCCATTGGCCAGGCCATCAACGGCAACCTCGCCGACAAGTTCGGTGGTCGACGCATCATGACCATGGGCGCCGTGCTGTCCTGTGGCGCCAACTGGGTGACCAGTTTCGCCAGCGGATTCGCCGGGCTGATCCTGCCCTGGGGCATCAATGGCTACTTCCAGGCATTGGGCTGGGCACCGGGCAGCCGGCTGATCTCCAACTGGTGGAGCGCGGGCGAACGCGGCAAGGTCTACGGCTTTTATGTGTTCGCGGCCGGCTGCGCGTCGGTGCTTTCCTACGTGACCTCGATCATCGTGCTGGAGGTGATGCATCTGGAGTGGCGCTGGATCTTCCGCCTGCCCGTATTGCTCATGCTGGCGGGCGGCATCATCTTCTACCTGGTGGCCCGCGAGCGTCCGCAAGACCTGGGTTTCGAACCGCCTGCCGACACGGGCGTGGCCAACGCCGAGGACAAAAGCCATGAAGTGGCCCATGACGAAGTCGAAACCTCCGCGCAACGCTACAAAGCTGTTCTGAAAAACTTCCGCCTGATCATCGCCGCCGTGTCCCTGGGTTTCCAGAACGCCGCCCGCTACGGTTTGATCGTCTGGGTGCCGGTGCACTTCCTGGGTGCCAACTGGAAGACCGGCGACAGCATGATCGATCCGAAGTGGATCACCGTGGCCCTTCCCGTCGGCATGGCCATCGGCGCACTGAGCAACGGCTGGATCTCGGACAAGCTGTTCGGCTCCAAACGCTACCTGGCGATCATGCTTTACATGTTCCTCGGTGCGGCGACCAGTTTGTGGATGTGGACCCTTGCCCCCCACAGCGCGACCGGTCTGGTGGCATTGTTTCTCTGCGGCTTCTTCGTGTACGGCCCCGCCTCCAGCTTCTGGGCGCTATGCCCGGACCTGGTCGGCGCCAAACGCGCCGGCACGGCGACCGGGGTGATGAACTTCTCGTCCTACCTGTTCGCCGGCCTGGCGGAACCGCTGATCGGCAGTATGCTCGACAGTACCGGCAACACCTCGCTGATCTTCATCGTGGTCACCGCGGCCTGTCTGTGCAGCGCGTCGGTGGCGCTGTTCATCAGGCGCTGATGGCCCGGCTGGACAGATTGAATCAACGGCAGCGGCTCAGGAACAGGATCGTCTATGTACCAGTACCACAAGTGGCTACGTTCATTTCATGCAGTGGCCAAGACCGGCAGCTTCACCCTCGCCGCCGAGTATTTGAGCGTCGGCCAGCCCACGGTCAGTGAGCAGGTCAATGCCCTGGAAAAGAAGTTTTCCGTGGAGCTGTTCCATCGCCGCGGCCGCTTTATCGAAATGAGTGCCGCCGGGCACCAGCTCTACGCGATCACCCAGGGCCTGTTCGGCCAGGAGGATGAAGCCGTGCAATTGCTGCAAAGTTTCAAGCAACGCAAGACCGGCATGCTGCGCCTCGGCGCGGTGTCGCCACCGATTGCCATGAACCTGACCTACGAACTGATGCAACGGCATCCGGACATCGAGCTGGAAACCTCGTTCTCCCCGGAAAAGGAGACCCTGGATCGCCTGTTCAACTTCGATATCGACGTGGCGATCCTGGCGTTGTCCGAATTCGACCAGCGTTTTGACACGCAGCTTTACCGGCGCTACCCGATCATTGCCGTGGTGCGTGACGACCATCCCTGGGCCCGGCAGAAAGAAGTGCATGTCGAGCAGATCAGCGAAGAGAAATGGGTGCTGCGGGAAAAAAGCTCACGCACTCGTCAACTGGTGGAGGAAAGCTGCAAGCACCTGGGCGTCGCACTGAACTGCGTCATGCAGTTGAACAGCCGCGAGGCCATCGTGCATGCCATCGCCAAGGGCATCGGCATCGGTTTCGTCTCGGCGGTCGAGTACGCCGAAACCCCGGGCACCAAACCGATCACCTTCGTCAATCACCCGTTTTCCATCGACTACCACCTGTGCTGCCTGGGTATTCGCCGAAACCGGCCAATGATCGCGGAGCTGTTCGACTCGAGCCCGATACCGGCCACCTGATTTCGTCTCACCCTTGAGCAATCCATAGGCCTACTTCCTGGCGACAGGAGGGACGGCCTGCACACAACAAAAAATGGAGAAATACCATGAACTACCAACAACCGACCCAACTGCAAGCCGTGGTCCTGGACTGGGCCGGCACCGTCGTCGATTTCGGCTCCTTCGCCCCCACGCAGATTTTCGTCGAGGCCTTTGCCGAGTTCGGCGTCGCCGTTTCGCTGGAAGAAGCGCGGGGTCCGATGGGCATGGGCAAGTGGGATCACATCCGCACCTTGTGCAATCAACCGCAGATCGCCGAACGCTACCGTGCGGTGTTTGATCGCCTGCCGACCGATGACGATGTCACCGCACTGTACGAACGGTTCATGCCGCTGCAGATCGAGAAAATTGCCCTGCACTCGGCCCTGATTCCCGGCGCGCTTAACACCATCGATGCCTTGCGCGACAAGGGCCTGAAAATCGGTTCCTGCTCCGGTTACCCGGCCGTGGTCATGGAAAAAGTGGTCGAACTGGCGCGGCACAATGGCTACGTGGCCGACCATGTGGTGGCCACCGACGAAGTGCCGAACGGCCGCCCCTACCCGGCCCAGGCCCTGGCCAACGTGATTGCCCTGGGTATCAGCGACGTCGCCGCCTGCGTCAAGGTCGACGACACCTGGCCCGGCATACTCGAAGGCCGGGCCGCCGGGATGTGGACGGTGGCGCTGACCTGCTCCGGCAATGCCCTGGGCTTGACCTACGAGCAATACAAGGCCCTGCCTTCCGACAGGCTGGACAGCGAACGGGCGCGTATCGTCAAGATGTTCGAAGGCTCCCGCCCGCACTACCTGATCGACACCATCGTCGATTTGCCGGCGGTCATCGAAGACATCAATGCGCGACTGGCGCGAGGTGAAACACCGCAAGGGTCCTGATCCGATTCAGGCATCAAGCGGCCGTCCCACGGGCGGCCGCCTCACTTGAAAAAATCACTCGGCGTCTTGCCGAACTGCTTCTTGAACATGGTCGTGAACGCGCTCGGGCTGTCGTATCCCAGCTCCCCGGCGATGTCGATGATCTTCTCCCCGACGGCTATGCGTTCCAGCGCCAGCAACAGTCGCGCTTGCTGGCGCCATTGGCCGAACGTCATGCCGGTTTCCTTGCGGAACCTGCGCTGGATGGTTTTGGCGTCGAGGCTCAAGCGGGCGCTCCAGTCCGACAAGGTCGAGCCATCCCCGGGATCACGCTGCAACGCGCTACAAATCAGGTTGATACGCTGATCGGCGGGCTGCGGCAGGTTCAGGGGCAAGGTCGGCAGGATCGTCAGTTCATCCAGGATCAGCCGCAGCACCCGGGCCTCCCGCGAGTCCGGCTCACAGGCAAAGTCGAAATCGACCGAGACCTTGATCAACTCGCTCAGCAACGCCGAAACACTCACCGCCCGGGTTTCGGCGGGCAGGTTCAGGCTCGGGTCAGGGCGCACGAATACGCTGCGCATCTTGATCGCCCCCACACAGCGAATCGAGTGCACCTCACCACTGGGCATCCAGATGCCACGGCTGGGTGGCACCGTCCATTGGCTGATGGCGGTGTGCACCACCATCACGCCTTCGATGGCATAGATCAGTTGGTGCTTTTCATGGGAATGCGGAGGGATGAACCAGTTTTCCGGGTAGTCGGTCGCACTGCTGCGAACGCTCCAGCCGCCCAGGTCGATCTCAGCAAGAAATGTCTGCAATGGTTTGATCATGACGCCCTTTTTGCGATGGTCCATGCCCGAGTTGCGCGAGACGGGCGCCCTTGAGGCCCCTAGGATAACGCCGAACCCTGAAATTGGCTGCGCCTTGCGTTCGCAGTTCGCGTTATTTATCCGGAAGCTCGCCCATGTCGACCACCACCCTCAGTTCACCGTCACCCACCGCTTCGGTGGCCAGCCAGGCCAGCCCGCTGGTCATGCGCGTCATCGGCGCCTGCGCGCTGGCGCACCTGATCAACGACCTGATCCAGGCCGTGCTGCCGTCGATCTACCCGATGCTCAAGGCCAGCTATGGCCTGAGCTTCACCCAGGTCGGCCTGATCACCCTGACCTTCCAGCTCACCGCTTCACTGCTGCAACCCTGGATCGGTTTCTACACCGACCGTCATCCCAAGCCGTGGCTGCTGCCGGCCGGCATGGTCTGCACCCTGATCGGTATTCTGATGCTGTCGATGGTCGGCAGCTTCCCGGCGATTCTCGTGGCCTCGGCGCTGGTAGGGGTTGGCTCGTCGACCTTTCACCCGGAGACCTCGAGGGTGGCGCGGCTGGCCTCGGGCGGTCGCTACGGCCTGGCGCAATCGACCTTTCAGGTCGGTGGCAATGCCGGTAGCGCCTTCGGCCCGTTGCTGGCCGCCGCGATCATCATTCCCTACGGCCAGGGCAACGTCGCCTGGTTCGGCCTGTTCGCGGTGTTCGCCATTCTCGTGCAATACGGCCTGAGCCGCTGGTACCGCAATCACCTGAACCTGTTCAAGCTCAAGCAAGGCAGCAAGGCCACCCACGGCCTGTCGAAACGGCGGGTGACCTTCGCCCTGGTGGTGCTGGCGCTGCTGGTGTTCTCCAAATACTTCTACATGGCCAGCTTCACCAGTTACTTCACCTTCTACCTGATCGAGAAATTCGACCTGTCGGTGGCCAGTTCGCAGCTGTACCTGTTCCTGTTTCTTGGCGCTGTCGCAGCAGGCACCTTCTTTGGCGGCCCGATCGGCGACCGGATCGGCCGCAAGCAGGTGATCTGGTTCTCCATCCTCGGCGCCGCGCCCTTCACCCTCGCCCTGCCCTACGTCGACCTGTTCTGGACGGGCGTGCTGAGCATGATCATCGGCTTCATCCTCGCCTCGGCATTCTCGGCCATCGTGGTCTTCGCCCAGGAACTGGTGCCCGGCAACGTCGGCATGATCGCCGGGGTGTTCTTCGGCCTGATGTTCGGTTTTGGCGGGATCGGTGCCGCGCTGCTGGGGCACCTGGCGGATATCCATGGCATCGAATATGTCTACACCTTGTGTTCGTTCCTGCCGTTGCTGGGAATTTTGACGATCCTGTTGCCTTCGACCCGGAGTGCTCGCTGAAGGATTCAGCCGATCACTTTTGCTACCCACTCTGTAGCACTCGGTAACACCCGGCCCTGTTGCGGTGCGTCTTTTCAACGACGCGCCGCCACCCACCCTGCTCCACACGGGGCCACCCGCCATGGCGTACTTTGTGCATCCAATGGCCATCCTCTTCTGCCTGTAGCCGCCATGCGCCCCAAGGAACTGAAACTCTGGACCACCGGTGTCGCCCACTTGCTCGAGCTGCCTGCCGGGCATGGGCGGCTGTCGGGGTTGAGCCACTGGATCCGGCAAATCTGCCCGGTCGATCATTTCGTGTTGTTCGTCTACGAAGGCAATCACCGGCCACTGGCGTTGTTCGATACCTTCTCGGCGGACAAGCGGGCGGTGTATGTCGACGACTATCAGTGCGGGCCTTACCTGCTCGATCCGTTCTACCTGGCCTGTACACGCGGGCAGGCGCCGGGGCTGTGGCGTTTGCGCCAGTTCGCCCCCGACCACTTCTACCTCGGCGAGTACTTCCTGACCTATTACCAGCAGACGGGTCTGGCTGAAGAAGTGGCGTTTTTCGTCGACCTCGGTGGTGGTGCCACGGCGGTGTTGTCATTGATGCGATCGAGCGCCAGCTGTGCATTCAGCCGGGACGAAATGCAACTGGTCGAGTGTGCGCAAGCGGTGGTCGAACAAGTCATCAATGAAGCCTGGCGCTTGCGTCAGGCTCAGGAGCCGCGACCGGCGCAGGACCTGGACTTCAAGATCCGCGAAGCCTTCGACCACTTCGGCGCGCACATCCTCACCGGGCGCGAGCAGGAAATCGTTCAACTGTTGCTGCGTGGCCACTCCAGCGCCTCGGTGGCCGAACAACTGAACATCAGCCCCGGCACGGTGAAGATTCACCGCAAGAACATCTACGCCAAGCTGGGCATTGGCAGCCAGTCGGAGTTGCTGGGGTTGTTTATTCGGGAGTTGACGGAGGATCCGTTGCAGGCTCCCGGTTTCAAGCTGCAGGCCTGATGCCCGTTGGTATACGCATATCCTTGTGGGAGCGAGCTTGCTCGCGATAGCGGCAGCACATTCAACATTGATGTGTCTGACACACCGCCATCGCGAGCAAGCTCGCTCCCACAGGTCTATTGGTGATCCGCAGATAAGCGGTTATTCAGGCGGATCGAGTTGATCCAGCACGCGGTTTACGGCCAGTTCCCCCAGCATGATCACCTGCGCAATCCCGAGCAGCGCATTGCGGCTCGTTCCTTCCAGATGATCCACCAGATCGTTGGCCATGACATTGGCCGACGCCAGCGATTCACAGGCGTGCACCAGCAAGGTTTCGGCACTGAGTTCGGGATTGACGATGAACATCGTGCTGGGTGTGCGCGGGGTGGCCATGATTGCAGGGCCGGGGTTTAGGTAATGATCGAGGGCGCGCTCGGCGGCTTCGTGGAGTTTTTTGGAGTCGAGGCTTTCGTATGGGGATGCTGGATCGGTGTCCGGCGGGTTGGGTGTGACCTTGAACATGGCAAGTCTCCGTCTACGAGTTGGAGCTGCTCCATTCGGTTCCAAGCGAAGGGGTGGCAGCTGTACGCAGGTTGGAACCCGGGGTAAACGGAACCCGGCAGACCCTAAGGTCTCCCGCGCACAGCCGCCATTACGGAGTGCACACTTGAAGGTGCGCAGCATATGTTAAGCGGCACGCCTTGTGCCGTTTACTCCTCGGGGTTCCAAGCCCGGTCGCTGAATTGGCAGCGACCCGGGAACGATAAAACCCAGCCCCAAGGCGCACAAGCCGGCGGATTCTGGCGTACCTGTAGGCAACGACGCAAGGCGTTGTAGCTTTCATGAAGTAACGCTGACAGCGATTAAACACGTATATCCAACCGAAAATTTACGCAGGCTACTCGCGTTGAATTTCTTAGGAAGCCAGAGGAAATGTCTGACGTATTTTTAAGGTTGGCGACCGGAAGCACGAGGGTTAACTTTGCAGCCCTAAACAGAGACGAGAGATTCTTCGCCTGATGCAGGCGCTCTCTCAGACATTGAGGGTGAAACGATTGCATGAGCAGGACACTAGTCGACAAAGCTAATTGCCCCAACAGCGACATTTGGCGTTATGATCGCGTCAAATGTCGCATGGAGGTATTCGGTATGCCCGCCGTCAAATCCAAAGGAAGAACAGTCGTCACGACGGAGACAAAACCTGTCACCCGAAAGCCGACTGAGGTGCTGTTACATGGCCGCGAAGGTAATACGCGCATGATGATCATCCAATACACACAAGAAGGCTTTGATCTGAGCGACGTGAGGGAGATGCTTTCTACCTCCGAACTGTACATGGAGCACGGCCTTGTTGAGCGCATCACAGGGAAGTCCGTCAGGACTGTACAACGCTTGGCAAAGGAGACAGAACCGGTGCGATTAAATCAGCAGCAAAGTACCGTCGCCTTTCAATATGCTCAGGCCTTGGAGCACGCCATCAACGTGTTCGGCAATCTACAGTTGGCTGAGAACTGGCTGAAGAAACCCTGCAAGTACCTGGAAGATCATATCCCGCTGGAACTGATCGACAACTCGCTTGGTTTCCAGGTGGTGGAGGATTATTTGACCCGGATTGAACACGGGGTTTATCAATGAATCCTTTACCGTGGGATGGGAAGTGGCACGCTTGGCGCCTTGACCGCGAGGTCTACAAGGACACGTGGAATAGTGGCTTGGGTGCTCAGCGATCCGGTGGCCGGTGGAACCCTCCCGGTCGCCGGGTTATTTACGCTTCGGCCGACCCGGCCACCGCCATTTTGGAAGTCGCAACCCACGCTGGTTTCGATACGCTCGATACGGTGCCCCACGTGCTCACGTGTTTCGAAGTACTGGATTCCAACTTCATAAAAGTTGTTCAACCCGAAGACGTGCCAAACCCGAACTGGCTCATCCCGTCTGAGCTCTCGCCCAATCAGCAGCACTTTGCCGATGAGTTACTTTCCGAACATCCTTTCGTGCTTATCCCGTCTGCAGTTTCCCGCCATTCGTGGAACCTGCTAGTGAGTTGTGACTTGGCTGCGGATCAGTTCAAGCTTGTTTCGCAGGAGCGTTTTGGGCTGGACACTCGGTTGCTCAAATAAATGTAAGGGTGAATGCCGCCAGCCGTGTGTGATCTCTACGCCCCACACCTACTGAAAACTTGAAACGCCCCCCTCCTATCCCCCAAGGGATATATACACCGCAAAACCCCGATTGCTAGTTTGGCCCCCGACGCACTGATTCATCACTGCAAGGGAGCCCGCCTCGTGAATAACACCCCGCCAAGCGATATCGAATTCTGCAATGTGGTCAAACGCTATGGCGAGGTGCAGGCCGTCAGTGGTCTGGATTTCGCGGTGCGGCGTGGCTCGTTTCATTCCTTTCTCGGCGGCTCGGGCTGTGGCAAGACCACCACCCTGCGCATGATCGCCGGCTTCGAGCAGCCCACCAGCGGCGAGGTTCGTCTGGCCGGAAAAAGCGTGGCCGGTGTGCCGGCGTTCGAGCGGCCGGTGAACATGGTGTTCCAGCATTACGCGTTGTTCCCGCATCTGACCGTGGCGCAAAACATTGCCTACGGCCTGCGTTATCGCACGCCGCGCCCGGACAAAAAGCAGCAAATGCGCATGGCCGATGAAGCGCTGGAGATGGTGCGCCTCAGCGGCTTCGGCCAGCGCAAGCCGAGTGAATTGTCCGGCGGTCAGCAACAGCGTGTCGCCCTCGCCCGCGCCTTGGTCAACAAGCCGACGGTGTTGCTGCTCGACGAACCGCTGGCGGCGCTGGACCGCAAGCTGCGCAAGGAGATGCAATCGGAACTGCTGCGTTTGCAGCGCGAGGTCGGCATCACCTTCGTGCTGGTCACCCATGACCAGGAGGAAGCCCTGTCGATGAGCGACAGCATCAGCGTGATGTACAACGGCTCGATCATCCAGACCGCCACCCCGGAACAACTCTACGAAGCCCCGGCCAGCCGTT
The DNA here is from genome assembly GCF_949767755.1 of Pseudomonas sp. IT-P4. Lineage (NCBI taxonomy): Bacteria > Pseudomonadati > Pseudomonadota > Gammaproteobacteria > Pseudomonadales > Pseudomonadaceae > Pseudomonas > Pseudomonas sp. IT-P4. Next base: position 29,443 of record NZ_CATKPX010000067.1, on the reverse strand, counting down.
ACGTGGCCGACTTTATCGGTGAGTCCAACCTGTTCGACGGCACTGTGCGCCAGCTCAACGGCAACTCGGTGGTACTGCGTACCGAGCAGGGTCTGGAGCTGACCAGCCCCCTCACCCCCACTGGCAAGGGCCTGAGCGCCAACGCCGCCGGTTGCATTGCGGTGCGGCCGGAGCTGATCAGCATCGCCGGAGCCAACGCCGAGATGGCCCGGGAAGTGAAGCTGCAGGGCTGCGTCGAGGACCGCATCTACCTGGGCAATTCCACCGAATACCGCGTGCGCACCCAGGCCTTCGGCGTGGTCTGCGTGCGGGTGCCGCGCCAGCAGGATCATGGCGCCAATGCATTCGAACACGGCGCGCCAGTGCGCGTCGGCTGGGATCACGCCAATGGCCTGGCCATGGCGTTGTAAATCATCGATTCGTTTCATCAACCGGATGTGGAGCGTGCTATGGACCAGAAGACTTTTATAAAAACCCTGCGCAGCTGGCAGAACGGCTCGATCAGCCGCCGCGAGTTCCTTGGCCGCACGGGTCTTGGCATCGCCGCCGCCGTGGTCGCGACCAACATGCCCGGCCTGTTGACCTCCACCGCCGAGGCCGCCGAACAGGCCAAGCTGGGGGATCGCCTGTCGCTTGCGACCTGGCCGAACTACCACAGCCAGGAAAACCTCGACACCTTCGGCAAGACCACCGGTGCCCGGGTGTCGATGAGCGTGTTCGGTTCCAACGAAGAAATGCTCGCCAAATTGCAGGCTGGCGGCAGTGGCTGGGACGTGCTGGTGCCGACCAACTACACCATCAGCACCTACGTCGGCCTGGGGTTGATCGAGCCGCTGGACCTGTCGCGCATTCCCAACTTCGATGCCTCGGCGTTCCAGCAGAAGTTCATGGCCCAGGGCACGGTGGATGGCAAGGTCTACGCGGTGCCGAAAAACTGGGGCACTACCGGCATGCTCTACGACACCGGCAAGCTGAAAAATGGCCCCGCCAGCTGGAAGGAATTCTGGGCCGCCGCCCAAGGCCCGGCCAGCGGCCGCACGATGGTCCACGACTACCAGTTGACCGCCATCGGCAACGCGCTGAAAAGCTTCGGCTACAGCTTCAACTCCCTGGACCCGAAAGAACTGGCCGACGCGGAAAAACTGCTGATCGAGGTCAAGCCGCACCTGTTCGCCATCAACTCCGACATTCAGCCATCGATGCGCAGCGGCGATGCCTGGCTGGCGATGTCCTGGACCGGGGACGCCTCGCAACTGCACCGCGACAACGCGCAAATGCAGTTCGAACTGGGCAAGGAAGGTGGCGAGTTGTGGAGCGACTTCTTCGCCATCCCCAAAAGCTCGGAGCACAAGGACGCCGCCTACGCCTTCATCAACTACTTGCTCGACCCGCAGCACAACAAGCTCGAAGTGCTAAGCCACGGTTACCCGAGTGGCGACAAGCGTGTCGACGCGCTGCTGCCGGTGGCGATGCTCGACGATCCGATCATGTACCCGGCCGCCGAGGCCCTGAGCCCGCTGGAGTTCGGTGCCGCCGCGACGCTGACCAGCCCGGCCCGCGCCGAGCTGATGGCGCGTTTCAAGTCCGCCTGATCGCCTGACCATGGCCAATGAGGAGTCACCCATGAATGCCGCCGCCCACCCGCAAACGGTGCAGTCGGGCCATGCCCTGTCGGTCGAGGTTCGCCAACGGCGCAGCCTCGGCCGGCGCATCACCCTGCTGATGCTCTTGCCTTCGACCCTGTGGTTCCTGCTGCTGTTGTTGATGCCGCTGGTGATCATCCTGGTCTTCAGTTTCGGCGAGCGCAGCGCCGTGGGCGGTTACGCCGGTGGCTTCACCCTGGCCAACTACCTGAACCTCGGTTCTCGCGGCGCGGCGTTCAGCAATACGCTGATGTTGGCGCCGCTGGGCACCCTGGTGTGCCTGGTGGCGGCTTATCCGCTGGCGTACTTCCTTGCGGTCAAGGTCACGAGGAACCGCTCGCTGTTGCTGACCCTGGTGATCGTGCCGTTCTGGACCAGTTTCCTGATCCGCACCTACGCCTGGATTTTCATCCTCAGCGGCAAGGGTATTCCGGCGCTGCTGGCCAGCCTGGGTCTCGAGGATGTGCGGCTGATCAACACGCCGTGGGCGGTGCTGATCGGCATCGTCTATGGCTATCTGCCGCTGATGGTGTTCCCGATCTACGTCAGCCTGGAAAAGCTCGACAAGCGCCTGCTCGAAGCCTCGGCGGACCTCGGCGCCAGCGCCTTCGAAAGCTTCCGTCGGATCACCCTGCCGCTGTCCGCGCCAGGGATCATCACCGGGGTGATGCTGGTGTTCATCCTGCTGATGGGCGAGTTCCTGATCCCGGCGATTCTCGGCGGCGGCAAGGTGTTCTTTGTCGGCAACGCGCTGGTCGATCTGTTCCTGCAATCGCGCAACTGGCCGTTCGGCAGTGCGCTGGCCATGACGTTGGTGGCGATGATGCTGCTGATCATCGGCGTGTATCTGAAACTGGTGGCGCGCTATGGCGGCCGCCCTGCCGACGGAGGCCTGTGACATGTGGTTGCGCAGCTATTCGACCTCGCTGTACCTGTTTCTCTACGCGCCGATTGCCTTGATCGTGCTGTTCAGCTTCAACGCCGGGCGCAGTGGCCTGGCGTTCCAGTGCTGCTCGGTGCAATGGTTCGGCACCGCGTTCGGCAACCCGTTCATCATGGAAGCCCTGGGCAACAGCGCGCTGATCGCGTTGAGTTCGGCGGTGATCGCCACGCTGTTCGGCACCCTGGCGGTGTTCGGCTTGCAGCGCTGCGGTGCCAAGGTACGCCTGCTGTTCGATGCCCTGACCTACTGCGCGATCATCGTGCCGGGCATCGTCATCGGCATCTCGACACTGATCGCCTTCATCAGCCTGTTCGACCTGATCAACCCGTTGCTGGCGAGTTGGCTGCCGACGGTGCCGAAGTTGAACATGGGGTTCTTTACGGTGATCGCCGCGCATTCGCTGTTCACCATGGCCCTGGTGATGGTGATCGTGCGCAGCCGTGTCGATTCCCTGGACAAGGCCTTGCTGGAAGCCTCGGCGGACCTGTACGCGCCACCGATGGACACCTTCTGGCGGGTGACTCTGCCGCAGATCAGTCCGGCGATCATGGCCGGCTTCCTGCTGGCGTTCACCTTCAGCTTCGACGATTTCATCATCGCGTTCTTCGTCGCCGGTTCCGAAACGACGCTGCCGATCTACATCTTTTCCTCCATCCGCCGCGGCGTGACGCCAGAGATCAACGCCATTTCCACGGTGATCATCTGTGTGTCGCTGGCCCTGCTGTTCACTTCCCGCCATCTGCAAAATCGCCGCACCGGCGTCCAGGAGTCGCACCATGCGTGATCAGCTCTACATCAACGGCGAATGGGTCAGCCCGGACCTGGGCGGCTATCTGGACGTGATCGATCCGGCCACCGAACAAGTCTTCCACCGAGTCGCGGCGGGCACTGAAGAAGATGTCGACCATGCCGTGCGTGCGGCCCGGCGTGCCTTCGACAATGGCTGGGGCCAGACCAGTGGCACCGAGCGAGCGCAATGGCTGGAGGCGCTGGCCGATGAACTGGAAAGTAGCCAGCAGGCGCTGGCGGAACTGGAAGTCCGTGACAACGGCAAACCCTTGCCCGAAGCACAGTGGGACATTGGTGATGCGATTGGTTGCTTCCGGTACTACGCCGGTTTGGCCCGTGAGCTGGATCAGCAACAGGACCAACCGCTGGCGTTGCCGGATGAGCGCTTTCGCTGCCGCCTCCGTCACGAGCCGATTGGCGTGGCCGGGCAGATCATTCCCTGGAACTACCCACTGCTGATGGCCGCGTGGAAGGTCGCGCCAGCCTTGGCCGCCGGGGCCACGGTGGTGTTGAAACCGTCCGAACTGACGCCGCTGACCGCCCTGGAACTGGCCGCTGCCGCCGACCGCATCGGCTTGCCCGCCGGGGTGTTGAATCTGGTCACGGGCCTTGGCGCCGACGCCGGCAGCCCGCTCACCGAGCATCCGGGGGTGGACAAACTGGCGTTCACCGGCAGCGTGCCCACCGGGGCGAAAATCATGTCGGTGGCGGCGCGGGACATCAAGAACATCAGCCTGGAACTGGGGGGCAAGTCAGCCTTCATCGTGTTTGATGATGCTGATGTCGACGCCGCCGTGGAGTGGATTCTGTTCGGGATTTTCTGGAACCAGGGTCAGGTGTGCAGCGCCACATCACGCCTGTTGGTGCAGGAAAGCATCGCCCCGCGCCTGACCGAACGGCTGGTGGAAGAAACCCGCAAGATCAGCATCGGCCCCGGCATGCAGCCCGGCGTGCTGCTCGGGCCGCTGGTCAGCCAGGGCCAGTACGACAAGGTGCTCGGTTTCATCGATCAGGGCCTGGCCAGCGGCGCCCGCTTGCTCACCGGCGGACGGCGACCGGCGCATCTGGCTGAAGGGTATTTCATTGAGCCGGCAATCTTCGACGAGCCGGGGCACAGCAGCATTCTGTGGCGCGAAGAAGTGTTCGGCCCGGTGCTGTGCATCAAGCGCTTCAAGACCGAAGAGCAAGCAGTGCAAATGGCCAACGCCAGCCGCTTCGGCCTGGCCGCCGCAGTGATGAGCGCCGACTTGCAGCGCACCGCCCGGGTCGCCAACCAACTGCGCGCCGGGATCGTCTGGGTCAACTGCTCGCAACCGACCTTCGTCGAAGCCCCCTGGGGCGGGATGAAACACAGCGGTATTGGCCGGGAGCTGGGGCAATGGGGGTTGCACAATTATCTTGAGGTCAAGCAGGTGACCGAGTACGTCAGCGACCAGCCGTGGGGGTGGTATTTGAAGTAAACAGGTCAACCTCATCGCGAGCAGGCCGGCCGCCTCGCTTTTGCTTTTGCTTTTGCTTTTGCTTTTGCTTTTGCTTTTGCTTTTGCTTTTGCTTTTGCTTTTGCTTTTGCGGTGTACGCCCCCTCGTGAGGCCGAGCGCAGGTTCTGCGCAGTGGGTAACCCGGCATGGATGCCGGGTTAGCCGCGGCCGGCCATGGATGGCCGATGGCGGCGGGTCCACGGAGCAGGACCGGAGCGAGGGCACCCTGAGCCTAAGCGAAGGGCCGAACGTCAGGGGCAAAGCGTTTTGGTTACTTTGGCGCTCTTCCAAAGTGACCCGCTGTAAGAGCGGAACCAATAACCGCCGTTACCGAAGAAACGGATATGTACCGGCTGTGAGCACCGCATCGGCGTACGCCCGTTCCCACACTTGTTTTGCTGACCAGCAGGCTTGTGACAACCGCTTATCAACGCGTAACTTGAATGACCTGCCCTTCAAGACACGCCGGAGTTGATCCATGCGCATCGCCTTGCTGTCCGACATGCACCTGTCCGTCAATGCGATCCCCTTTCCCGCCGTGGAGGCCGATATCGTCGTGCTCGCCGGGGACATAGCACGGCCGGCCAAGGCCATCGAGTGGGCCAGAGCCTGCCCGGTTCCACTGTTGTATGTGGCGGGCAATCACGAGTTCTATGGCAGTGACCTGGTCACCACCTACGAACAATTGAACAGTCTGGCGCAAGGCACCCGGATCCACGTACTGGAACGCTCGGAGTACGTCCACGACGGCGTGCGCTTTCTCGGTTGCACCTTGTGGTCTGACTATCGCCTGCTCGACAGCCCGGATGATCGGGCGCTGGGCATCGATCTGGCGACCCGGCTGATCCGTGACTTCAGCCACATCAAGATCGCCCCCGACTTTCCGGACCTGTTCACACCGGCCATTTCCCAGCTGGTATTTTTGCAGACGGTCGCCTGGCTGCAAGACTGCTTCAGCCGCGACAGCAGCACACCCACGGTGGTGGTCTCGCATTTCGCCCCGACACGGTCGAGCATCAGCCCGACCTTTGCCGGTTCGCCGATCAACTCAAGCTTTGTCTCGGACCTCGAAGCGCGGATCAAAGACTGGCAGCCGGCACTGTGGCTGCATGGCCATACCCATGGCAGCTTTGACTATCGAGTAGGCAACACCCGGGTAGTCTGCAACCCCCGGGGCTATGCCAGGAATGGCATCAACGAAAACCCTGATTTCGACGCGGCCTTCGTGATTGACCTGCAGATCTGAGGTAACGCTGAAATCAACAGTCTCCAGGCTCGCACCCGATGGAACGCCGGCAACCCGCTACACTTTCCTCGCTGCGCCGCTGCACCAAAGCGGCCAAACCCCTGACTTCTGATCTGGAGGTATCCCATGAGCGACAGCAGCGAACTCACCACCTTTACCGGCTGGGCCGCCACCGCAGCGGGCGCGCCACTGGAACGCTACAGCTACGATCCCGGTCCGTTGGGCAACGATGAGGTGGAAGTCGCCGTGGAATATTGCGGCGTCTGCCACTCCGACCAGTCGTTGATCGACAACGATTGGGGCATCAGCCACTACCCGTTCATCCCCGGCCACGAGGTGGTCGGCCGTATCGTGCGCCTGGGCGATCAGGTGCGCGGCCTGGAAATGGGGCAACGGGTGGGCATCGGCTGGTACAAGGGCAGTTGCATGCATTGCACGTCGTGCATCGAAGGCTCGCATAACCTGTGTCGCACCGTGCAACCAACCATCATCGGCAGCAACGGCGGCTTTGCCGACCGCATTCGTTCGCACTGGGCCTGGGCCCTGCCGATCCCGGCCGGGCTCGATCCGGCGATGGCCGGGCCGTTGTTCTGTGCAGGTTCCACCGTGTTCAACCCGCTGGTGGAATTCGGCATCAAGCCCACCGACCGGGTCGGCGTGGTGGGCATCGGCGGTCTTGGTCACCTGGCGCTGCGCTTCCTCAACGCCTGGGGCTGCGAAGTCACGGCGTTCACCTCATCGCTGAGCAAGCAGGACGAAGCCAAGCGCCTGGGCGCGCACAAGGTGGTCGCCTCGACCGATACCGATGCGCTCAATGCCATTGCCGGCACCCTGGATTTTCTCCTGGTCACCGCCAACGCCAACCTCGACTGGAGCGCCATGCTCGCCACCCTGCGCGGCAAGGGTCGCCTGCACTTTGTCGGCGTCGTGCCCGATGCCATCCCCATGCACGTGTTCGAACTGATTCCCCAGCAAAAAACCATGTCCGCCTCACCGGTCGGCTCGCCCGCCAACACCGCGACCATGCTGGAGTTCTGCGCACGCCACCAGATTGTGCCGCAGGTCGAGATGTTTCCCATGAGCCGGATCAACGAGGCCATCGATCATTTGCGCAGCGGCAAGGCGCGCTACCGCGTGGTGCTGGACGCCAGTCAGTGACAGGCGACGAACGAAGAGAAAGGGCTGCTTGTTCAAGCGTAATGCTGTTCACTTAATAGCGTCTTGAATCAGAGAAACCTGTGGCGAGGGAGCTTGCTCCCGCTTGAGTGCGTAGCACTCACAAAAATCGGCAATGATTGTCAGATTTTTGGGGCTGCTACTCAGCCCAGCGCGAGCAAGCTCGCTCGCCACAAAGGTACTCACGATCCAAGAGCGCGCCTAAGTGAACAGCGGCCCCTTTTTGTTCCTCAGGGATTGGCCACCTGAGCAGGCAACGCTGGCATATGCGGGTCGTTCCAGGTAAACCGATAGGCTTTGCCGGCCTCTTGCGACAGGCATTTGCCGTTGTCGGCATCCGCGCCGACGATCGACCAGTTCGCCCGGGCGTTTCCCCCCAGCTCACGGGCCGCTTCGAGCTTGAAGCACTGGTTGAGTACGTCATCGGGCACTAAAGCGTAGGCCTTGGGGTGTTCGCGCAAATAGAGCGCGGCCTTTTCGATGGTCGAATTGTCCATGCCGAAATGCACGATCGGCTGCCGGGCGAACAACCAGTGCCCCTCCTCCCAGTTGACCAGCACCAGATCGGCGCCCTGGGTCATGGTCGCCGCCTGGGTCATGAGCACCTGATCAACGTTGGTGCCGTCCTTGAGCGGTTCGATGAAACCACGGGCGAACCACAACGCGAACCAGGTCGCCACCAGTGCCGGGAACACCCGACGCAAACGCGGGTGACGCTTGAACCAGCGCTTGAGCAGCCACGGGACCAACGGCGCGGCAACCAGCACCAGCCCGGGCAGCGCCGGGTAGATGTACAACTTGCGCTTGCCCGTGCTGATGCAGAAAAACAGCACCACCAGCAGCACCCAACCGAGTAGCACCAACACCCGGCCATCGCGTTTTTGCAACTGACGGCGCCAGGCCGGCACCAGCCATGGCAGCACCAGCACCAACGGCAGCCAATACTGCGGAATCACCTTGGTGAAGAAGTACCAGAACGGTTCGCGGTGATGCCACGCGGCGGCATACCGGCCCGCCGTCTGGCGCAGGAGAATCTCCCGCGCATAGGCCACTTCGTCTGCGCTGCCATCCAAGATGATGGACAAGGCCAGGGGCAGCAGCCAGATCGCAATCGCCGCGAGCATCAGTGCAAACCCGAGCAACCACTTGCGCGCCTCGCCGGGCATCGCCACCACACCGGGCCAGCCTTTGCGCACCCCATAGGCGTAAGGAATCAGCAACAACGCCGGCAGGAAGCCCACGCCCTTGGTGATCACGCCAATGCCCATGGCCGCACAGCCCGCGTAGAACCAGCGCCACGCGGGTCCCAGCAGCAGGTGTCGCGCCAGACCGTACAGGCCCAGGGAGGTGAACAGAATCAGCAAGCTGTCGATCTGACCGGTGCGCAGGATGCTGTAGGTCTGGTAGGTCGCCAGGTACAGCAGCGCGGCGTTGCGCCCGGTACGCTGGGTCCACAGGCGCCGGCCCAGGTCATAGACCATCGCCGTGACCGTTACCGCCGAAAACAGCCCCGGGATATAAAGGGCGATGTTGGGCTTGCCGGTCAGCCAGGTGAAGAACGCCACCGTCCACATGAAAATCGGCGGCTTGTCGCCATAGATCTCGGCGGCCCGGTGCGGGATCAGCCACGAGCCGTTCTGCAGCATCTCCAGCGCGACACCGAGGAAACGCTCTTCGTCCACATTCTGCGCCAGACGCAGGCCCATTCCCGCGCCGATCAGCAACAGGGCAAGCAGCATCAGGCCCAGGCACTCGACCCTGGGCGACAACGATCTACGCATTGCTTATTCCTTTGCGCTTCGGCTTTTGGCAATCAATTGCAGGTTGCGGAAATAGACGAGGGAGCCAAAGGCCTGGCCGACGATGAACACCGGGTCCTGGCGGTAAATGGCGTAGGCGAGCAACAAGGTGCTGCCGACGATGCTCAGGTACCAGAAGTTGGTCGGGATCACGCTGCGTTTCTTGTACTCGCTGTACAACCACTGCAAGACAAACCGCCCGGTAAAGGCAGCCTGCCCGGCAAAGCCGACCAGCAGCCAGAGGGTTTCACGGGTCAGAATCATCCTTCGAGCTCCTGGGCCTGGGTGTGCAGGCGCGTGCGTTTGATCAGCCACCAGACACCGATCAGGTCAAGAATGCCGACCAGCGCGCGGTCGAGGTTGCCGTATTTCGAGACTCCGGCCGTGCGCGGCCGATGGTTGACCGGGTGCACGATCATGCGTCCGTTATGGCGCTGGATCAGCGCCGGAATGTAGCGATGCATGTGGTCGAAGTACGGCAGGCGCAGGAATGCCGCACGCTCGATCAGCTTCAGGCCGCAACCGGTGTCCGGGGTAGCGTCCTTGAGCAGGCGCCGGCGCAGGTTGTTGGCAAACCGCGAGGCGTAGCGTTTGCTCGCGGTGTCACGGCGATTGACCCGGTGCCCGGCCACCAGTTGCACGTCGACCTTGCCCGGTTCGCCACGCACCAGCGCGAGCATGCCGGGAATGTCCGCCGGGTCGTTCTGGCCGTCGCCATCGAGCGTCGCCAGCCACTGCCCGCGAGCCTCACGGGCCGCGTGATACAGCGAGGTGCTCTGTCCCAGCGACCGCTCGTGATACAGGATGCGCAGGGTGTTCAAGCCGTCGTTGCGGATCTGCCGCAGCTCCTGCAGAGTCGCGTCGGTGCTGCCATCGTCGACCACGATGATTTCGTAAGCCTCGTCGGCCAGCGCCACACGGATCTCTTCCAGCAATGGCTTGAGGTTGTTTGATTCGTTCCTGGCGGGAATCAGTACGGATACAAAAATATCTTGGCTCATGGGGTCTCTCTCGCCCTGTTTGATTTTTCGAGATCAGAGGCGAACGCTTCAAATCCGGTAGAACTGCCGATACCACTTCACAAATGCTCTTACGCCGGTTTCCAGCGTCACCTGCGGGCTGAAGCCCACCCGCTCGGCCAGTGCCGAGACATCGGCCCAGGTCTTGACCACATCACCGGCCTGCATCGGCAGGTAGTTGCGCCGGGCCTGCAGGTCCAGGGCTGATTCCAGGCACTCGACGAAATCCAGCAACGCCACAGGCATGCCGCGACCGATGTTGAAGAGCCGGTTGACCCCGGCGACCGAGCCTTCCGGCACCGGAGGCCTTGGGCGCAGTCGGGCGATCCCTTCGACAATGTCGTCGACATAGGTGAAGTCGCGGGACATCTGCCCCTGGTTGTAGATGTCGATGGGCAAGCCTTTGAGAATGGCGTCAGTGAACTTGAACAGCGCCATGTCCGGGCGACCCCACGGGCCGTAGACGGTAAAGAAGCGCAGGCCACTGGCTTTCAGGCCATACAGATGGCAGTAACTTTCGGCCAGCAGTTCATTGGCGCGCTTGCTGGCGGCGTACAACGAAACGGGATGTTCGACCGGGTCCTCGACACTGAACGGCAGCTTGCTGTTGGCGCCGTACACCGAGCTGCTCGAGGCGTAGATCAGGTGCTCGGGGCGATGGTGCCGACAAGCTTCCAGCACATTGAGGAAGCCCACCAGGTTCGATTGCCCATAGACATCCGGGTTGTCCAGCGAGAAGCGCACCCCGGCCTGGGCGGCCAGGTGTATCACCTCGGTAAAAGCGTGCTCCTGAAACAGGCTCATCAGGGCCGGCTTATCGACGATGTCCATTTTCCGGAAACGAAAACCCGGCAGCGTCTCCAGCACCTTGAGGCGTGCGTGCTTGAGTTCCACGTCGTAGTAGTCGTTGAGGTTGTCGATACCGACGACCTCCTGCCCCTCGCGGCACAAGCGCTGGACCGTATGAAAGCCGATGAAACCGGCCGCACCGGTGACCAGGACGGTCATGGGAAACGCGCTGGCGACTGCGCCGCGATCGACGCGAGGTTACTGATCCGGACCCTCGTCAACTTCATGTGTAGTCCCTGCTTATGGCGTCATTCGCGCACGGTTGCGTTATGAAGCTTATAAAACAGACACATTTCAGTTTGGATAACGCCTCGCACTACCTCGGAAAAATAAAATATCTGGCCGAAAACACCCCGGTTATCTGGCCGACTCGCCACGGGGTTTGTAAAAACGGAACAAGCCGATATCCACGGTCCTGATGTATTGCCTGGCCCAGTCCGGCTTGACGGTACGGTCATGGAAATACAGGGCACCCCGGGTGCGATCCGGCAGCTCCTTGTTCAGGGCCTTGCGTGCGATTTCCTTGGCCATCGCGTAAGGCAGCTCTTCCTGGACCGAATCGGATTTGCCGTCGCACCACCAGGAGAACTGGCAACTCTTGGTCTGCGAACCCTGCTTGACCACTTTGCACACCGTGTCCGGAAAGCCCTCGTGGCCCAGGCGATTCATGACCACATTGGCCACCGCCTCCATGTCGGCGGTGTCCTTGCCCTTGGCTTCCCAGTAAATGGATCGGGCCAGGCAGGTGATCGCATCATCCAGCGGCGCGGCGCCGGCCGGGTCGACGGCCTGGACTTCGGACGGGGTAATGGCTTCTGCCTTGGGCGCCGGTGCCGGGTTGTTGCTCTCGGCGGCTTTGTGTTCCAGCACCTCGGCCTTGTTCTCGGCCTCTTGCTGCTTTTGCGCTTGATCCGCAGCGGACACCGGGCCGGCAAGCAACGTCAGGGCGAGGCAGGTGGCGATCCAGTCGAAGCGCATGGTCGGTGTCACTCGGTGAGTGGTTCGATTGAGTCTAGTAGTGAAATGATTTCGCCCACCCCACTACACTCTGGATAAATCCGTTGTCCTGGATGGACCAACTTCGCGCATCATGGACGCAATCTGCTCAAGGGGATATTCATGGGTTTCATCTCATCCGCAATGCGCTTGGCCGGGGTGTCACTGGGCCTGGTATTCGCCGCCAACGCCATGGCGGCCGACGAAGCGCAATTGATCGAATCGATCAACGTCTACCGCAGCCAGTTGCAGCGCTGCGCCGGCCAGGTTTCATCGGAGCTTCCGCCGCTGTCGGCCGACCCGCGCCTGGTGCTGACCGCCCCGAGCATCGGTAATCTGCAGCAGGCCATGGCCACTGCCGGTTATCCCATGAAGAACGTGCAGGCCATCAGCCTGTCCGGGCCTCGCGATGCGGCCGCGGCGATGAAGGCAATCCAGGAGAGCTTTTGCCAGATCGTCCTCGACCCGCAATTCGTCGATGTCGGCGTCAGCCGCCAGGACAATCAGTGGCGCATCGTCCTGGCGCGGCCACTGCTGAGTTCGCGCCTGGGCGACTGGCAGACCGAGGGCCAGAAGCTGCTCATCGAACTCAACGCCGCACGGGCCAAACCGCGTCAATGCGGCACACAGTCGTTCAATGCGACCGCGCCGCTGGCCTGGAACGCCATACTGGGCACGGCCGCCGAAACCCACTCCCGCTCCATGGCCAACAACAACTTCTTCGACCACAAGGACCGCGACGGCCGCACCCCGGGTGACCGCGCGGAACTGGCCGGCTACAACTTCCAGCAGATCGGCGAAAACATCGCCGCCGGGCAAGACAGCGTACGCAAGGTGGTCGAAGGCTGGCTGACCAGCCCCGGCCACTGCGCCAACCTGATGAACCCGCAGTTCCGCGAACTGGGCGCGGCGTATGCGACCGACCCGAAGAGCGATGCGGGGATTTACTGGACGGCGATGTTTGGGGCTCAGTGAGCAACTTGGCGAGTTTCTATACGGAGAGGTGACAAAATGACAAGTATCCCGATAGGTTTAATTGCCGGATTGATACTGGCGCCGATGATACTGACTTGTTTCGCTGTCGCCTTCATCGCACACAAGTACGTTGACGCTATCGAAGAACGTCTACCCAATTGCTCTTTTATAAAAACCACCAGAGACGCATTTTCAGCTGGCGGCCTGGTCGGCAAGGTCATGCGCGGTGGCGCTATTGCCATGGTATTGATGATGCCCGCGCTCAGCGCTCGAAGGGGCGTTATTGATGCCAGCGAAGTGAAAGACCTTCCAAGGCACTACAAGAACCTTTTGATCATTCCGGTGATTATTTTGTTCGTTTTGTTTTTTTCCCTGATCGCACTCAGGGTTTCAGCCTACTTCATAGAGAGCCATTGAAAAGGACTGAAGAATCAAGTCCGCTTTGGAAGAAATCACAACGCCTACCCAACAAAACCCGAAGCCCTGTCATGGGCTCCGGGTTTCTTTTTTCGCAGTGAACCTCAGTGGCTACTCATCCCGGCCGCATGCATCAACATCCGCAACGCCCCCGCCACCACACCCAGGGCAACCACGCTGCCCAACCAGATCACCACCAGCCACCCCAGGCGCTTGTACCAGCGCGCGGGGGCCGTTTGATTCGTTTCAATGGTAGCCATCGCCAATCCTCACTTTGCCGCGGAACACGTAGTAGCTCCAGACCGTGTACATCAGGATGATCGGCAGGATGAACAGTGCGCCGATCAGGATGAACAGCTGGCTGGTCGGTGGTGACGCCGCTGCCCACAGGCTGATCGACGGCGGCACGATGCTCGGCCAGATGCTGAACGCCAGGCCGATGTAGCCCAGGAACACCAGCATCAGGGTGAAGGCGAACGGCCAATGGGTGTGGCGTTGGCGCAGGGTCCTGAGCAAGCCGAACATCGCCAGCAGGGCCAGCACCGCCAGGCCACCGAACACCGCCAGGTGCGCATGGGCAAACCAGCGGGTGGCGATGTCCGGATGCAGGATCGGCGTCCACACGCAGATCACGCCGATTACCGCCAACAGCAGCCAGGCCAGGGGCCGGGTGAACAGGCGCATCCGCGATTCGAGCATGCCTTCGGTCTTGACCAGCAACCAGGTGCTGCCGAGCAGCGCATAAGCGACGATCAGCCCGACACCGCAGAACAGCGGAAACGGCGCCAGCCAGTCCAGCGAACCACCGGCGAACTGGCGGTCGACCACCGGGATGCCGGCAATGTAGGCACCAATCACCACACCCTGGGAAAAAGTTGCCAGCAGCGAACCACCGATGAACGCCATGTCCCAGACATGCCGCTTTTCAGGGCTGGCCTTGAAACGAAACTCGAAGGCCACGCCGCGAAAGATCAAGCCGCACAGCATCAGGATCAGCGGCAGGTACAACGCTTCCAGAATCACCGAATAGGCCAGCGGGAACGCGCCATACAGCGCCGCGCCCCCAAGCACCAGCCAGGTCTCGTTACCGTCCCAGACCGGTGCCACGGTGTTCATCATCACATCGCGTTCCTGCGCATCCGGGATCAGCGGAAACAGAATGCCCAACCCCAGGTCGAAGCCGTCCATGATCACGTACATCATCACGCCGAAGGCGATGATCACGCCCCAGATCAGCGATAAATCGATACCTTGAATACCCATGACTCAACTCCCTTCCTTCAATTGACGCGGGCGTCGGTTTCGAGGATTTCAGCGTCGGCGGACAGCGGCCGGCGCGGTGTGATGACCTGATCGGAATGCCCGTCGACGGCATGCCCGTGATGCGGCTGCGGCCCTTTGCCGACCAGTTTCATCATGTAGCCGATGCCCACCGTGAACACCGAGAAATAGATCACCACGAACAGCGCCAGCGAGATGCTCAACTGCGCGACACTGTGATTGGACGCGGCATCGGCGGTACGCAACAGGCCATACACCACCCACGGCTGACGCCCGACTTCGGTGGTGATCCACCCGGCCAGCATGGCGATCAGGCCACTTGGCCCCATCCACAACATCAGGCGCAGGAACCAGCGATTGCGGTAGATGGCGCCGCTGCGGCGCAGGGCCAGGCCGAGCACGCCGGCCAGCACCATCAACATGCCCAGCCCGGCCATGACGCGGAAACTCCAGAAGACCACCGTCGCATTCGGCCGGTCCTCTTTCGGGAAGCTCTTGAGCGCCGGGATCTGCTTGTCGAGGCTGTGGGTCAGGATCAGGCTGCCCAGGTAGGGAATCTCGATGGCATATCGGGTCTTCTCGGCCTGCATGTCGGGGATGCCAAACAGCACCAGCGGCGTCGCTTCGCTGCCGTTGTTTTCCCAGTGCCCTTCGATGGCCGCGATCTTCGCCGGCTGATGTTCCAGGGTGTTCAAGCCGTGGGCGTCGCCGACCACTGCCTGGATCGGCGCGACGATCAAGGCCATCCACAACGCCATCGACAGCATCTTGCGCACTTGTTTGGTGTCGTTGCCGCGCAGCAGGTGCCACGCCGCCGACGAGCCGACAAAGAACGCCGTGGCCACGAATGCGGCGATCGCCATGTGCGCCAGGCGGTACGGGAACGACGGGTTGAACACAATGGCCAGCCAGTCCAGCGGCATCACCCGACCGTCGACGATCTCGAAGCCCTGGGGCGTTTGCATCCAGCTGTTGGAGGCAAGAATCCAGAAAGTCGAAATCAGCGTGCCGATGGCGACCATGACCGTCGAGAAGAAGTGCAAGCCGCGCCCTACCCGGTTCCAGCCGAACAGCATGACCCCCAGGAAACCGGCCTCGAGGAAGAACGCCGTGAGCACTTCATAGGTCAGCAAGGGCCCGGTGATGCTGCCGGCGAAATCGGAGAAGCGGCTCCAGTTGGTGCCGAACTCGTAGGCCATGACCAGCCCCGAGACCACGCCCATGCCGAAGTTGACGGCGAAGATCTTCGACCAGAAATGGTAGAGATCGCGGTAGGTGTCGTTGTGGGTCTTCAGCCAAAGCCCTTCGAGCACCGCCAGGAAACTGGCCAGCCCGATGGTGATGGCGGGAAAGATGATGTGGAACGAAACCGTGAACGCGAATTGCATGCGCGCCAGGTCCAGTGCCTCCAGGTTAAACATGTCGATATCCTCATCGCGGCTGAAAAACGGCGGCACACGGCCGGGCCACCGTCAGGCCGGGGGGCCTGCAGCCAACACAAGTCGAAAGGGTTACGCGAGCGGCATCGGGCCGCCCCCGGTGTCAGGCGGCGGAAGTCGAAATCAGGTTGCTGGCCTTCGCCTGTTCCAGCCGGATGGCGATGAACTTGGAAGTCGGGGTGAAGGTGCGGTCACCGTAACTTTCCAGCGGCACCAGCGGGTTGGTCTCGGGGTAGTACGCCGCCGCCTGACCGGCCGGAATGTCGTAGGCGATCAGGGTGAAACCGCTGACCCGACGCTCACGCTCGTCGTCCCACAGCGCCACCAGGTCGACCTTCTGCCCCGGCTCGAAACCCAGGCGGCGAATGTCCTGCTCGTTGGCGAACACCACGTCGCGCATGCCGTATACCCCGCGATAACGGTCATCCAGGCCGTACAGCGTGGTGTTGTACTGATCGTGGGAGCGCATGGTCTGCAGGATCAGGTGCGGCTTGACCGCCAGGTTGCGCACGCCCTCGCTGATCAGGTACTCCGGCAGCACGCTCGGGGTGAACTGGGCCTTGCCGCTGGCGGTTTTCCAGATGCGCTTGGCCGCATCATTCGGCATGTGGAAACCGCCCGGATGCAGCAAACGCCGGTTGAAATCCTCGAAGCCGGGAATGGTGTCGGCAATCATGTTGCGGATGCGGCCGTAGTCGCCGATGGCCCAGTTCCAGTCGATCGGGTGCTTGCCCAGGGTCGCGGCGGCGATGCCGGCAATGATCGCAGGCTCGGAGCGCAGGTGTTTCGACTTCGGTTTCAGTTGACCGTGGGAGATGTGAATCATGCTGAAGGTGTCTTCCACGGTGACGCCTTGCGGCCCTTCGGCCTGGATGTCGATGTCGGTGCGGCCCAGGCACGGCAGGATCAGCGCTTCACGACCGGTGACCAGATGGCTGCGGTTAAGCTTGGTGGCGATGTGCACGGTGAGGTCGCACTTGCGCAACGCGGCGTGGGTGCGCGGCGTGTCGGGGGTGGCCTGGGCAAAGTTGCCGCCCAGGGCGATAAACACTTTCGAACGCCCCTGCTCCATCGCGCCGATCGCCATCACGGTGTTGTGACCATGCTCGCGCGGTGGCTTGAAGGAGAAGCGCTTTTCCAGGGCATCGAGCAAATCCGCGGGCGCCAGTTCGTTGATGCCCATGGTGCGGTCGCCCTGCACGTTACTGTGACCACGCACCGGCGACAGCCCCGCGCCCGGACGGCCGACGTTGCCGCGCAGCAGCATCAGGTTGATGACTTCCTGCAGCGTCGGCACCGAGTGCGTGTGCTGGGTCAAGCCCATCGCCCAGCACATGATCACCCGCTTGGACCGGGCGTACATGCGGGCGGCGAGTTCGATGTCAGCCAGGGACATGCCCGACTGCTGCTCGATGTGCTCCCAGCTGGTTGCGTCGACTTCCCCCAGGTAGGTACCCATTCCCGAGGTGTGTTCGGCGATGAACTGGTGGTCGAACACCGGCTCGCCGCCGCTGACCTGTGCTTCGCGCTCCCACTGCAGCAGGAACTTGACCATGCCGCGCATGACCGCCATGTCGCCGCCCAGTGCCGGGCGGAAGTACGCGGTGTTGGTCGGCTCGGAGCCGTTCAGCAGCATTTCGATCGGGTGCTGTGGATGCTGGAAGCGCTCCAGCCCACGCTCCTTGAGCGGGTTGATACAGATCACCTGTGCACCGCGCTTGACCGCTTCGCGCAAGGGCTCGAGCATCCGCGGGTGGTTGGTGCCGGGGTTCTGGCCGATGACGAAGATCGCGTCGGCATGCTCCAGGTCGTCAAACACCACGGTGCCTTTGCCCACGCCGAGGCTTTCGATCATGCTCACCGCGCTGGCTTCGTGGCACATGTTCGAGCAGTCCGGGAAGTTGTTGGTGCCGTAGGCGCGGACAAACAGTTGATAGAGATAGGCGGCCTCGTTGCTGGCCCGGCCCGAGGTGTAGAACTCGGCCTGATCCGGCGATTCCAGCGCGTTGAGGTGCCGGGCGATCGTCGCGAACGCTTCGTCCCAGGTGGTTTCCACGTAACGGTCGGTGGCCGCGTCATAACGCATCGGGTGGGTCAGGCGGCCCTGATACTCCAGCCAGTAATCGCTCTGCTCGGCCAGCGCCGAGACGCTGTATTTGTTGAAGAAGGCCGGGTCGACCAAACGGCCCGTGGCTTCCCAGTTAACCGCCTTGGCGCCGTTCTCGCAGAACTTGACCATGCCGTTTTCCGGCGACTCGCCCCAGGCGCAACCGGGGCAGTCGAACCCGCCATTCTGGTTGGTCTTGAGCATGGCGCGAATGTTCTTCAGCGCGTTTTCACTGCCCAGCCAGTTTTTGGTAACAGCGATCAGCGCGCCCCAACCAGCGGCGGCACCTTTATAGGGTTTGTAGCGGTCGACTTGAGACATGGTACTTCTCCGTGACAATGCACACAGGCTTCGACCTGATTCAGGTCATTGTTCGATTTGCGGAGAAAGCATATGAATGGCGTTTAATTATTGTCTAATCGCTATTTATGACCACATTATCGAAACGCTCTATCATGGATTTTTATCGTTGCTTATCAATGACTTGAAATTACTTAAAACTCTTTAAGCCACAAAATAAAGTTCATCATAGATCCGCTCGATCAGCCGGTCATCAATAGTGATTGGACGCCCGCTGAAGTTGCTCTTAGCCTGCGCTCAACAAAGTCCGTCAGTGACGGAAACCTCATACAAAAAAACGCCAAGCGAGGGTGTCATGTCAGAACGAGTCTTGATCGATGGCTTCTCCCGGCGAGTGGACTATCTGCGGATGTCGGTCACCGACCGCTGCGATTTCCGTTGCGTCTATTGCATGGCCGAGGACATGCAGTTTCTGCCGCGCCAACGGGTGCTGACCCTGGAAGAGATCTATCAACTGGCACAAAGCTTCGTGGCGCTGGGCACCCGCAAGATTCGCCTGACCGGAGGCGAGCCGCTGATCCGTCCGGGGGTGGTGCAACTGTGCGAGAAGATCGCCGCCCTGCCCGGCCTGCGTGAACTGTGCATGACCACCAACGGTTCGCAGCTGGCCAAACTGGCCGGGCCGTTGTTCGACGCCGGGGTCAAGCGCCTCAATATCAGCCTCGACTGCCTGGACCCGCAACGTTTTCGCGAACTGACCCGCACCGGTGACCTGGCGCAGGTAATCAAGGGCATCGACGCGGCCATCCAGGCCGGATTTCGCAACACCAAGCTCAATTGCGTAGTGATGAAAGGCCGTAACGACCATGAGATCAATGATCTGGTGAGCTTCGCCATCGACCGCAACCTCGACATCTCCTTCATCGAGGAAATGCCGTTGGGCACCATCGACGAGCACAGCCGCGCCGAAGCGTTTTTCGCAAGCAGCCAGGTCCGCGAACGCATCGCCGAACGCTACACTTTGATTGATTCCGCCGAGTCGACCCAGGGGCCGTCGCGCTACTGGCGCCTGGCCGAGGCGCCGCAGATTCGCCTGGGGTTCATCTCGCCCCACAGCCACAACTTTTGCGGCACCTGCAACCGGGTGCGGCTGACCGTGGAAGGACGTCTGCTGCTGTGCCTGGGCAATGAGCACTCCGTGGATCTCAAGGCAGTCCTGCGCAGCCACCCCGGA
Source organism: Pseudomonas sp. IT-P4 (assembly GCF_949767755.1). Lineage (NCBI taxonomy): Bacteria > Pseudomonadati > Pseudomonadota > Gammaproteobacteria > Pseudomonadales > Pseudomonadaceae > Pseudomonas > Pseudomonas sp. IT-P4. The sequence goes on along the minus strand of NZ_CATKPX010000067.1, from coordinate 9,751 downwards.
CAGCCCGAGCGCCTGGAGAAAGCCATTATCGAGGCGATGAAGCTCAAGCCTTATCGACACAACTTCGAAGTGAACGACGATGTTCAGGTTGTTCGCTTCATGAACATGACGGGCGGCTGAACCCCATGATCGTAAGACCCAAACCCAACCTGATCGGCGTGCTGACGTCCCTCAAGGGTTCGATTGCCAAACGCATCGCCTGGCGCAGCCTGATGGTGACGCTGCTCGCCTCGGCCATCGTGCTTATCGAAACCTTGCACCCCAGCTACTTCTCCAAGGTCAGCGCCACGCCCTTCACGCTGCTGGGTTTGTCGCTGTCGATCTTCATGAGCTTTCGCAACAACGCCTGCTACGACCGCTGGTATGAAGCGCGCAAGGCGTGGGGCGATGTGATCGTGGACGTCCGCTCGATGATTCGTGAAACCCTGGTGATCAAGGACACCGCTGAACGCCACACGATCCTGAGCAACCTGTGCGGCTTCGCCCATGCCCTCAACGCGCGGCTGCGCCAGGAAAACGAAATGGCCGCCAGTGGCGACTGGCTGCACCCGATGCCCAAGAGCAACTCCACCGACATCAGCGGGCAGATCCTGATGCAGGTCGGTCAACAGTGTTCGGCACTCAACGAGTCCGGGGCGATCAACGACTGGCGCTACACGCTCATGGCCAACCATCTGACCAGTCTGACCCATGCCCAGGCCGTCTGTGAGCGGATCAAGAACACCCCGCTGCCGTTCCCCTACACCCTGTTGCTGCACCGCACCATCTACCTGTTCTGCATCCTCCTGCCGTTTGCCATGGCTGAACCCCTGGGTTGGCTGACACCGATATTCACGGCGATTGTCAGCTACACCTTTTTCGGCCTGGATGCGATTGCCGACGAACTGGAAGACCCCTTCGGCCGCGACGAAAACGACCTGCCCACCGACGCCATCGTGCGCAATATCGAGCGTGATGTACTGGCGGCCCTGGGTGTGACGGAGTTGCCGCCACAATTGGAGCCGGTGGATTTTGTGTTGAACTGATACTCAAGAAACACACAAAACCTGTGGGAGCGAGCTTGCTCGCGATAGCGGTCTGCCTGCCAACATCTCTATTGGATTTGCCAGCCTCATCGCGAGCTCGCTCCCACAGTTTGTTTGCGGAATTCAGAACAGTTCGCTGAAGGGTATGAATCGCGCCGTGTCGCCCGCTTCCAGGGTGCAGCCTTCCGGCACCTCCACCAGTCCATCGGCCCAGCATGCCCCCAGCAAAACGCCTGAGCTCTGGTTCGGATAGAGCACCGCTTGACCGCCTTCGAGTTTCGCCCGCAGGTACTCGCGGCGGCTTCCGGGTTTGGGCCAGGCAAAGCCGACACTGACCGGGAAGCTCAAAGGCTCGACGTCTTCGACCCCCTGAATCCGCAACAGATAAGCCCGGGCCAACAGGCCGAAAGTCACCAACGCCGATGTCGGATTGCCCGGCAGGCCAATCACCGGCACGCGACCGAAGTGGCCCACGGTCAACGGCTTGCCTGGTTTGATCGAGAGTTTCCACAGCAACGGCTTGCCGCACTCGCGCAGCACCTGGCCGAGGCAGTCGGCGTCGCCGGCGGACACGCCGCCCGTGCTGAGCATCAGGTCCGCCGTGTGTTGCAGCTGTTCAAGCCTGAGCCGCGTCTGGCGTGGCTCGTCGGGGAGAATGCCGGCCTCGATGACCTCGCAACCCAACGCACTCAACCAATGGCTCAACAAGGTGCGGTTGCTGTTGTAGAGGCTGCCGGGCTTGAGTGGCGTGCCCGGCTCGACCAGTTCATCGCCGGTGGACAACAACGCCACCCGTGGTCGCCGCACGACCTGTACATGGGTGCAGCCCTGCGCCGCCGCGACCGCCAGTTCGAAGGGGCCGAGGCGCTTGCCGGCGCGCAACAGCACATCGCCGACGCGGTTCTCCTGGCCTTGCGCGCGGATGTTGCTGCCGGCGCTCAGGGGCTGTTTGAAGCGGATACGTCCGCGATCCAGCACCTCGGTGTTCTCCTGCATCTCCACGCAGTTGGCACCCGGCGGAACCGGCGCGCCGGTGAAGATCCGCGCGCAGGTTCCTGGTGCCAGGGCTTCAGGGGCGTGACCGGCAAATACCTGCTGCGACACGATCAGTGGCTCCCCGCCCCAACCGTCTAGATTCAGGGCATAGCCGTCCATGGCGCTGTTCGGCCACGGCGGCAGATCGAGGCTCGCCACCAGATCACTGGCCAACACCCGTTGCCTGGCAGCACTCAGCGGCACCGCCTCACTGTCTTCAATCCACTGCGCCTCAGCCATGGTCAGCAGCCGGTCGATGGCCTGCTCCACCGACATCAGCGGTGAAGTGCTCATCCCCGCGTCCCGCAGGCTTGCATCGGCTTGAGGTGCGGTACGAAATTGCACGGCCGGTGGCGCGCGTCGAGCTGCTCGGCGAGGATGCCTTCCCAGGCGGTGCGGCAGGCGCCCGTGGAACCCGGCAGGCAGCAGACCAGCGTGCCATTGGCCAGCCCGGCCAGGGCCCGGCTCTGCACCGTGGAGGTGCCGATGTCGAGAATCGAGATCGCCCGGAACAACTCACCGAAGCCATCGATCTGCTTATCCAGCAAACAGGCCACGGCCTCGGGCGTGCTGTCGCGGCCGGTGAAGCCGGTGCCGCCCGTGATCAGCACCACCTGGATGCCGTCGTCGGCAATCCAGTTCGCCACCTGCGCGCGGATCTTGTACAGGTCGTCCTTGAGCAGGTTGCGTTCGCTGAGGGTGTGGCCGGCTTCCAGCAAGCGACTGACGAGCAGTTGGCCGGAGGTGTCATTGGCATATTCACGGGTATCGCTGACGGTCAGCACGGCAATATTCAAAGGTATAAACAATGCATCCGGTTTGACGCTCATGGGGTTCTCCGGCAGATATTGATTAAAAGACTTCCGGAGACTAATTCGACAAATAAAGCCCTGTCTAATCACTCTAACCAACCAGACTATCGAGCCGATCTATCAATATAAAAAGACCACGAACCACATCAATGATAGAGCCCATCGATAACCCCTTAGATAGTAGTGATTGGACGCCCGCCAAGGACAATGAGATCGTCTGCACCTCACGATTGCTGCCTCGCCTTGTGTCTTGCGCACCTGAGTCAATACTTACCCCCTCACTCCCACTCCAGCAGGTGCCGTCATGGACATCAAACAACTCAAGTTCCTGATCGCCCTGGAGCAGACCCGCCACTTCGGCCAGGCGGCCGCGCGCTGCCACATCACCCAGCCCACGCTGTCGATGCGCCTGCGCAATCTGGAGGATGAACTGGACCTGGTGCTGGTCACCCGGGGCCAGCGCTTTGAGGGCTTTACCGAGGCCGGCGAGCGCGTGCTGGCGTGGGCCAGGACCCTGCTGGCCGCCCACGACGGGCTCTTCGCCGAGGCCGCCGCGTGCCGGGGCCAGCTCGTCGGCAACCTGCGCCTGGGGCTGGTGCCGCTGAGCAGCTTCAACCCGGTCACCTACATCCAGGGCCTGTCCCGCAGCTTTCCCGAGCTCAAGTACAGCCTGTCGTCCTTGAGTTCCGACCAGATCATCGAGGGCCTAGGCAACAATCAGCTGGACCTGGGCGTGTGCTACCTCGATCACGTCAACCCGAGCTATTTCGAGTTTTTCGAGATCGGCGAGACCCGCGTCGGCCTGCTGTACGACAATCGCCACTTCCATTTCGACGGCACGCAAATGAGCTGGGAGGACGCCGCCGAGCTGCCGCTGGGGATGCTCAGCAACGGCATGCACTACCGCAAATCCATCGACCTGAGCTTTCGCAGCCGCGGACTGGACCCGCAGCCGATCCTCGAAAGCGATTCGACCTACCAGTTGCTGCAGGCGATCCACGAGGGTTTCTGCTGCGCGATCATGCCACTGGACAGCGGCCTGGAAGAGCCCATCGAACACCTGTCGTTCATCGAATTGCCGGATGCCAGCGTGCTCGCGCCCCTGGGTCTGGTGATGCGCAAGACCGAACCGCGCTCGGCGATTGCCGAGAAGTGTTTCGCCGAAGCACGAACGTTATTCAGCCGGACCGACTGATCGAGTTTCGGTTTTATATAAACCGAGCCGGACATGTTTGCCCGGCTTGATAGACATCACCAATCAGCACATCGGAACAAGCGATTAGACGCGTTTAAAAGTTACCCGTAGCCTGAACTTAATCCAGCGCTTCGAGGTTCTTTTCATGTTGTGCAAAGTTGAACAAGCCGATGTTCGAAGCGGTACTAACGCTCCCGCGCCAAAACCATCGGGTGTGAACTTTCGCGAATACGACAATGCCGCGTCAGTTTGTCAGGCGACGCCTCAACCTGATTCACGTCCCCCACCGCAACGCACCACGCATTTACAGCCCGGCATGATGCCTTCACCCGATCACCGCGCCGGCAAGCGCAGGAACCTTCCATGACAGACATTGCAGATGCATCCCCCGATGGCCTGACCCACCTCGACCGCCAGGGTCGCGCCAACATGGTCGATGTCAGCGAAAAAGCCCCGACGCAGCGCGAAGCCCAGGCCCAGGCCTGGGTGCGCATGCGCCCGGAAACCCTGAAACTGATTCAAAGCGACGGCCACCCCAAGGGCGATGTATTTGCCGTGGCGCGGATCGCCGCAATCATGGCGGCGAAGAAAACCCATGAGCTGATCCCGCTGTGCCACACCCTACTGCTCAGTTCGATCCACGTCGAACTCAAGGCCTGCACACCGGACAGCGTGAAAATCGTCGGCACCTGCCGCGTCGAGGGCCAGACCGGGGTCGAACTCGAAGCCCTGACCGCCGTCAGCGTGGCGGCGTTGACCCTCTACGACATGTGCAAGGCGGTAGACCGCGGCATGGTCATCGACGACATCCGCCTGCAGAGCAAACAAGGTGGCCGCTCCGGTCATTTCAAGTTCGAGGACGCACAATGATCCTGATCAATTACTTCGCCCGTTACCGCGAGCAGCTCAACCTGGGCGGCGAAAAACTGCCCCTGACCGACAGCCTCAAGACCATCGAGGACGTGCGCCGACTGCTGATGGCTCGCGGTGAGCTGTGGAGCCATGTGCTGGGTGAAAACAACCTGATGTGTGCGCTGAACCAGGAGCTGTGCCATCCGGACCGGGTGATCGAGGACTACGACGAGATCGCCTTTTTTCCGCCGGTCACCGGGGGTTGAGGCATGACGGTTCGGGTCCAGCGTGAAATGTTCGACGTCGGCCGCTTGATCGACAGCCTGCAGGCGAACGATCCGGGGGTGGGTGCCGTGGTCAACTTCGTCGGCTACGTGCGCGACATCAATCAGGGTGAGGCGGTCACCGGGTTGTTTCTGGAGCACTACCCGGGCATGACCGAACGCTCGCTGCAAACAATCATCGACAACGCCAGGGCCCGATGGCCACTCCGGGCCGTGGAGATCGTGCACCGGATCGGCCCGTTGTCGGTCAGCGAGCCGATCGTGTTTGTCGGTGTCAGCAGCCCTCATCGTCAAGCGGCTTTCGAGGCCTGTGCGTTCATCATGGACTTCCTGAAAACCGACGCGCCGTTCTGGAAACGCGAAGACGTGGCGAGCGGCGCGCGCTGGGTCGATGCCCGTGACAGCGACCGCTCGGCCCTCGAGCGCTGGGCAGATACGCAGTATCAGACGACTATGCAACGCGCCCCGGCGTAGCTACAGTCATTGGCTCCAAGCTTTCTGCACAAGGAATTTCCGCTTGAGCCCCACGCCCTCCCCGATCACCCAACAGGATGTGCCGCAACCCCGGTCCATCAGCCTGCGCGAAGCCTTCCTGTTCTGGCTCAAGCTTGGCTTCATCAGTTTCGGCGGGCCGGCCGGGCAGATTTCGATCATGCATCAGGAGCTGGTCGAGCGCCGGCGCTGGATCTCCGAGCGACGCTTTCTGCATGCCCTCAACTATTGCATGTTGCTGCCCGGGCCCGAGGCTCAGCAGTTGGCGACCTACATCGGCTGGCTGATGCACCGGACCTGGGGCGGTGTGATCGCTGGCGTGCTGTTTGTGTTGCCATCGCTGTTCATCCTGATTGCGCTGTCCTGGGTGTACATCGCCTTTGGCGAAGTGCCCGTGGTCGCCGGACTGTTCTACGGGATCAAGCCCGCGGTCACGGCAATCGTGGTGCAGGCAGCTCACCGGATCGGCTCGCGGGCGCTGAAGAACGGCTGGTTATGGGGCATCGCCGCCGCGTCCTTCGTAGCCATCTTCGTGCTCAATATGCCGTTTCCGTTGATCGTGCTCGGCGCAGCGGTCATCGGCTTTTTCGGCGGACGCCTGGCACCGGAAAAATTCAGGACCGGTGGTCACAGCGCGGCGAAAAAGTCCTTCGGCCCGGCCGTGATCGACGACGACACCCCAACCCCCGGACACGCCCGTTTCAGTGGCTGGAAACTGGCGCGCCTGGCCATTATCGGTGCGATCTTGTGGACGTTGCCCATGGCCCTGCTCACCGCGCTGTTCGGCTGGGAAGGCACGCTGACCCAGATGGCCTGGTTCTTCACCAAGGCCGCGTTGCTGACCTTCGGCGGCGCCTACGCGGTGCTGCCGTATGTCTACCAGGGCGCGGTCGGTCACTACGCCTGGCTGACGCCGACGCAAATGATCGACGGCCTGGCACTCGGTGAAACCACGCCAGGTCCATTGATCATGGTCGTCGCCTTCGTCGGGTTCATCGGCGCCTACGTGCTTCAGGTCTTCGGACCGGATCAAGCGTTTGTCGCCGGTGCCGTGGCCGCCACGCTGGTGACCTGGTTCACCTTCCTGCCCTCGTTCCTGTTTATCCTCGCTGGCGGACCGTTGGTGGAATCGACACACAACGAACTCAAGTTCACCGCGCCGCTGACGGCCATTACAGCCGCCGTGGTGGGCGTGATTCTCAATCTGGCCTGTTTTTTTGGCTACCACGTGCTGTGGCCCAAAGGCTTCGAAGGAGCACTGGACTGGCCTTCGCTGCTGATCGCGATGGTGGCGGGCGTTGCATTGCTTGGATTCAAGCGCGGAGTGATCGAGGTGTTGATCGGCTGCGGATTGATCGGCCTTGTCGTGCACCTGATGTTCTGAATCAAACATTTACACGCGGCCCAATCCTCCCTAGTATCCAGCCATCCCCGGATGGCTTGTTCCACTCGCCACCGACGATTTCCGCCGCCGGAAACCTGCGCCATGCGTACTTTGCCGTCAGAACAGCACCTGCTGAACCTCTCGAACCTGGCCACCTCGCTGCTGGCCGTGGACGGCATTGCATGAAGCGCATCGTCAACCTGCCCATGGCCCTGCGCCGCTCCAAACTGCGTCACTCCGCACGTCCGCCGGATAGCATCCTGCCCGCCTGATCGGCGAGCCCCCTCCTTCGCTATCCCGGTCCGCGTGAAGCTCAGCCATACACAGAACCTGTGGGAGCGGCGGTGCGGCGATCCCACAATGACTGCGCTCACCTGACCGGCATTGGTTTCTCCCAATTCTGCCTGGACACCGACATGACTCAACGTTGCAATTCCTACTACACCGCCACCCTCAACCAGGACACCGATTACCCGACGCTGCAAGGCCGGCACCGGGTTGACGTGGTGATCATCGGCGGCGGTTTCACCGGCGTGGCCACCGCCGTCGAGCTGGCGGAAAAAGGCCTGAAGGTCGCCATCGTCGAAAGCCACAAGATCGGCTGGGGCGCCACCGGGCGCAACGGCGGCCAGGTCACCGGCAGCCTGTCGGGCGACGAGGCCATGCGCAAACAGATGCGCCGCAGCATCGGTGATGAGGTCGACGATTTTATCTGGAACCTGCGCTGGCGCGGGCACCAGATCATCCAGCAGCGCGTGGAAAAATACGGCATCGCCTGCGACCTCAAGCACGGTCACCTGCACGCGGCGTACAAACCCGCGCACATGGTCGGCTTGCGCAAGGATTACGAAGAGGCGGTACACCGTGGCATGGGCGACGAAGTCAGCCTGCTCGACCGCAGCCAGGTGCGCGACCTGCTGCAAAGCGACCTCTACCACGGCGCGATCAAGAACACCCGCAACATGCACCTGCATCCGTTGAACCTGTGCATCGGCGAAGCCCGAGCAGCCGAAAGCCTGGGCGCGTTGATCTTCGAGAACAGCGAAGTGCTGGAGATCATCCACGGCGATGGCCTGCACAAGAGCCCGGGCGTACGCACCGCCCACGGGCAGATCGACGCCAGCCAGGTGCTGCTGGCCGGCGACGTCTACCACAAGCTGGAACCGGGCAAGCTCAAGGGCAAGATTTTCCCGGCCATGGGCGGCATCGTCACCACCGCGCCCCTGGGCGATCTGGCCAGGCAGATCAACCCCGAAGACCTGGCGGTCTACGACTGCCGTTTCGTGCTCGACTACTACCGCCTCACCGCCGACGGTCGCCTGTTGTTCGGTGGCGGCGCCAACTACAGCGGCAAGGATTCGCGGGACATCGCCGCCGAACTGCGCCCGTGCATCGAGCAGACCTTCCCGGCGCTCAAAGGCGTGGCCATCGACTACCAGTGGAGCTGCGCGATGGGCATCGTGATCAACCGCATCCCGCAACTGGGCAAGCTGTCGGACAACGTCTGGTATTGCCAGGGCTACTCCGGCCACGGCATCGCCACCACCCACATCATGGGCGAAATCATGGGCCGGGCGATCACAGGAAAACTGGAACAGTTCGACACCTTCGCCGCCTGCCAGCACATCCGCGTGCCCATGGGCGACCTGCTCGGCAACCCGATGCTCGCCGCCGGCATGTGGTACTACCAGATGCTTGAGCGATTGCGCTGAGCCATTGGTTGCACATCCAGCATTGATGTTGTTTGTGCCGCCCTCTTCGCGGGCAAGCCCGCTCCCACAGGGTTCGTTTGCCGGCCTCGATATTTGTGGTCGACATCAACCCCTGTGGGAGCGAGCAAGCTCGCTCCCACAGGGCCCCACTCAAGCCTGCACCACCTCAATCCCCAGCGCCCGATAGTCCTCGACATTGCCAGACGCCAAATGCCGTTCGGTGATCAGCGTGTGCACGCCGGTAATGGTGGTTTCCACCGGCAGCGAACGCGCGATCTGGTGCCGAACCGGCCAGGTATCATTTTTTTCGATTTTTCAAATCATTACGCCGAATTTTTTATTTTCCCGTGACCTGTTCAAGATGGCGCCGTCACTCATGTTTCGGATGGAAACCTCATGAATATCAATTTTGCTTTTGCGTGCATGATCGTGGTCTCGTTCACCATTGCGCTGGTACACGCCTGACCGGCCGGTCGCGAGGCGTCAAGATGTGCAAGGTCGCGGTAAAAGCCTGACAGATCAGGAATATGCTCTATAACCAGTGGTGACACGATTTCCGATCAGGGGAACTGGAAGGCTCTCCCGGAAGTTGATCTCTAAAAATGCAGCGGACAATTGAGTGCCCGCCAGGAGACACCACCGATGAAAGCCCTGAAAATCGCCGCCAGTGAAGGCGCATCCGCTTGTTTCCTGAACGCCCGGGAGGTGGTCCCGCTCGGTCACACCGACTTCACCGACGTCGCCGTGGCCGTGGTGTCGGTCAATGATGTGCTGGCCGGTTCCCTCGACGTCATTCAGCGCACCGGTTTTGATATACCGATCTTCCTGGTGGCGTCCCCCGGCACCAGCACCCACCCCCGGGAAGTCTACAAACACCTCAATGACGTGCTGCTGCAAGTGAACGGCATCTTCGACCTGTCCCCCAGCAATGTCGAATACCACGGCAACCAACTGGAAACC